>JAOTUR010000177.1 GCA_029863805.1 Candidatus Krumholzibacteriia bacterium | reverse complement strand
CTTGGCACGCTGCAAGGTGGGCCGGAGCGAGCCGCTTGTGGGGTAATAGAGCAGGCGTCCTTTGAGCTCGCCCGAGATCACCCGCACCCGGTAACTACCCTTAGTCATGAGCTAGGTCACCACACCAGCAAGGAAATAATCGTTTCCTGCGTCTGCGCAGGCTGTACATCATACCCTAAATGCGTGAAGGCGGCAAAGCAAGTGTTTTGCTTCGCCGCCCTCATGCAAGCGGACCGGGAAACCGCGTCTACCTACTGATTGCTCACCATCTGATCCACGATCTTCGGTGTCACAAAGATAATCAGCTCACGTTTCTTTCTAGTCTTGTTCTTCAGTTTGAAAAGGTTACCAATGAACGGAAGCTTCATGAGCCCCGGTACCCCCCTCTCGAGCGTACTCTCGACCTCGTTGATCAACCCACCAATGACGGCCGTTTCTCCATGACCAACCACCACGCGCGTATCCGCTTCGCTCAGCGAAATGATCACTCCACCTTGAACCGTGGCCTGGGCGCTCAGCTCACTGACTTCAGGGTGAAGATCCAACGTGACTGTGTTGTCGGAATTCACATGCGGTGTGACTCTAAGGATGATACCAACCTTAGTGAGCTCGGTAATCGGATTGCCCGCCTCGTCAGACACGATCAGCGGTATCTCCTTGCCAACGAGAATATTTGCCTCGCGGTTGTCCGCGGTTACAATTCTCGGGTTGGAAATGATGTTGGCCTTCTGCTCTTTTTCCAGCGCATCAAGAATGGCCTGCAACTGACCCCATGACTGAACCGTTCCAACACGCAGGGTCCCGATCGGGTCGCTGCCTTGAGCATCGACAACGGCGTCGCCGACTGCGCCAACATCGCTGACGGCCAGGTTTAAAGCATCCCAGCGAATACCGATCTCACGGGAGGCCTCGAAATCCACATCAACCATCTTGGCTACGATCTCGACCTGTTTTGTCTTGCGATCGAGCTCCGTCACCATGACTTCAATCTTGCGGACGTTCTTCTCGATGTCTGTAACCACCAGAGCATTATTGCCCTTTTCAACCTCTATACTACCCCTCTGGGTCAGCATCTCCTTGAGTGCTTTTTTTATCTCCTCTGCGTTTGCAAAACTCACCGACATTATCTCCGTCGTCAGTGGCAGCAAATCATCCTTCTGGCGCTCAGCCGCCTGTAGCTCAAGCTCCTCCTTGGTGAGCTTGTCCAGCGTTGAGACACGAATTACACCATACTCTTCTCTCCAGCCATAGCCATGAGACTTAAGAATAATGTCCAGCGCCTGCCGCCAGGGCACATTTTTCAAGTGCGCTGTGACCTTGCCATCCACCTCAGGTCCGGAGATAATGTTGGTGCCGGAGAATTCCGACATACTTCGCAGCACGGTCCTGACGTGGGCGTTCTGAACATCGATGGTCATGTTCTTGTTTCGCGCCAGACCGGCGTTGGAGGTGTATGATGGAAGCGTCTGTTTTGGAGGATTCATCGTGTTCGCGGGCATGCTGTTCTGGGTCTTGGAGGACGTTGCCCAAGAAACGCTGGTGGGCTTGGACTCCTGCTTGGCCTGCGACTGCTGAGAATCACCAAAGGACTGACTTGCCTTCTTGGGACTCGAATCGGTTTTGGCGCCGTCTGACGAGGACTGCGCCGGCTGAGACAGCCATGCATCGAAGCTCTTGGCTTCGCTTGTCGGTTGCTTGGTGTTCTTCGCCTGTGTTGCAGGCTGATCGGTCGACTTAGCCGATGTCTGCTGCTTTACCTCACCTGAAGGTGTAGGTTCGTCTTTTACCCCATCCTGCAGCGGTCTCGGCTTCAAATCTGGGACACTGGGGTCTCCCGAGTTCATCGGTGACACCGAAGCACCCATCGTGCGCGGAGACTCTTTGTTCTCGGTCGGGGTTTTCTTGGAGAAGAACCGAATAGTCACCGCATCCGCCGCGTTCGACAACTCATAGGCCACGTTTTCCTGCAAATCGAACACGATACGTGTGATATGCTCGGGGTCTGTTGTGAACTGACTCGTCCTCACCGACTTCACGAACTTTCCGTCTCCTTCAAACTTGTTTTTGTCGAGCTCGTGCTCGGCACCCACAAAATCCAGAACCAGTCTCGGGGGATCTTCCATCATAAAGTCCTGCAGTTCTAACTCACCGGATTTGGCAATGACATAGCTGGAAGAGCCGGTGTGTTGTTCGATTCTCAGCGAGCTGATTCGTGACGCATCGCCTGGTACAGTGACGCTCATGACCAGAGCCGCAGCAATAGCGATGGCTGTCGCCGTTTTGGGGATCAAGAAGAGTTGTTTCATTTTTTGTCTCCTTCTGCTCGTTCGGCAAGGCGCAGGGTAAACTTACGTGATTGTCCAAAGTTCGTCACCCTTGCCACCATCGTCTTATCACCTATGGCGACAACAGAACCGTTCTTGATACGATCACCGACTCTCAATATATAAGCGAATCCCTTGTTGTCTTCGAGTAATGCAAAACGATCCAATTCACCCTTTACCAGACCGACCAACTCTACCCGCGCCAAATCGATGGGCGACATCTTCTTCTCGCTGACAAACTCTCCTACGATTAGTGACCGAAAAGGATCCCGTTTGTTGAAGGCGCTGTAATAGTAACTGTTCTCGCGCAGCTTTGCCTTTTTGCCACTTTCGGCCATTGCCGATTGCTGGCCGGAGGCGAAGACCGCGAAAGCGACTCCCGTTACGGCCAATCCTAACAACACCTTGCTACTGCTGTTCCGCCACCATTTCATTTTCGACGCCTCCGATCAGTGTGTGGGCAGTCAGCGTAAAATCCGCCACAATCGAATTCCTGGCATTTTCGTCCTTGTTCTTGCCCCCTCTACCCCTCGCCGCCTTCACGGCAGATTTGATATCGAGCTCCGACACGTTAACGATTCGTTCCAGGTTAGCCAGCCGGCTCAAAAAAATGCCCAGTTGATGATAGCCGCCGCGAACTCGGATTTTGACTGGGTGTTCCTTGTATTGTTCGTGCAGGACCGGTGAGCCCGGTTGAAAGAGCATGAACTCCACACCCGCTCTGACTCCCGCCGTTGTGACTTTTCGCAATAGGTCTGGCATTTCCTGCTCTTCGGGGAGCAGCTCCTGGGCAGAAAGCCACTGTTCATGAAGCCGCTCATACTCCGCTTCCAGCTGAGCGAGTTTGCCAACGGTCTGCCTGGCCTTCTCGAGGTCTGCACTCAGCTTGGCATATTCCTCATCCAAAGCCTTGATCTCCGCTCTACGCGCCTGGTAAAAGAAAGGAAGTAACTGCGTCCCGAAGTACAGGTAGCTCAGTACGACAAGGACCACAACTCCCAGCAGTATTTTCTGAACATTTGGATCCTTCAGATTCATGGCAGACCTTTCTCCGTTGTCACCACTGCTACCTGCCCCGCCGGCGAGACTTGTGATTGCAGCGTGAACTGGATTACCCTGTGATCCAAGATTGAACCCTCTTGAGCTATATTCAAATCCACCTGCGTAAAATGATCCGTTTTCTCTAAATTGTTCATGAGGTCTGCAATGATGTAGTTCGAGAAGGTCACACCCTCGACCGTCATGATTGTGCCACCCAGCTCTTTGACAGCCGTCAGCCAGCAGTTGGCAGGGAGTTGAGTGCTAATGTCGTTGAGCAGACCTACCCTGAAGTACCTGTCCCTGTCGAGTGCTGCGATAACGCTTAGCCTCTTGTTTACCTCTTCCCTTTCCTCGGTGAGCTGTCGGATCCTCTCGAGCTGCGGTGCTAGTTCCGCCGCTTCCCTTTTCGCCTCCGCGACCTTGTGCTCAAGCGTACGGATGCTCCTTGTCTGTAGCATCACGGTCGCCAATACCATCCCCACGTAGATGACCACGGCGACGAGTGCCCACACGATTTTTGGCCCGCCACCCGAGAAGGACGGTAGCTTGAGGCTTCGTCTTTGTTTTCTTTCCGCAACCGGGAGCAGGTTTATACGTATCATTTATGCCCCTCCCCTTCTTAGCGCCAAACCAAGCGAAACGCTGAACAGTGGCGACATCCTTTCGAGTTCTTGCGAATCGCCCATTAGGATGTCGTCGTGCTCAATGCTACTCAACGATTCATTTATTCTGAACTCTATGCCATGCTTCTCGCCGAGGTTTTCTTTCAGCCAGGGTATGCGGGCACCACCACCACTCAGCACCACTTCATCGAGTTCCTCGGCGTCTCCAGCCGTCTTTAGAAATGACAGAGACCGCTCAATGCCCATGGAAAGCTCTGCGGCCGCGCTGTCGATTATGCCACGACACTTTTCACTATTTTCGAGCTCACTCTCACCGCTGACCATCGCCTCGGCCTCTTCGAAGCTCACACCCAGGTCTCTTTGCATGGCTTCAATAAAGGCGTTGCTTCCAACGCTGAGATCGCGAGTAAAAAGTGGGATGTTGTCTTGGACGATATTGATGTTGGTGACGTCCGACCCGATGTTGATAAGACCGGTAACCCGTTCTCCCGAAGCAGTGGATGTCGCCTCGTACGCATTTTGGACGGCAAACGAGTCAACATCGATAATAATCGGGTTGAACCCCGCGTCCCGAATAAGGTCCGCGTGGGTGTTCACCATCTCCTTCTTTGCAGCTACCAAGAGAATCTCCATTTGGTTGGCGCCGACATCTTCTTTTAGCACCTGAAAGTCAAGACAGACGTCGTCGATATCAAAAGGGACATGCTGCTCCGCTTCCCAAAAAATCGCTTCCTTCGCGTCATCTGGATTCATCTTGTCCATGACGACCTTCTTGACGATCACGGCACGACCAGAAACGGCTGTGATCACGTCCTTCCTGGTGACCCCCGCCTTTGTCATGCAATCCTGAATACCTTCGATCACGAGGCTCCTGTCCATGATCTCGCCTTCCACGATGGCCTCCGGGGGAAGCTTCGTGATACTGTAGCTCTTCAGGAGCGGTTCGCTCTTCGAGTGGTCAATCTCGACGACCTTTATAAAACTCGATCCGATATCCAGTCCGACCGACGAATTGCTCTTCTTTGAAAACAGCTTCATAGTCTGCACCAGCCTTGTATCACGGAGTTCTCGAGTTCATGCAGGCTTCTGGAGGCGTCCCCCATGATTCGAAATGACAATGGTTTTTGAATGTCATGCCACGTCCCGGACGCAACAAATATGCCACTCTGCCACCCACCAAATATCCGTGTAACCGGTTGAAAAATAGCCAACTTCCTCAGAAGCCGAGGGGATATCCGACCCGACTGGCTAACCCTCTTGCAAAGTGCACCGTGGCAAATGCAATAAACTCGGACAACGCTGTCAAAAACCCAGATAGAGATTCCACAGGCGTGACCCTAGCAGGTATACCAGAGTCGCGGAGGGTGCCAAGAATGAACCAAAGGCCACCGCCGTCTTTCCATGTCCTCCCTTAGCCATGAGTATGAGTCCGTAGGCTGACCCGAACAACGATGCAAAAAACAACACCGGAAAGATCATCTTCCAGCCCAAGAACGCACCAATCATGGCCATTAGCTTGATGTCTCCCCCGCCCATACCATCGGTCTTGCGAACGAGCTTGTAGAGCGCCGCGATGGTGAACAATAGACCTCCACCAACGACAGAGCCGACAAAGGACTCGATGAGATTGATGTCGAGACAAATGATCGACCCCACCCATCCAAAAACCATGCCTCCGATAGAAAGCACGTCCGGAATGATCCGGTGACGCCAGTCGATAAATGTAATGACCAGGAGCACACAGAGAAAAACGTAGACCCACGCCGATTTCAAGCTCAGCCCGAAACGATAGACAGCCAGCAGCGCGGCCGCCCCCGACACGAGTTCAACCACCGGGTACCTCAGCGGAATTGATGTCGAACAACGCCTGCACCGCCCTCGCAGCATCACATAGCTAACAATGGGAACATTGTCGTACCATCGAATCGTCTTGCCACAACTCGGGCACTTCGATCGCCCGCCAACCACGGATGATCCCCGGGGCAACCTATGGATCACCACGTTCAAGAAGCTGCCTAACAAAAGCCCCACACCAAAAGCTGCGGCAAGAACGGAGGGATCCTTGCTCATTGTGAATCTGCCCCACTCGAAGTTTCAGTTCGTGTGAGCTTTTCTATGTATCTATCGGCCAGCTCTTTTAGATACGGATTGTCCGTGTACTCTTTGTAGGCTTCCCACAACCTGATCGACGATTCGTGCTCGCCGGCTCGCGAATAGACGAAAGCCGCGAAGCGTCGCACCTGCTCGGGGCAGCCGGGCATTCGTGATGCTAGATCCAAGTAGCGACTTGCGATTTTGTAGTCAACTCGATTGGCGAAATGTAAAAAGCCTATCTCAAAGGGAAGACGCCACGACACCGGATTGTTCGCCATACCACGCTTGAGCATGTCGGTGCCATGATCGAAGTCACCCATGTCTTCCGATATAACCCAAGCGCCAAAGACGTAAGCAAAAACAAAATGGGGATCGAGTCGGGTCACGATATCGATCAGCCCCTCAAAATATGCAAGGCTGTGATAACCTTTTCTGTACTCTCCGTAATACTGAATGGCGGAAAACCACACCAGATCGGCCACGACCTGTTTATAGCCCAGCGACAGCTCATCGATGAAGTCACCCGAAGGCAGGTAGAGGCTCTCGTGCAGATAAGGCCGGTGGCGCAGCCTCTGCGTGCGCGTCGTGGAAACGAGCAAACCCGTCAATAAGATACCGCCGACGGCCCACAAGACGACTGTGCGTTTCCGGCTTTGCCACATTAAGTGATGTCCTTGCGATGAAAGATAACGCAACTCACAAAGAGGAAGAAGAGAATATAGAATGCCGCGTACATCGATACCGAGGAGCTGTAGCGTTCCAGTAAGGGTAAATTATGAACCGCCTCGGGTCTGATATTGAACAAGGACAGGTTTGGCAAAACATAAAATGCTGCGCGCGAGATGACTCGAAAGAACGCATGTCCAAACTGCTCGGCGAAGGACAGAAGGTCTTTGCTCAAATGGCCACTGACAAATACACATAACGTAAACAGCGAACTTAGCAGTGGTGTAGTAAACGATGAAAAAAATGTCATAACCGCGGTGAGTACTGCCACCTCAACAACAGATAGATACATCGCCGCAAAAATCGTCCCGTTGAGGTTACTGTGGCTGAGCAGCGCGACGGCAAGATACACCCCAGCCATGACCGCCATCACCATCCAGATAGTGAGGACCGTACCCATATACTTGCCGAGCACAAAGTCCGTCCGGCTAATGGGTTTAGCCAAAATGCTAGGCAGGATTCCTCTTTCTTTTTCTCGTGAATAGCTGCTCGCCCCCAGGAGAATGACAAGCAGGATCCCCAAAAGCGAAATGGCCGCCAGGCCGATATCTATGATGATCTTTTGCTGGGCTCCGACCGCGAGGGGAGCAAGAACATAAGACGACACCAT
>JAOTUR010000157.1 GCA_029863805.1 Candidatus Krumholzibacteriia bacterium | reverse complement strand
GAGAATGAACGCAAATATGATCACGACAAGAAGCACTCTCTCCTTGAGATAACCGAGCAGTGTGTACCTGGCGATCGTCAAAGCCGGAGCCGAGAAGCTATTGACTATGCGCATATGTCATCTCCTCCGGGGAGGCCGAAGTCTTGGTACCGTCCCGCGCCGGGTCGACCTCAACCAGCGCTTCGAGAAGATAATCTTCCAAGTTGAACTTGAGAGGTTTTACTTCCAATACCGTGCCATCGAAGGCGTAGACTTTTGTGACGACTTCCTTGACGATATCCGCACCTTCGCACCTGAAGACGATTGCTTCCCCATTGTCGTAGAGCGTGTCAACCGATGGGTTGTTATCAAAAATACTCCGATCGACTCCCGAGACGGTGATCTCTACCGACGCTTTTTTATGCGCGTATATGTCTTTGAGCGCCAGGCACCTTTGTATTCTGCCGCCGCTGAGGATTCCAACGCGGTCGCAGACGGCCTCGACGTCCGGCACGATATGTGAACTGAGGAGGATCGTTGCGCCTTCTTTCTTGAGATTAAGCAGCAGTTGTCGCACGTCCCGCCGCCCTATCGGATCTAGACCGCTGTAGGGTTCGTCGAGAATCAGGAAATCCGGTTCGTTTAGAAGTGCCAAGGCGATGCCGAGCCGTTGACGCATGCCCTTGGAATATTTCTTGACCTTCAAATCCGTGTGTGACGATAGACCAACCGTCTCCAATAAGTGTGTCTTGCGCTTGCGTAGAAAGCGGGGCTCCATGCGAAACAGTTCTCCGGTGAGCTGCATGATCTCATCGGCGCTAAACTGCGGGTAAAGGCCGATCTCATCACCCAGATAACCGATCCTCGACCGCGACTCCTTTGCCCTGTTCGACTTGCCATGCAGTGTAATGCGTCCCGTATCGGGTCTGAGAAGACCCAGGACGAGCCGCATGGTAGTTGTCTTGCCGGCTCCGTTATGTCCGAGCAAGCCAAACACCTCGCCCTGTCTGATTTCGAGTGACAGGTCAGACAGGACCAGCCGCTTCCTACCCCAAAAGCCACTGGAGTAGGACTTACCGACCCCTTGCATATAGAGTACGCCCATGATTGAATACCGCCCACCTGACGGCCGCAAGACGACTAATTGCACGTTTCGTACCGATTCCGCCAAAGAAAAAAGGCGAAAGATGTAAAATCTCTCGCCTTTTCCTGCGGTCTTTGCATCACAGGTTTAGGATCCGCTTGTAAGCGAAATGACCTCAGCCAGCTTTCCCCAACCGTTGATGGTGTAACCAACATTGACGCCGGCCTGGATGATCGGCACGTACCCACACTGCCCGGGCGTGGCTGCGGCACCGTTGACCGGCTCTGTGACGGCCTTGGTGAACGGGTTCTCCAGCCTGAGACCGCTCGGCAGCATGTTGACGATCGTCTGGCTCGCGGGTGCCGGTGTCTGGTCGGCGTCGACGTCGGTCGCATAGACACCGTTATTCTGCACCGCGAAGTCCTCTGCAGCTAACTGGACCGTGTGGCAATTCGACTTCGTCGAGGCCTCTTTGGCCCGAGCCTGCATGCTGATGAAGTTCGGAATCGCGATCGCGGCCAGAATACCGATAATCACGACGACGATCATCAGCTCGATGAGGGTGAAACCTTTGTTTCTCATCGGAAAAACCTCCCTTTATGGTTGAGTCGGTCTTTAATGAAAAATATCCGACTGTTTCCCGATCCTGCATGGTTTTTGGCAAGGAGCATGCCAAACCTCGTCGGCCTCGCCTTACGGCACAACTGATTGTGATAAATTAGGTTAGTAATGCGAAA
Source organism: Candidatus Krumholzibacteriia bacterium (assembly GCA_029863805.1). GTDB lineage: Bacteria > Krumholzibacteriota > Krumholzibacteriia > WVZY01 > WVZY01 > JAOTUR01. The sequence continues at coordinate 6,531 of JAOTUR010000157.1, read as the reverse complement.
AAACCCGCGCATATGGCCACCCCTAAGCGAATTACTTAGGAGAAAATCCAGCAGTTTGCAAATGGCATGATGCTAATCCTGTTCGACTGTCTCCTTTTTGCGTCCCGATTCGAGACCATAACGCTGTATTTTGCGGTAGAGTGTCGAGGCGTTGATGCCCAGAATCGAACTTGCACGCTTCTTTTGCCAGTTCGTATCCTCCAGCACCTTGATCAAATACTCCTTTTCGAGCTCTTCCAACGTTACCTGGGCTCGATCCGTGATGAGACTTTGCGGGCTCGTATCTCGCGAGAGCAGTCTGTCCGGCAAAGACTCCACCTGGATTTCCGAGGTTTCTTCGAGTATTACGGCCCTCTCTATTACGTTTTCAAGCTCGCGAACGTTCCCCGGCCAGTTATAGTTGATGAGCACATCCATCGCGTCTTTATAGATACCCTTTTGTGCCTCCAGTTTCAGGTTTTCGTTAAATTTCTTCAGGAAGTGGTTCACCAGCAACGGAATGTCGTCTTTGCGTCTTCGCAGCGGCGGCAGCTGAATTGGAATCACGTTGAGTCGGTAGTACAAATCCGCGCGAAATTTTTCGTGACTGACGGCTTTCTCCAAATCCGCGTTAGTGGCGGCGATCAATCGCACATCCACCTTGATCGGATTCGTGCCCCCCACAGGAATGATTTCCCTCTCCTGCAGCACACGCAATAGCTTTACCTGTATAGTGGGAGACGTCTCACCAACTTCATCGAGGAAGAACGTACCGCCCTGCGCCACTTTGAACAGTCCTTCCTTGTCGCGAATGGCGCCGGTGAAGGACCCTTTTACGTGACCGAATAACTCGCTCTCCAAAAGGTTCTCCGGTAACGCGCCACAGTTGATGCTCACAAAAGGATTGTTCGCGCGATGAGATCTGAAATGGATCGCCCGAGCAATTAGTTCCTTGCCGGTTCCGCTCTCGCCACCGATGAGTATCGTGCTATCGGTATCCGCTACCTTGTCTACCAGGCTGAACACTTTTTCGATCTCTTCGCTCTTGCCAATAATGGTTTTCAGATCACTGGACTTCGTTAGCTGTCTTCTCAGGAGCATGTTCTCTGTCCGCACCCGCTTCATATCCAAGGCATTGCGAACGACCATTTTGATCTCATCGTTCTTCGCGTGTTTTATCAAATAGTGAAACGCGCCATGGTTAACCGCCTCGATCGCGGTCTTTTGAGAGGCGTACGCCGTCATAATAATCACTGGAATAGATCTATCCATCTTCTTGATTTCGCTGAGCAACGCTATTCCGTCCATTCCCGACATCTTGATATCAGTAACAACGAGATCGAACTTGTGATTCTTAATCTGATCGAGTCCCTTCTTGCCGTTACTCACAGCAGTAATCACATAACCCTCTTTGCGCAGCATGATAGAAAGAAACTGACACATACTCTTTTCGTCATCCACGATGAGAATTCTTTCTCCAGCCATTCAGATTCCCCCATTTGCCTGTCGACTAAGGACTGTTATTTCACCGAACTCATATTGCCATATTCATTCGTTCGTTTGAGCAGCGCGGAGCGAGGAACAATGACAGCAAACTCCGCTCCCCCTTGCTCGCGATTACGAACGTCTATTCTACCCGCATGCGCTTCCACGATTTTGTTGGCTAGCGCCAGACCAAGTCCTGTTCCTCCATTTTTTGTGGTAAAGAACGGCTCAAACAGCCGGCTACGCGTGTCTTCTGTTATTCCTGCGCCCTGATCTGCAAACGCAATCCGGAGCGATCTATTGGGCAGTATGGCGGCCTCGATGGTTAATTGGCCGCCGTTAGGCATGGCCTCGCAGGCGTTGATGCCCAAATTCAGAAATACTTGTTTCATTTGCTCCTCATCTAAACGCACTAACACATCACGACATTGTTCGTGTACCTTCGTTACGATGTGACAATTTATGGAAGCGTTGTTCTTGAGGAGAACAGCTACCTCGCCGAGACACATTTCGATGGACACGTCTGCAATTGCAGGCTGTCTTAAACGTGCGAATTCAAGAAAGTCATTTATGATTCGATCCAGACGATCCGACTCTTTTACAATCAACTCCATGAGCCGCTTATTCTCACCATCAACTCTTATCTCGTGTGACAACATTTCGATTGAACCACTGATCGAGGCCAGAGGATTTCTGATTTCGTGGGCGATGCCGGCTGACAATTCACCGATAGCAGCCAAACGGTCTGCCTTTCTAACTCTGTCCTGCATATCTCGCACTTCTGTCAGGTCCTGGAATACCGCGATAATTCCCCTCTTGTTGTCGTCGTCATCTTTTAGCTGTGAAATACTGATGCCCAGCGGGAGAGATTGGCGCCCCGGTCTTGTTACACTTAGTTCCTGTCGGTGTTTGCTTTCGTCGGATTGCAATGCGCGGACTAACTCATCGGTAAATTCGGGCATAAGGGAGTCGAAAGTGTCTCGAATATCCATTGATCGAATGTCCTTCTTGCCGAATCCCAGAATTTGCTCTGCTACAGGATTTATGGTCAAAATCTTGCCTTCCGAATCGATCACGAGAACGCCACTGCTCATATGTTTGAGTATGTTATCCGTGTCAATTCGTAGCCGTCTCAATTCCGTTTTAGCGTTTTCCAATTGCCGGCCTTTGAGTCGCATGCGCTCTGCCAGGTAGCCTGCAACTGCCCCAACAAGAAAGAAAAGCGACACGTGCATATACGTCTGCAGAAAACCGTAGGCCGATAGTTCTTGTGGTTCTGCCGTTGCCCCAGGTGGTACCACGAGTCCTTTGCTCTCAAACAGTCCATAGCAGATGTAGCACAGCGACGCGAGAAGTGCTATACCGAGGCCGCCGGGTACCTGCAGCAAAAACGCCGCAGCGATGATCGACAGACAAAAAATCAACGAGAATTGGCTGGTGACACCGCCGCTGTAGTGGACAATTGCCGTCTCCAAGACAATATCCACAATCATCAACAGCCAGATTCCGGCAATCGTCCTTAGACCCAGGTGGAGCGCGGCGTAAAACATACCGCCGACCAGATAGCTTAGGACGAGCAACAAGTAGAGCGGGGCAGCCGAAAACTCGTCCTGGCTAAGCTGCGCGATCATTATTCCCGCACCCACTATGAGTGCGAGAACCATCATTCTCAGCCCCAAAAACGCTCGCAGCGTACGAGGCCTTTCGAAGGAACCCCGCAGTGTGAGGTTCCCCATACCGTTATCCTCCCGAAATGACGTTGATCAGCTTGAACATCGGGAGGTACATGGCGATGAGCATTCCACCCACGAGCACACCCATGACCACAATCATCACCGGCTCAATTACGGAAGTCAGAGTCTCCACAGCCGTGTCGACCTCGTCGTCGTAGAAGTTTGCAATTTTTTCGAGCATCTCGTCGAGCGCGCCGGTTTGTTCGCCGACGCCGATCATTTGTGTCACCATGGGAGGAAACACCCCGCTCTGTCTCAGCGGCTCGGCGATAGTGTTGCCCTGACTTATGCTCTCACGTGTGGCGTATATTGCTTTTTCAACTACTTTGTTACCAGCTGTTCTGGCCGTAATGTCAAGACCGTTGAGAATGGGTACGCCACTCGAGATAAGCGTTCCCAGTGTACGAGTAAAACGGGCTATCGCCGCTTTGCGAATAACTTGACCTAGTACCGGCACCTTCAAGACGAGCATATCGATTTTTGACTTACCGGCGTCGGTAACATAGAACCGTTTGAAGGCAACGACGGCGCCGGAGATAATAATGGCGAGAAGCCACCACTTGCTCCTCAGGAAATTACTGAGGGCTAACACGACTTTTGTGGGTAATGGAAGATCACCACCGAAATCGGTAAACATCTTGGCGAAAGTAGGAATGATAAACATCAGCATGAAAACCGTCGCTGCGATGGCGACAAAGAATACGACTGCGGGATACATCATCGCGCTCTTGACCTTGCGCGCTAAAGCTTCCGCTTTTTCGAGGTATTGAGCCAAACGACCGAGGATCTGATCCAGAATACCACCTGCCTCACCGGCCTCGACCATGTTGACGTAGAGCTGACTAAACGTCTTGTGCTTTCCGAGCGCCTCGGCCAGTGTCGTCCCACCTTCAACATCAGCCATAACTGTGGCGACGATTTTTCTGAAGGAATCCTTATCTAACTGCGAGGCGAGAATATCCAAACACTGCACCATGGGCAGACCCGCATTGATCATTGTCGCGAACTGCCTTGTGAACACGCCCAGATCCTTAACCGTAATCTTGTTGCCGAAAGGTAGTGCGATATTGATCTGGCGGGATTTCTCCTTCAGCGAGGTAATGATTATCTTGCGTTTTCTGAGATAGCCAACGAGCTCCTGTTTGTTGTCGGTAACATACTCTCCGGAGAGTATTTCACCGTTTGGGCTTCTGCCTTTCCAGATAAACGTTGTGGCCATAATGGGTCCCCCTTCAGGGTAGAACTCCGGCAGGGCCTCCTACCAGGACGTAACTTTTTCACCGAGCATGGTCTGCAATTCCTCATGGTCCGGACTGCGCCGTGTCGCCTCATTCATCGATATGTCTCCCTTTACACAAGCACTGAAAAGCCCTTGATTCATCGTCTGCATTCCGAATTTTTGTCCCGCCTGCATCAGTCCGTAGATCTGGTGAATCTTGTCGTCACGTATCGTTGCCCGTATCGCCGGAGTACATACCATCACTTCACATACCAGCACCCGTCCCTTGCCAGTCTTTCTGGGTATGAGCTGCTGGGTCACAACGCCTTCCAATACAAAAGCTAGTTGGGCACGTATCTGTCCTTGCTGCGCCGATGGGAATGAATCGACAATTCGATTTATTGACTCGTACGTTGAGTTAGTGTGGAGAGTGGCCAGAGTCAGGTGTCCGGTTTCGGCAATTGTCAGAGCCGCCGCCATAGTCTCCAAATCACGCATCTCGCCAATCAGGATGACGTCCGGGTCCTGTCGGAGGACGTGTTTTAGCGCGGCGGTGAAGCTTTCGGTATCTGCCCTGACTTCACGTTGGTTAACAATGCAACTCTTGTGTTGATGGACGAACTCGATGGGATCCTCGATTGTAATGATATGATTATGTCTCTCTGTGTTGATCTTATCGATAACACTGGCCAGCGTCGTCGATTTACCACTGCCGGTGGGACCGGTGACCAGGATTAGCCCTTGATGCTTTGCGGCCAGGTCCTCTACGACTTTTGGCAGGCCGAGGGATCGCAACGCCATGATCTCATACGGAATCTGCCGGATAGCCAGGCTGGTCACCCCTCTTTGCAAGAACACGTTGGCGCGAAAGCGACTCAATCCTTTTACTCCAAAAGAGAAATCGAGCTCATGGTCTGCTTCGAATCGCTTCTGCTGCTCCTCGTTAAGGACGCTATATGTGATTTCAAGCGTTTGTTCAGGTGTCAACGGTGCATAGTCTGTCCCTCGAATCTCACCGTCAACCCTGAGCTGCGGAGGAAGTCCGGCCGTAATGTGAAGGTCTGACGCCTTCTTTTCGATCATCTCATTCAAGAGGTCTCTCAAGTTAGTCATCTCTGCCGCCTTTTCACTAGAATTCGCTCGTTTCCCTCAAGACTTCCTCGAGCGACGTGACACCCTTTTTGAATTTCTCCAATCCATCCAAGCGCAACGTCAGCATGCTTTCTTTAATTGCGGTATGTTTGACCTCGGCCGTCGATTTCCTTTCCAATATCATCTCACGGATGCCTGGACTTATCGGCATCACCTCATACAAGCCCTGTCGACCAGAGTAGCCGGTGTCGTTACAACTCACACACCCCTTCGCTTGAAACACGGTCAACTCTTCGGGCGATTCAGGAATACCAAGTTCCCGTAACGTCTCCTCGTGTAGTGTGACCTCCTGTTTGCATTTGTCGCATAGTCGCCTCACCAAACGCTGTGCAACGATCAGGTTTACCGAGCTTGCTACGAGAAAAGGCTCTATACCCATATCGATCAGACGGTTTATTGAACTCGCTGCATCATTGGTGTGCAATGTACTCAGCACCAGGTGTCCGGTGAGCGCGGCCTTGGTTGCGATGGATGCGGTCTCCATATCTCGAATCTCACCAACCATCACAATGTTTGGATCCTGCCGCAGAAATGCTTTGAGAGCTGCGGCAAAGGTCAGACCGATTTCCTCGTGAACGTTTACCTGGTTTATGCCGTCGAGGTTGTACTCCACGGGATCCTCAGCGGTCATTATATTGCTGTGTGGTTTATTGATCTTATTCAAGGCGCTATACAGTGTAGTGCTCTTACCCGAACCGGTCGGCCCCGTCACCAGAACCATTCCGTATGGACTTTCGATCGCGGTTAGAAACTTCGCCATTGCATCTTCTTCAAACCCCAGACGAGCGAGATTTACCTGTAGGTTGCTTTTGTCGAGTATTCGCATAACGATCTTTTCGCCAAAGATAGTCGGCAGAGTACTCACACGGAGATCGATCGGCTTGCCATTTATCCGAATTTTGATGCGGCCGTCTTGCGGCACCCGTTTTTCGGTGATGTCGAGCTCCGCCATGATCTTGAGCC
>JAOTUR010000338.1 GCA_029863805.1 Candidatus Krumholzibacteriia bacterium | reverse complement strand
AGATCACCAAGGGCAACGATATCGATATCTAGCTCTCTCGGTTCGTTGTGTCCACCACGTCGGCCCATCATCTTCTCTAACGCCTGTAACCCCTTTAACAAATCCTCTCCATAAAGTAAAGGTTGAAGTTCCACCACCGCGTTGACGAATCTTTGCATGGGTGTGCACTCGACCGGGTTTGTTTCGTACAGAGAGCTGACTCTTCTCACCCGCCCTGCCCCGCAGACCTCCAGAAGATTCAAAGCCCTCAACACGTTGGATTCTCTCAGACCCAGATTTGAGCCAAGACTCAGATAGGCGGGATGGCCGTTCAGATTGCGGCGCTTCTCGTCAGACATACTTCGACGTAGGAAAGATTGTTTGGAAAGGGGAGGTTGAGCTTTCGCAAGCTGATGGCAACTTTTGAGACGGGAAAACTCTGTATCAACGCATCGACTATCTCTTCACCCAGAGATTCCAGCAATCGATGTCTGCTACTCGATACGACCTCCATAACTCTCGCATAGACTAGCTCATAGTTGATCGTATCTTTGAGTGAATCACTTTCACGGGCCGCTTTCAGATCGGCATGCAGCTCGATATCGAGCTGTATCTTCTGCCCGACCTCGCGCTCGGCTGGGGAGACCCCGTAATACCCGAACACCGTCAAGTCTTTTAGCCGAATGATATCGTGCACCCATCCCCTCCTTGCTTGAAACCGCGCACATGAAAAGTCATCGGGACTCTTAGAACCGGCCCAGCCTGTGGATCCCTTTTTCGATCTCTGCAAGCGGTCGAGTGAGGGCGATTCGAAAATACCCCTCGCCCGCCATGCCAAATCCGACGCCCGGCGTAACCAGCACGCCGGCGCCATCGAGCACGCTTATGGCGAATTCCATGGACGTCCACTTCGGTGGCACTCGCACCCAGAGATAGAAGGTAGCACAGTTCGAAAAGCAATGGAAGCCGTGCTTAGCCAGTAAACGGGTCGCCGCGTCTCGTCGCTCGCGGTAGTGTTTTCGCATGACTTCCGCATAGGCGTCCCCACTGCCATCCAGAGTCCTTGCCACCGCCTCCTGGATGGCCGCAAACACCCCGGAGTCGATGTTTGCCTTCAAATGCGAAAGGGCTTCGATGACCTCCCGATGTCCAACCGCAAACCCAACCCTCCACCCGGTGATACTATACATTTTGGAGAACGAAAAGAACTCGATCATCGCGTGATCCAGGGCGTTCTTGGTAGCACACAACAGAGGGCTAGTGGGCCCGAAATATAGATCGGCGTATGCAGCGTCATTTGCGATTATCAGCTCTCTTTTACCACTAACCTCGAGCGCCGCCCGGAAAAACTCTGCGTCCGCCGCTGCGCCGGTCGGGTTGTTGGGGTAGTTGAGAAAACAGAGTCTGGCCCCTTCCGCGGCCGCCATCGACAACTGCGAGACGTCCGGGAGATAACCGGTCGACTCGTCGAGCTCAAGGGTCTCAATTCGGCAACCCGCAAATGCCGCCGATGACCCATAGACGGGGTACCCCGGCTCCGGCACGAGTGTCACGTCGCCCGGGTTGCACACGGATAACGGCAGATGGGCCAAGCCCTCCTTTGAGCCAATCAGAACAAGGATTTGATCGTCGCTCGGTTCAATACCGCCGCGGCGAGAGAGGTAGCGTCGGATCGATGCCTTGAGATCGGACGTGCCTCGCTGCGGCGGATAGCGGTGGTAATCCGGATTTGCCAGGGCCTCTTTGAGGTGAGAAAGCATCGATTCCGGAGGCGATAAATCGGGGTCGCCGATGCTCAAATCGATGACGTCACGACCTTTAGCAATCGCTCCGTTGTAACGGTTTTCCAGCTCTTCGAATAGATAAGGTGGGAGCGCGAGGAGTCTGGATGCCTTCATCGGTCGTCCGTCAGGGTGACAACCCACCGAAGTTCATCTTGTAGATACCCGGCGTCGCGTTTGAGTCAAAGAATAGCAAGTAGGCCACAGGCTCGCCGGGCAGCCAAACCGGACGGATCGGTGCAAACCCAGAATAAATATCCGCCACCCCCAGAGGGCCGGACGGTGTCACTCGCAGCGGAGCACTAATTCCCAGTGATCCTCCGAGATCGATGAGTTCGTACCATGTGTCGGCCAGCCGTCTAATCACGTAGACCAGGTAACGTTCGTCATCCGACCACGATAGGCGGGAAATATTGTCCCCCGAATCCGCGCGATGAATCTCGACTGCACCACCCGCCTTGTCGACTCGATAAATCCTGTCGCCGGTCGTCATTAGAAGATCTTGGCCACTCGGCGACCAGATAAACTCCCGCACCTCACCGGCGACATTTACCAGAATCGAACCACTGCCGTCGGTGGGCACCAATCTCATCTTGCCATCCTCATCGAGCGTGGCGAGGATAGGATCGACCGGGTTCCAAGCTTTTGGTCGATCAACCGGGACCGTGGTCGAGCTGCCCATCAACCCTCCCGTTTGCGTGAGCTGTAGCGGAGCGCTCGCCGTGTCCGGTGTCACCATGCCCCCAGCCACCGCCAGGGCGTATAGCTCCCACTGCTGGTTACCCGAACGGTCAGACACATAGACGAGTTTCGCACCGTCTGTCGAAAACGTCGGATGAAAGTTGTTCGTTCCCAGCTCGACAGCCACGCGGGTTTCGGTCTCCGTCGCCAGATCCCAGGTTGCCACAACAAACGTGTCCACCCCTCCCTGGCTTGGTGGGGCGATAAGATCGGGCAAAAAGATCTGATAGGTGAGTAACGTCTTGTCGGGCAGAAAGTACGGCTCCGTAAACTGCGGCGCGCGTTGGGTAAAGAACCGATGCGGAATGTCAGTTGCCGCCCCGCCGGCCAACGCCCGGTATTGGAGGGTTCGCAGTCCGGCACTCACACCTGGTACCACGTACGCCGCCAGCGCAAGGTCTTGACTAAATCTGTATTGCGTCTGGCCGACGGCCGTGATAGACAGGCTGCTGCTTCCCGTACCCACGTCGAGTGAGCTGACGTCGAAACCGTTGAACTGCATATCGGTCGGAAGAAAAACAGAGCTAAGGTAGACAATCGTATTTCCGGTCGGGTTGATGGTCATCGGCCCGGCTCCGGATTCCCGAACGGGCAGGATGCGGCTAACAAACATGTTCCGCGAAGCGGAGGCCGTCCCCACACTATGACTGACCGTTACACTTATCGTAAACATTGTGGAGGTATCCGGTGCGACCCATCTGACCGTCGACAGTGTGGTCTCGAGAAACTGACCGCCATCGGCCGACCAGTCGTAACTGGCGAAATCACCGGCAATCAGGGTGTCGGTGTCCGCGTTTTTACGAACGACGACGACAGCCGTTGCCAGAAGCGTGTCACCAGGGGCGGGTGACTTGGGGTTCAAGATAATCGACTCGACGACTAACTGCAATGTCCCATCTCCGGGGCCCGTTCCGTTATCCGTTTCGTCGCTGCACCCCCCGGACCCGATGACAAAAAGCGCGACAACTACGATCAAGGAGCGGAATAAGAATCGCCCTTTCGGTGTGTGTCTCACTGAAACCTCCAAATCCCAAAATCGGCCAGTAAAGAAACCGAATCAAACGGCAAAACCAATGTATAAGGTGAACTTTTCCGAATGTTTTATTTGTGGTGGGGCCTCAAAGAAAATAGGCGTAAGTCAATAGAATTTCAAGCAT
>JAOTUR010000059.1 GCA_029863805.1 Candidatus Krumholzibacteriia bacterium | reverse complement strand
TTTATTTGCGGCTTCGAAGTCGGCAACGCCTTTTCCGAACTCAACGACCCGCTAGAGCAGAGGAGACGGTTTGAGCAGCAGGCATCCCTGCGCCGTCAGGGAGACGAAGAGGCCCATGTGGTGGACGACGACTATATCAGGGCGCTGGAGTATGGCATGCCACCGGCTGCAGGATTGGGTCTCGGCATCGATCGCTTGACTATGATATTCACCGACAGCCATTCGATAAGAGACGTGCTCTTTTTCCCCCAGATGAGACCCGAGTAGGGCCACGGGCATGAACTATCCTCTTTTTATCGCCAAGCGGTATCTGCAGACCAAGAGGCGCTCAGCACTGGTGTCTAGGATCACCACCATCGCGATCGGCGGCGTGTTCGTGGGTGTGATGACACTGGTCATCGTTCTATCGGTGATCAACGGTTTTGAGACTGAGCTTCGTCAGCGGATTGTCGCCTTTAACACCAATGTCGTTGTTTTTATGCGTAACCCCGAGTCCTGGGCGAATGCCGACACGCTGGCCGGGATGCTCGCGAGCCAAGATCATGTCACAGCAGTAGCGCCCTTTGTCCGTTCCGAGGCGTTGATGTCCTATGAAGTCATCCCGGGCCGAAGAACCCGTATCCGCGGTGTCGTGGTAAAAGGCGTTGATCTAAGGCAAGAGGCCCGGGTCTCGACTGTCATCGACAGCATCAAGCCCGCTATCGAATCCTTCGACACCGACATATTTGAGGACGAGGAACTGCATGACGGCGTGGTGTTGGGACTCGACCTGGCGCTCGAGCTGCGGGTGGGCCTGGGGGAAGAAGTGAACCTGGTCACCGCTCCGGCGACCATTCGCGGGGGAAAAGTGGATCCCACCGTTCGAAAATGCCGCGTACTGGGATTCTTCAACAGCGGAATGTACGAATTCGACTCGCGATTCGTCTACATGGACATACGAAGCGCCGATCGCTTGTTTGATTTTGAGACTGGTTTGAGGGGTTACAGCATTCAGCTCGACGACATCTACAAGGCGCAGGACGTAGACAAGACCATCCAGAACATCCTGCCCATGCAAGACTACGGCACCAACAACTGGATCAACATGAACAAGAATCTCTTTAGCTACATGAAGATTGAAAAAATCCTCATGTTCCTGATGCTCACACTGATTATCCTGGTCGCCGCTTTTAATTTGGTGGGGATGCTGACCATGGTCATCATGGAGAAACGCAAGGAGATTGGGATTTTAAAGGCGATGGGGGCTCCTGCAGGTGGTGTGATGTCCATTTTTATGCTCGAGGGCACGGTGATCGGGGTCTTGGGCACGATCGGCGGTTTGATCACCGGGTATGCTGCCTGCTTGATTCTCGACCGCATTCACCTGGATCTGCCGGGGGACGTGTACTTTATAAAGACGCTGCCCGTGCTGGTGCAGTGGCAAGATCTGATCGCGGTTTGTACCAGCGCGATTCTCATATGCTTTCTGGCAACGATATATCCCAGCTGGGAGGCAAGCAAATTGCTACCCGTCGAAGCGATACGGAGCGAGTAGGCGGGGCGTCGGTCGGCGATCGATGAATCGCGAGGGGCGCAGCGTATATTATTTTTTAGCAATGGGTTATATTGTCTGGCTTGCAACTTGTTTTTTTGAGCCGGGCCGCTTAGATTTGGAGTGAGACATGGTCATCGAGGCACGTGGCTTGACCAAGAGTTTTCAGGGCAGCAAAGGCAAGATTCAGGTGCTCAATGGGTTAGATGTGTCCGTCGACCGTGGAGAGGTGCTGTCGATCATCGGTGCCTCGGGGGTGGGCAAGAGTACACTGCTGCAGATACTCGGGTCACTCGACGAGCCGGACGCGGGCACGCTCAAGATACAAGGCCAGTCGGTTGATTCACTTGGCCCGCGAGAGTTGAACCGGCTTCGAAACCGCGTCATCGGCTTCGTGTTCCAATTCCACTTCCTGTTGCCCGAGTTTACGGCCATCGAGAATGTGATGATGCCAGGGCTAATCGGCGGGCGCTCGTGGAAAGGTTCGCAGGAACACGCGGAACAATTGCTGGTAAGGGTTGGTCTCACAGAACGGCTTTATCATAAACCCAACGAGCTCTCTGGTGGCGAACAACAACGGGTGGCGGTCGCGCGCGCTCTCGCGAACGACCCCGAAGTGGTGCTGGCCGATGAGCCAACCGGAAATCTCGACGATGAGTCCAGCGAGGGCCTTCATGATCTTATGAGGGGCCTTGCACAGGAGGAAGAGAAAACTTTTGTCGTGGTAACACACAAGAAAGATTTCGCCCGCCACGCAAACCGTGTCGTAATTTTGGAAAACGGCTTGCTACATTCGCTGGAGGAATAATCATGCCAGTTATGTGTAAGCAATGTGGCATTAGACCATCGAAGATTCATTACACCGAAATCGTAAACAATCAAATGGTGACAACGGACCTATGTTTGGAGTGCGCGGAGGCCAAGGGTATCGACGTCCACACAACGGGGAGTTACAGTCTTGGAGATCTGGTCGCTGGTCTGATCGATACGTCTGCTCAGACCCAATCAGAAAAAATGGGTAAGGTGCAATGCCCTAAATGCGGCTTCGATTATTCCAACTTCAAAAAAAGCGGGCGACTCGGTTGTTCGGAGTGCTATACGGCTTTTGAGACACAGTTGCTGCCGTTGTTGAGGCAGCTCCACGGAAGCACGCGACATCAGGGCAAGAGCCCGAGACAGCTCGGGCCAATAGCGATCATCAGGAAAGAGATAATGGATTTGAAGGACACCCTCACCCGTGCCATCGAAGAGGAGAACTACGAGGAAGCGGCACGCATTCGGGATCGCATTAAGACGCTGGAGACCAGGGTCGAGGAAACCTAGCGATGCAGATCAGGGACATGGTGAAAAAACCCGCCAAGTGGCTTGATGCCGCCGGCGACGAGAAGGAGATCGTGCTCTCCAGCCGCATCCGCATGGCGAGGAATATCGAGGATCGCCGCTTTCCGCAGAACGCGGAAAAAGAGGAGCTGGCGGCAGTTTTGGAACAGACGCGGTCTGCTGCTGACAAGACATCGGCGTTGGGCACCTGCCACTATTTCCCGATGGGCAATGTGTCTTCGCTCGATCGACAGTTTCTCGCCGAAAGACATCTGGTCAGCCGAGAGTTTCTTTTCAACTCCTCCAACCGGGGGCTGATAGTTAATGCCGGCGAGGATCTGTGTGTGATGATCAACGAGGAGGACCACTTACGAATACAGTCTTTTGGTGCAGGCTTCAACCTGCGGCAGGCCTACGACAGGGCAGATCGAGTGGACAGCGAATTGTCGAGGCAGCTCGGATTCGCGTTCACCGACCGGCTGGGTCACTTAACGGCATGCCCAACCAATCTCGGGACGGGTCTGCGCGCGTCCCTCCTGATTCACCTGCCAGGATTGGTGCATAGCAAGGAGATCAACAAACTTCTGGACAGTCTGCGCCAGCTCCATCACTCCATCAGAGGGCTCTACGGGGAAGGAACGGAAGTGATGGGTAACTTCTTTCAACTTTCGAACAACGTGACCCTGGGTCTGTCGGAAGATGTCATTGTCAGCAACCTCAAGGAAATGGTGTTGAAGGTCATCGGATTCGAACGTCGAGCGCGCGAGATGCTGTTCCGCAAGGCACGAAGCTTGCTGGAGGACAAGGTGTGGCGCGCGTACGGGCTTCTCTGTCACTCGCGGAGCGTGAGCACTAAAGAGGCCTTGAGTCTGATATCGGCGGTGCGGTTGGGAGTGGGAATGGGGATTGTCAAGAACCTGTCCCTGAAGACGCTAAACGAACTGCTTGTTTACATACAACCCGCCCATCTTCAGATGCGCGAGGGTAGATCTATGGATGCCCACCAAAGAGATGTGGCTCGGGCCGATTACCTGCGCCACAAGCTATCCGGCGACATGCACCAGGAGGAGGAGTGATCATCAATGCACGACCGTTTCACCGATAGAGTCAGACGTGTGATTTACTTTGCGAGAGACGAGGCCAGCCGGCTTCAACACGACTACATCGGGACGGAACACCTGCTTCTCGGTATCGTGCGAGAAGGAGAGGGAATTGCTGCAAAGGTCTTGAGCAAGATGGATTTGGATTTCGAGCAGATCCAGCAGGCCGTCGAGAGCATGGTCAAGAGCAGCGGTGGCACGCTCACTATCGGCGAGATTCCGTTTACGCCTCGCGCCAAACGCGTGCTTGAGCTCGCTATCGAAGAAGCACGTTTGTTGGGCCATAACTACGTGGGAACCGAGCATCTGCTACTTGGACTCATCCGCGAGGGAGAAGGAGTGGCCGCCCAGGTTCTAGCGGAGTTGGGCGTCGATCGCAAACGGGTTAGAGAAGAGGTGCTCAAGCTTCTGGGGCCGTCGACAACGGTCAAGGCCCGAAAGGCGAAGAAAGAGAAGAGTGACACGCCGAACCTCGATCAGTTCGGTCGCGATCTCGCCCAAATGGCGAGGGAAGGCAAGCTGGATCCCATTATCGGCCGTGGGGCGGAAATCGAGCGCGTGATCCAGGTTCTGAGTCGCCGAAAAAAGAACAACCCTATCCTCATCGGTGAACCCGGGGTGGGCAAGACCGCGATTGCCGAAGGACTGGCGCAGCGCATCGTCGAGAACAAAGTCCCGGAAATACTCAAGGATCGTCGTATCTGTACTCTTGATCTTGCATCTGTTGTTGCTGGAACGAAATACAGAGGGCAGTTCGAAGAGCGTCTTAAGTCGATCATCAACGAGATACGGGATTCCGACGACGTTATCATTTTTATCGACGAGATCCACACGATCGTCGGCGCCGGTGGAGCCGAGGGCGCCATCGACGCCTCGAACATGCTCAAACCAGCGCTGGCCCGGGGCGAGCTGCAGTGCATCGGAGCGACGACGCTCGATGAGTTCCGGAAGCACATCGAGAAGGACGGGGCGCTGGAGCGTCGTTTCCAGCCGATCCTTATCAACCCTCCCACCGAAGAGGAGACGGTGCAGATTATTTTCGGTCTCCGAGATAAGTACGAAGCCCATCACCGGGTTAAGATCAGTGACGATGCCGTGCGAGCTGCGGTTTATTTCTCTCAGCGATATATCCATGACCGTTATCTGCCCGACAAGGCCATCGACGTTATTGATGAGGCGGGTTCGCGAGCCAGGCTCGATGTGGTGACCGCACCCTCGGAGCTGCAAACGCTGGAAAAGGACATCGAGGAGCTGTGCCGTGAGAAGGAGTCAGCCATCCAGGCGCAGGAGTTCGAGAAGGCGGCAAGTTTCAGGGACAACGAAAAAGAGCTTCGCAAGAAACTGCAGGACATGAGAAAAGTCTGGAACGAAACCAAGCAGGTCAAGGAAACGGTCGTTGAAGCGCAGGACATCGCGCGTGTGGTGTCGTCGATGACGGGAATCCCGGTCTCCGAGGTCGAGGCCGAGGAGACGGCCAAGCTCCTCAAACTCGAAGAGGAGCTGCACAAACGAGTGGTGGGGCAGGATCAAGCCGTGCAGGTCGTGTCGAAGGCTGTCCGCCGCAACCGGGCGGGTCTTCGCGATCCCAGGCGCCCTATCGGTAGTTTTATTTTTCTGGGCCCCACGGGGGTCGGAAAGACAGAACTTGCGCGAGCTCTCTCGCAGACACTCTTCGAGTCGGAGGAAGCGTTGGTGCGGATCGACATGTCGGAGTATATGGAGAAGTTTTCCGTTTCGCGACTGATCGGGGCTCCTCCCGGCTACGTCGGCTACGACGAAGGTGGGCAGCTCACCGAAAAGGTGCGCCGCAAGCCATATAGCGTTATTCTCCTCGATGAAATCGAAAAGGCGCATCCGGATGTGTTCAATATCCTCCTGCAGGTCATGGACGACGGCGCTCTGACTGATAACTATGGACGAAGGGTCGATTTCAGAAATACGGTGCTCATCATGACCTCGAACGTTGGCACAGGCGAGGCCACCAGTGGCAAGAGCCTCGGCTTTGCCCATGAAAGCTCCGGTTCCTCGTTCAGCAACATCAAAGCCAAACTGTTGGACAAGGTGAAGAAGTCATTTAATCCAGAGTTTCTGAATCGTCTGGACGAAGTCATTGTTTTTAGGCCGCTGAACAGGAAGGATATGGAAAAGATTGTTGGCATCATGCTCAACGATTTTATAACTCGTTTAAAAACATTGGATTATGAGATTGACTTTAGCGATGACTCCAAAGCGTTTCTCATGGATGAAGGTTTCGACCCAGCGTTGGGGGCCCGCCCATTGAGGCGGGCGATCCAGCGTTACCTGGAAGACCCCCTCAGCGAACTCCTTCTCAGGAAGGGTCTCAAGAAAGATGCGGAGATCCATGTCGCCGTCAAAAAAGGCGCGTTGGACTTCGAAGTGGTCGCTAAAGCAAAGTAGCTGGCTGCCCAACCCCTGGACTCCCCTGGTCGAAGTAGTTGCCATTAAATCACCATGTTATATATTTAGCCTGGAACAAGTTACACCGGATTTTGTTTACAGGTCAAAGAGGCTGTGGTAGGATGCCAACGATTTTTTGCCGCACAAACCGTTTAAAAATGAGAACACTTTTCCTGCAGATGCTCGGGTGCATACTCGTTTTGCACCTTTTATCCGTCGACGCGAACGCCCAGAGCGAGATCTTCGAGATCAAGATCGAGGGTAACCGCTTTGTGTCGGAGCAGAAGATTCTGCGTATACTCAGGCTCAAGCCCGGCGATCCATACCGTGATCAGAGCGTGAGCGAAGCGCTCAAACGACTGTATTCGACAAAAGAGTTTTCGGATGTGCAGGCCTTCAAAGAAGAGATGGGGAGTGGCGTGGTGCTCACCATCCTGGTTGTGGAGCACACGAGAATAGAAGAGGTGCGATTCGAGGGCAATCGCCATATAAAGACCGATGAGCTGGCAGAGGCGACGGCGGTCAAAGAGGGGTCATTTGTCCGACCGGCCTTGTTACGCAAGGATCGTGAGACGATCGAGAAAATGTATCGAGAAAAAGGGTACTACCGGGTCAGTGTCAAGGACGACATCGTAACAGAGAGGCAAAAGAAGGCCAGCAAGACGACGACGGTTCTCGTTTACAAGGTTGAGGAAGGGGAAAAGGTTTCTGTAAAACACATCGATTTTTTTGGCAACCGGTCGCTGGACTCTGACGATTTGCGCAAGGCGATGGAAAGCAAAGAGGACGGTTGGCTTCGTAGCGCTGAGTTCAAACCCAAGGTGCTCGAGGAAGACCGTGGTCGGATCGCCGAGCTTTACCGGTCGCATGGTTTTCTCGATGCAGAGATCAGCGATCAGGAGTTGATCTTTTCCGACGACGGCAAGGATTTGGATATTTTTGTAACCATAAAAGAGGGCACTCAATTCAAGGTGGGCAAGGTGTCTTGGACCGGCAACGAGGTCTTTAACGATGACCGTGTCGCTGCCTTGATCACGTTCGAGACGGGAGACGTCTTCGACGACAGCGAGTTCTCGCAGATTCAACTGGCCCTCAACGAGATCTACTGGAATCAGGGATACATCTACAACTCCATCAGCCCGGGGAAGAAAGTCACCGGTGATGTGATCGATGTCAATTTCGACATCAGCGAGGGCAAACCGGCCCATATCCATGAGATAAACATCGCTGGCAACACCAAGACTTCCGAAGAGGTCATCCGCCGCGAACTTACCGTAAATCCGGGCGATGTATTTCGAACGACCAACCTGCGTCGTTCGCTGCGCGAGGTTTTTAATTTGGGTTTTTTCAATGGGCCAGCCGACGTCGGGACGACGCCGAGGGATAATGGAGACATCGATATCACGCTGACGGTGGAGGAGAAGCAGACCGGCCAGTTCCGGCTCGGGGCCGGTTTCTCGCAGCTGAATCGAATAAGCGGCTTCATCGGTTTGGCGGAAACCAATTTCCTTGGCAAAGGCTTGCAGGTCGGAGTCGACTGGGAGTTCTCGAGCTTCCGTCAAACCGTCGACCTCCGTTTCACAGAACCCTGGCTCTTTGGCACGCCGACACAATTGTCGGTAAACGTCTTCAACCGTGTGCAGGACCAGGTGAGACAGCAGTTCTACGACGACCGTCGGCTGGGTGCGTCGTTGCGAATTGGTAGGCCGTTTCCTTGGTTTGACTACACCTCGGTTTTCTGGCGTTACAGCTGGGAATCGATAGAGCTCTCAGACTTTTCGCGAGTTTACATTGATAGCGATGGGCCGTTGCTGAACATCGACTGGCCGCAGGTCACGAGCTCCACGGCCCTCACCTTGGTTCGCAATTCGACCGACAGCCCTTTCCGGCCGACGACTGGGACACGGGCGAGCATCACCGCCGAGTTCAACGGGGGTGTGTTGGGTGGCGACGTCCAGTTTCAAAGCTATGATCTCGGTTTCTCATTGTATGAGAGGCTTTTCAAGAACGTGGTGTTGCAGCTCAAGTACCAGGCCGGGATCTCGGACGGTTTCGGCTCTACCGGTGACGTGCCCGACTACGAGCTGTTCCGGCTGGGTGGGAACCGCCGGTATAGCGTCCGTGGATACGATTTCTTCGATATAGTCCCCGAGGGTAATCCCCCCTTTCTCGGCGGACGTTTTATGAACATTCTTTCTTACGAAGTCACCGTTCCAATCGCTCCTACCATTTATGCGCTGGGCTTCTTGGACGCGGGTAATACCTGGAACAGTTTCCAGGGAGCCGATATATTCGACCTCAAGAAGGGCTTGGGGTTGGGTATAAGAATAGAGTTGCCCATGCTGGGAATAATGGGGTTCGATTATGGCTATGGTTTCGACAAACCTGGCGGAGCCGCCTGGGAGCCTCATCTCAATCTGGGTGGAGCGTTCTAGATCATCATTCAACATTGTTTGCCAAGGGAGGCGCTTTTTTATGTTCAAGAAACTTGGAATCAGTCTGCTAGGAGCGGCGGTCATCGTGTGTTGGCTCGGTCCGTCGTATGCGCAGGACGAAATCAAGATTGGCTATATCGATTCGCAGCGAATCTTCGCGGAGTACAAGGAGACGCAGGAGGCCGAACGTGTCTACAAAGGCGAAGTTGATGCCTGGAAAGCACAGGCCGCGTCCATGGAGCAGGAAATTGTAAAACTACAGGACGAGTTGCGGGCGCAAAGCCTCATGCTTTCCGAAGAGAAGCAGCGGGAGAAGAAGCTTACATACGACAAGCAACTCGAAGACTATCAACGGTTTATGGCGGACACTTTCGGTGAAGAAGGAAGGGCGGCCAAACGTAACAAGGAGCTGACGCAGCCGATCGTCGACAAGATCAACCGCATACTCGAAGTCATGGCAGAGACGGAGGGCTACAGTCTCGTGTTTGACATTGCCAACGCGAATATTGTCTACGCCAACAAGGCGTTTGACCTGACAGAACGGGTCTTGCAAGAGCTGAACAAGACTGCGCCGTAGGTGACGTGTTGAGGCAGCGATTATACAAACTAGGCGAGCTCGCCGACGTCGTCGGAGGGGTGGTCGATGGTGATGGGGCGACCGTCATCAGCGGTGTCGCTGGGATACGGGAAGCCAAGGCCGGCGACATCACATTCCTCTCCAACCCGCGGTACGAGGAGTTTGTTCATACCACACACGCGTCGGCCATCATCGCTGCGAGGGGGGGGATAAAACACGCCATCCCGGCAATTCTTGTCGATGATCCCTATCTCGGGTTTGTAAAGGTACTCGGCTTGTTTGCCAAGCAAAAGGAGATCCTCTATGAGAAGGGAGTACACCGGACAGCGCTTGTTGACCCTGACGTCGAAATCGGTCAAGATGTCTCGATCGGTCCGTACTGCCAGGTGAACCGCGGCGCCAAGATCGGTCCGAACACGCGGATCTTCTTGGGAGGTTACATCGGCGAGGACGTTACCATCGGTAACGATTGCCTGATCTATCCCAACGTGACGATTCGCGAAGGCTGTGAGATCGGTCACCGGGTGATTATTCACCCGGGTGCGGTGGTCGGTTCAGACGGCTTTGGTTTCGCGCGCAACGGAGAGGTATACCAAAAGATTCCGCAGATCGGTAAAGTGGTTATCGAGGACGACGTGGAGATCGGTGCGAATAGCACCGTTGACCGAGGGACGACCGGGGTTACTCGTGTCTGTCAGGGCAGTAAGATCGATAATCTGGTCCAGATTGCGCACAATGTGGTGGTGGGCAAGAATTCAGTGCTTGCCGCTCAGGTAGGCATTTCGGGTAGCGTGGAGTTGGGCGAGGGCGTCGTGATGGCGGGTCAGGTCGGCTGTGTCGGGCACATAACCATCGGTAATCGGGTGGTTGCCGGAGCGCAGTCCGGAATAACCAAATCAATCCCCGACGACACGACGGTGTCTGGCTATCCGGCTCGCGAGCACCGAATCGCAAAAAAGCTGTACGGGGATACGACGAGGATACCCGAGATGCGCAAGAGAATTCGGGAGTTGGAGAAGAGGATCGAAGAACTACAAAAAAGAATGGGCGATGGTAAGACAACAAAAGACGATCAGTAAGGAATTCGGGATGAAGGGGCTCGGTCTGCACACGGGCAACGAGGTTTCGTTGCGCGTCTTACCCGCAGCGCCGAATGCCGGCATTACCTTTGTTAGAAATACGAAAAATGGGCCAGTTGAGATTCCGGCAAACATAACCAGTGTTCCGCAGGGCAAGGAGTCTCAACGCAACACCACCCTGATGTCGGGAGATGTGTCGATACACACTGTCGAACATTTACTCGCCGCGTGCTATGGGCTGCAGATCGACAATCTCACCATTGAACTCTCGGGGAACGAAACCCCGGAGCCTAGTGCGGGCAGCTACGAGACGTACGTCAACACGTTCAAGGATATTGGTCTTGTCAATCAGGGAATTCCCTGCGATTTCTTGGAGATCGATCGGCCGGTAAGCCATGTGGAGGATGGGGTGGAGCTTTTTGCCGTACCGTCCGATCGGTTTCGTGTCAGTTTTACCATTCAGTACGCCAATCGTCACATCGGCACTCAATACGCCACGTTTGACGTCACACCGGAAGTGTTCGAAAAGGAGATCTCACCTGCCCGAACCTTTGTGCTTTCGGAAGATATCGAAAACTTGCGAGGAATGGGCTTGATAAGAGGTGGCAGTCTCGAGAATGCGATTGTTTTCGATGACGACGGCGTGGTTAACAAGGATTTGCTGCGCTTTCCGGACGAGTGCGTTCGACACAAGGTGCTGGACCTGATCGGCGACCTGTCGCTCGTCGGTCAACCGATTAAAGGACATGTTCATGCCGTCAAGTCGGGTCATACGTCTAACCTTAAGTTCGTCAGGAAGTTATGGGATTTGAAAGAGACGAGAAAACGGACGTTCGGGGTGCCAGCTCACGGCGTTTGGGATATCAACGCGGTGATGCAGATACTGCCGCACAGGTACCCGTTTCTCTTGGTAGATCGAATAATGGAAGTGGAAGACAAGAAACGAGTTGTCGGCATCAAGAATGTCACGATAAACGAGCCGTTTTTCGCTGGTCATTTCCCGGGGCACCCCATCATGCCCGCTGTGTTGATCATTGAAGCGATGGCGCAGGTGGGCGGGTTGCTTTTGCTGAATACAGTTGACAATCCCCTCAATTACCTTGTCTACTTCACCAGAATAGACAAGGCAAAGTTTCGAAAACCCGTTCTTCCTGGGGACCAGTTGAGGTTTGAGCTCGAGCTAGTCGCGTTCAAACTTCGCGTTTGTAAGATGAAGGGGCTCGCATACGTTGGTGAGGACCTCGTCGCCGAGGCTGAACTCTTGGCGAACATCGTCGACCGCTAGAGAATGTTGCGGTGGTGCGAGGTTCACTACCGTTGTCACGGGGGAGCTAGAGATGCAAGAACGAGTGAATGTAGCAAGAATCGGTTTAAGAACGAAGATACATCCCACAGCGATTGTTCACCCTTGGGCCAAGATCGGCGATGGCGTCAAGGTCGGACCCTACAGCGTCATCGGGGAGCACGTTGAACTCGGCGACAATTGTGTAATTGGCCCCCACGTTGTCATCGACGGGCGGACGACGATTGGTAGGAACAACAGCTTTTCTCACGGTGCCGCGATTGGCACGGAACCCCAGGATTTAAGGTACGAGCGTCAGGTGAGTTATCTTCAGATCGGCGACGACAACACGTTTCGAGAATTCACTACCGTGAATGTAGCCACCAGACAAGGAGCAAAGACGATTATTGGGTCACGTTGTTACTTGATGGCATACGCGCACGTTGCACACGATTGTGTTCTCGGCGACAACGTCATTCTTGCCAACTCGGTCAACCTGGCGGGTTTTGTAACCGTTGACGATTACGCGATCATAGGCGGTGTCACGCCCGTTCATCAATTTGTCCGTGTAGGTAAACACTCTTTCGTGGGGGGAGGTAGCCGAATCGAACGTGATATCCCGCCTTTTGTAAAGGTCGCGGGCAACCCGACGCGGGTATATGGAATCAATTCGGTCGGGCTGGAGCGCAGGGGGTTCTCTCAGGAAAAAAGAATGATGATCAAGAGCATGTTTAACGTACTTTATAGAAATGACCTCAATGTCTCTCAGGTCTTGGAGCAGCTAAAGAACGGCAGTTTCGAAGACCCGGAGCGCAAGATTCTGGTCGATTTTCTCGAGGCCTGTGAACGCGGAATCACCAAGTAGAGCTGATTGACCGCGGGCACCATTCCCCCTGCAGCAATATTCGTCTTGTATCATACTGTTTTCACTCGCGGGAGGCGACAGTGGGACTGAGAGTTGGTGTCATAGGTACGGGAAGACTTGGTCGTGAACACGTGCGGGTCCTCAAGAAAGTCCCCGAGGTCGAGCACGTTGCTTGCTACGATATCGTCAGCGAAAAGTCCAGACGCGTGGCGGAGGCGTTCGGGGCCGAACCCTATTCCGACGTGCGTAAACTGATGAGGGACGTCGACGCGGTAAGCGTTGTTGTGCCGACTGTTAGACATACGGAGGTCTCCCTACAGGCGCTGGAGCATGGTAACAACCTTTTTCTTGAAAAACCGATTGCGGCGTCGGTGAGCGAGGCCGTGCGCATCATCGACACGGCCCGTAAGCTGCGACGTGTACTCCAGGTCGGCCACATTGAGCGTTTCAACGCGGCAATTCGAGAAGCATTACCTCATATCAAGCGGCCATCTTTCATCGAGATACACCGACTCGCTCCCTTCACAGTGCGGGGCATCGATGTGTCGGTGATCATGGATCTCATGATCCATGACATCGACCTGCTTACCTGGTTTCTCGACGCAAAACCCAACGACATCCGTGCAAAGGGCGCAGGCATCCTCACCAACGGACCGGATATTGTAAACGCACGACTCGAGTACGACGGTGGCTGTGTGGCCAATCTGACGGCGAGCCGTGTTTCGGTTGAACCGATGCGAAAGGTGCGTATTTTCTCAGAGACTTCGTATCTGTCGATCGATTTGCTCAGAGGCTCGATCAAGCATTTCCGCAAAGGAAATAAGTTTGATGAGCACGTGCATAATCTAAAGAACGGTCATGTCGATCTTGTTGATATATCTTTGCACGATGTTCTTGCCATTGACGAAACAAAGATCGAGGGTGAAGAGCCATTATTTCAAGAACTGCAGTCTTTTTGTCAAACAGTGTCCAACGGTGAGGCCCCGGCGGTTAGTGGGGAAGATGGGCTGACTGCGCTTCAGGTCGCCACGGAAATTCAAGACAAATCACAATTGTCAAATCGGTAGTTCCCTCCTTGTTGACCGACATGAAGAACGCGCCGACCATACTCGTCACTTGTGGCGAAGCAAGCGGTGATCTTCACGCCGCCAATCTGGTAAGCGAGCTACAAAAAAAAATACCGGATGCGCGCATATTGGCACTCGGTGGTAGCAAGGTCGCGGAGGCGGGTGCGTCATTGCTGTACCACATCGACGACTACGCGATGATCGGTTTCTCGGGTGTGCTGGCCAACTTGCCCAAGTTCCTTCGCCTGGAGAGAGGGCTCAAGCGCGTTTTGGCCAACGGCGTGGATCTGTTTGTGCCCGTCGACTACCCCGGCTTAAATCTCCGGCTCGCCGCCCGGGCCAGGGAACTGAAGATTCCCGTCCTCTATTATATCAGTCCGCAAGTGTGGGCATGGGGAAAGCGTCGAATCGAAAAGCTCGGCAAGTCCGTGGATTATATGGCGTTGATTCTGCCCTTTGAAGAGCAGATCTACCGCGACCAAGGCATACCCGCGGAGTTTGTCGGCCACCCGCTCGTGGAGGATCACGAGCTACCGACCCCGCGCGACCAGCGTGAGCGATCGGGTATCGGGCTTCTGCCCGGCAGTCGGCCGCAGGAGGTTCGTCGTATCCTCCCCGTCTTGCTAGAGACGGCGAAGCTCATTCGCACGCATCGACCCCAAGAAAAATTCTCCATAGGCGCCAGCGCGTCGGTTCCTACACAGCTGTACAGCAAGATTCTCTCTCGCCACTCCGTTGATGCAGAAATCAAGCACGATACTCAAGCCCTGATGGCATCATCGAGCTTGCTCCTGGTGGCATCGGGCACTGCCACTCTGCAGGGCGCTCTTTTCGAAACGCCTCTTATAATCGTTTATAGGCTTTCGCTCCTCAACTACCTGATAGCCAGGAAGCTTGTGAAGATCAGCCACATCGGTCTCGTAAATATCATCCTTGGCGAGGAGATCTGTCCCGAATTCGTGCAGATCGAGGCGAAGCCAAGAGTGATCGCCGATAGCGCCCTTTCGCTTCTGGAGAATCCGGCGCAGCGTGAAACGATGGTGTCGAAATTTGGCGCGCTGCGCTCGATGCTGGCTGGACCAGGCGGGTGCCGGCGCGTCGCCGAAATATCGCATCAACTCATCGAGTCGTCGTGAGTCTTCGTCTTCGCATGACAGCTTTTCTCGGGGCTTGTCTGATCCGTCTTTGGGGTCGGACGTGGCGCATCCGTTTTATCGATGAGGACGTCCTGGAACAGGCGAGGAAAGTCTCCCCCGCGGTGATCTACACGTTCTGGCACGGGCGTCTGTTGGCGCTGGCTTACAGCTATCGAAGCCAATCGGTTCATGTGCTGGCCAGTGAGCACCGGGACGGTGAGCTTATGGGCCAGACGATTCGGTTTTTGGGATTCGGTCACGTGAGAGGATCGAGCTCGCGAGGTGGAGCTCGTGCGATCCGTCAACTGGTCGATAAGCTTAGGCAAGGTTTTGACCTGGGTATATCGGTCGATGGCCCCAAAGGGCCGAAACACGTATTCAAATCAGGATCGCTGGAGATCGCAAAGCTGACCGGTTGTGCTTTGATTCCAATAACAGCAAGCTCAAAACGACATTGGGCCCTGTCTTCTTGGGATTCCTTCCAGCTGCCGAAACCGTTCACCAAAGTTTTTGTACGCGTGGGTGAGCCGGTGTTCGTATCGTCGGATGCGACGCCCGAAGTTTTGGAAGAGAAACGCCTCCAGGTCGAGCGGGTCCTTCGTGCCATAACGGAGAGCAACGATGCCGCGGTCTCCACAGGCTGAGCCGACTTATACGGTATTTTACCCCCTGCGCCGTCGCGAACGCACGGCAGCCGTTTTACGACGGCTTCCGTTATCGCTGCTGACACCTCCGGCCGCCTTTCTTTACAAGATAGTATCCGAACGGTTGAGAAGAACTCGTCTTCGCGCGCGGGGTCGTAGCTGGGGAGGGGTGACGGTGGTGTCGATTGGCAACCTCGAAATCGGGGGCAATGGCAAGACTCCCTTTGCGATTCACCTGGTCGGCGAGCTGGCCGAGCGTGGTTTTCGACCCGTCTACGTCAGTCGTGGTTTCAAGAGCGAAGCCGAAAAGATGGGGTTGGTCACTCTCCGGGTTCCCAACGGTGTAAACCTGGAGG
>JAOTUR010000337.1 GCA_029863805.1 Candidatus Krumholzibacteriia bacterium | reverse complement strand
ACTTGCTTGACGAAGACATCCCCTTGCCCCTCGGAGAGGCCCCATCTGTGTTTCCGGCTATGGTGGTTGCTGGGATGGACGGCGGTTCATACCTGACCGAAACCGGGAGATTCGGCGGCGCGTATCTTCAGGATCTGGACGACGACGGTCGAGACGACTTCGTCCCTGTTTTTGACCCGACCATTTGGGAACCGCACAGGTTCTGGAGGGTCGGATTCGGTTTTGAATTCTAAATTGGCCGTGAGATAGAAGATGAAAACTAAAGTTTATGAGATCCCCACTTCTCGCTGCTCGAATGGCAGGAGTCTGAGGAGGTAAGACTGTGCGATCCAAGATCGGTTTAATTGCTGTGTCATTGCTGCTGGTGTCACTGTTGCCGATGCGCGCGTCTGCGACGGAGCCGTTTGCCAAAGTGGGCACGTTTTCGCTGCAGTTTCTCAAGATAGGTCCGTCGGCGAGAGCGACCGGCATGGGTGGCGCATTCACCGCGCTGGCCAACGATGCGAGTGCCACGTACTGGAACCCGGCTGGAATGGTGGAGATCACCAAGACAGCAGTCCGCTTGGAGCATACGTTTTGGCCCGCTGACATAGATTTGGACTACGCGACGGCCGTTTTTACGCTGCCGTTCGTACCAGGCGCATGGGGTGTCTCCGCCAGGGCCCTGTCGATGGATCCTCAGAAGGAACGCACGATCTTCTTGCCGGAGGGGACGGGTCGCGAGTTCGACGCCGGTGACATGTCCTTCGGGCTGTCGTACGCACAGTATTTTACAGACAAGTTCTCGGCAGGGGGGACGGTTCATTTCATCCACTCAGGGCTTGCCGAGAAGAGTGTGAACACTTATGCGGTAGACTTTGGACTTATCTACCGGATAGGGTTTCGCGGAATGCGTCTGGGTATGATGATTCAGAGCCTTGGTGGCAAGGTGAACTACGACGATCGCGAATCGAAACTGCCGACGTTATTCAAAGTGGGTTTGGCGGTCGCCGCCTATCAGCGGGGCGCGCACAGCCTGGAAACGGTCGGAGAGTTCTCGCATCCTTCGGACAATGTGGAGCGGATCAATTTGGGTGGTGAGTACTCCTTCAATCAGTTTTTTTATCTGCGGGGCGGGTACAATGTCGACTACGACGAGCATGGTGCAGCCGCAGGCTTTGGTTTGAGGATCGATACCACGCAATCCTCTGATTTGAGCTTTGATTATTCTTGGGTTGAACTTGGTTTCCTCGAGGAAACCCACCGGGTCTCGCTAGGCTTCCAATATTGATTGGGATAGCGACTGAGTATATGATCCGACAATGGGCATCCCACGGGGGTGCCCATTCTGTTGAGGTGGAATGTTGCTAAGGACTGTTTTGATAATCGCTTGCTGGGTTGCCGCTCCTCTTGCCGGCCACGCCGGAGAGGTGGTGGGTGGGGGCGACTTCGAATTCTTTCTGGATGCCGCCGCCTATCGTATGGCAGACGGTTCGACCAGGCAAGACGTGTATCTCCGCGTTCCAAACACGGGGATTCGCTTCAAGGAATCAAAAGGCATATACGAAGCCAAGGCGCGCATATCTGTTGTTATTAGAAACGTAGCCGGTGGCGAGGTCGTTGATGACACTGGTGAGTTCAAGATGTACGTTGCGTCGCAAGAGGAGGCGGTAACTGCAACGAGGTTTCAGACGTTAACCAAGAGTTACTCGCTTGCCGAGGGCGTTTATTCCCTATCGTGCACGATCGAAGACCGTAATTCGCCAAAGGTGACGATTGTCGGCATGGTGAGGGGCAGTTACCACGAATCGGCGATCAACGGTTATCCGCTCGAAGTCCCGACTTTTCCCGCCGACGAGATGTCGTTAAGTGACGCGAGGTTTCTATGGCAGGTCGGTGCGGCGGGAGACGAATCGTCTTATCTTCCCAATCCCTCACGGCTATACGGTTTGTATAGGGATTCATTACGCGTCTACGTCGAGGCTTACGTTCCCAGACGGATTATATCGCCTGCAGGACTGGCTTTGAGGACCGTTGTGTTGGACGAGAAGGGAGCAGTGGTGACCGAATCGTCCGTGTTGGTACCGGCGGACGATACCAGCGGTTCCCGGGCCGGTACGGTTGCATCAGATCTAATCACTTACCCGTTTTTGATTACCGAGGACTTGAACAGATTCCCCGCTGGCAGTTATTCGTTGTATGTGAATGGTGGGGTGGGCGAGCAGTGGCTAGTGCGGGTGCATTCAGGCAACTTTAGCGTTGCGTGGGATCTACGCACTTGGGAGGTGAGCCGAAGCAGCTACATAGCAGAGGCTCGATTTCTGTTGGATGATGAGGACTTCGATCAGTTTGCAAGCAAGGCCATCGGCGAGCAGGAGTCGATTCTGCAGAACATGTGGAAGGAGATCGACCCTGATCCTCTGACCGGTGTCAATGAGGCATACGAGAAGTTTAAGGAAAGGCTCGCCTACGTCAACGCGAAATACACCGATTATCAACTGGGTATTTTCACGGACCGTGGATTGATTTATCTCAAATACGGTCCACCGGATGAAAAAGTGGTGGACGTCATACCGCTGAATCGAGAATCGATGTCGGACGCGCTCGAGAAAGTCAGGGATAGATACCACGCGGTTAATTTCAGTAACACGGGTGGAAGAATGGGGTACGCCAAACCCAGCCGGGACATTGCCGTGGATCCCCGACGGCTGGGCGCCGTGGGTGAGGGTGGCAACACCGCCTTTCCGTACGAGCTGTGGCTTTACAATAACTCGGGTGACCCGCTAATCGATAGAGACAAGAACCTGGAGCCAGACCAGGGGTTACGCTTTATTTTTGTTGACAAGGACGGCTACGGGAGGTATAAGCTGGAGAGCAGCTCCTCGATGTCCAATAAGTAACGGAGCTGTGTTCGGCTGTCGTAGTGACCCCACCCAACCTCAAATCCAGATCCGTCTAATTTTAATTGACACTTGACCTTGAGTCATTTATAGTCTCACAGATATCCGACAGAATGCTGGTTGTTTGTTGCCATACAGGACAAATCATCTTTAAGACCCCCCCATTGTTCACTTGTTCGAGTAAAGGAGTCCTTTGCGATGCATGCGAGCTATGATGTGAGAAGAGCGCTGTCTTATGTTGCGTTCATTGCGCTGTTGATGTGTTTCGGTGCGACTGTGTTAGCCCAGGAGCAGACGGGTGATACGCGCACGCCGCCGACCAGTGTGCCGGCCGCCGACTCGCTCGCAATGGCTCCCAATGATTCGACGGCCATTGCTACCGAAATTCAGGCTCTCATCAAGAAGGAGCAGAGCGGTTTTGTGAACCGAGTCAAGAGGAGCGGCATCGGCCAGAACTACATCAAGGGTGGGCCGTTTATGCACCCATTGCTCTTATGCTCGATCATCGGACTGGTGTTCATTATCGAGCGTCTGTGGACGTTGTCGCGGGCCCGCACCAATGTCCGCGGCTTGATGGCGCGCGTGATACGCGGATTGCGCGAGAAGGGTATGCAAGGTGCGATGGAAGAGCTGGAGAGCACCAGGGGGCCGATCGCAGCAATTCTTCACTCGGGTCTTTTGCGCGCCAGCCACGGGCCGGAAGCGGTCGAGAAGGCCATAGAAACGTCGGGCACCATAGAGATGTCGTTCCTGGAGCGTGGTCTGGTCGCCATCGCGACCGTTGGC
>JAOTUR010000057.1 GCA_029863805.1 Candidatus Krumholzibacteriia bacterium | reverse complement strand
TTTCAACCCACACGCCCAGCGCATCATCGAGGGAATGATGAACGGCGGCAAACTCGCTGTAATGGATCCGCGTCTATCGAACACGGCCAGTATGGCCGATTACTGGATGCCTACGTACCCCGGCAGCGAAGCGGCGGTGCTGCTGGCGATGGCAAGGATCATCATCGAAGAAAAACTTTTTGACGAGTCGTTCTTGCGAAGCTGGGTGAACTGGCGAACCTACATGCAAGAGCGCAGGCCCGATGCCGCACCGACGTTCGATAATTTTATTCTCTCGCTTGAAGAAGAATACAAAGATTATACGCCGGATTTCGCCGCGCGTGAGAGCGGTGTGCCGACAGAGACGATAGTAGAGGTAGCACGGTACATCGGTCGGGCCAGCAGCCGGTTTGCGACCCATAACTGGCGAAGCGCTGGCAGCGGCAACCTCGGTGGCTGGGCGGTCGCTCGTTGCCTGCATTTCTTGAGTGTGCTTACCGGCAGCGTCGGCACAATTGGTGGCACCTCGCCGAGCGCCTGGAACAAGTTCAAACCAGATATGTTCGACAAGCCACCGGCCCAGAAATTCTGGAACGAGCTGCATTGGCCACAGGAGTACCCGCTGTCACACTACGAGATGAGCTTCCTCCTACCCCATTTCCTAAAGGAGAACCGTGGCAAGCTCTCTGTTTACTTTACTCGTGTCTTCAACCCGGTGTGGACCTTCCCGGATGGGTTCACATGGATCGAGGCATTGAGCGATGAGAGCAGAGTCGGGATCCATGCGGCGCTCACCCCGACCTGGAACGAGACCGCATACTTTGCCGACTACGTGCTTCCCATGGGGCACGCGAGCGAGCGACATGACATCGTTAGCTACGAAACACACTCGGGCATGTGGATCGCGTTTCGACAGCCCGTATTGCGCGAAGCAGCGCGGCGGATGGGTAAGCCGGTCACGTTTAGCTATGAGACCAATCCCGGAGAAGTCTGGGAAGAAGATGAGTTTTGGATCGAGCTGTCATGGCGTATCGATCCTGACGGTGAGCTGGGTATCAAGGAACATTTTGTATCACCGTACCGTGCCGGCGAGAAGATTACGATCGACGAGTATTACCGGTATATCTTCGAGCATACGCCGGGCCTGGCGGATAAGGCGGCCGAGCACGACATGACGCCTCTCGAGTACATGCGACGGTTCGGCGCATTCGAGGTGGAGAAGACGTCGTACGACAAACATAGGAAGCCTCTTTCCGAAGAAGACATGCACGGTGCGCATGTCGATGAAGATACGGGCCTTATCCGCAAGGGCGGCGCAACCATTGGCCTCATGGCGGGCGGAAGGCCATGCGTCGGATTTCCCACACCCTCGCGCAAGCAAGAGTTCTATTCGCAGACACTGGTCGATTGGGGATGGCCCGAGTACGCTATTCCCACGTATGTAAAGAGCCACGTACATACGGATGGGATTGACAGCGACAAGGGGGAGTTTCCGCTCGTGCCCACGTTTCGCCTGCCAACGCTCATCCACTCGCGTTCGGGCAATGCCAAGTGGCTCGCCGAGATTTCGAACCGCAACCCGGTGTGGATGCACACCTCGGACGCCACACGCTTGGGGCTGTGTACGGGCGATTACGTTCGAGTGAACACCGATGCCGGTTACTTCGTGGACAAGGTGTGGGTGAGCGAAGCCATGAAACCGGGCGTGGTGGCGTGTTCGCACCACCTGGGTCGCTGGCGCCGACCGCAGGATGCGCCAGCCAACAGATGGGCGACGAACTTGGTATCGATCGAAAATAGCGGCGAAGGCAGGTGGAGAATCCGGCGTCTTGCCGGGATTTCCCCGCATATCAGTGGCGATGCGGATTCGCAACGTATCTTTTGGAGCGACGGCGGCGTGCATCAGAACATTACGTTCCCCGTGCACCCCGATCCTGTGAGCGGCATGCACTGCTGGCACCAGAAAGTGCGGGTCGAGAGGGCACACCGAAATGATCGATACGGGGACGTCGTCGTCGATACCAACCGGTCCTTTCAAATCTACAAGGACTGGCTACAGATGACACGTTCGGCACCCGGGCCCGACGGGTTGCGCCGTCCGCTATGGTTCAACCGTCCGTTGAGACCAGCACAGCAAACCTTTTACCTCGGAAAATGAACTACGGTTTCATCATCGATAATCGCAAGTGTATCGGCTGCCACGCGTGTACCGTGGCGTGTAAAGCCGAGCATGAAACACCGGTGGGGGTCAACCGCACATGGGTGAAGTACATCGAGAAAGGCGAGTACCCGGACACGCGCCGGCTGTTTTCGGTGATGCGCTGCAACCACTGTGCGGAAGCGCCGTGCGTTGACATCTGCCCCACCAAGGCGTTATTCACCCGGACGGACGGTATAGTTGATTTCGACAACCGCCGCTGTATCGGATGTAAGTCATGCATGCAGGCTTGTCCCTATGACGCCCTCTATATTGATCCCGACACCCACACCGCCGCCAAATGCAATTACTGCGCGCACAGGGAGGAGATCGGTCTCGAGCCCGCTTGTGTCATCGTTTGCCCCGAGCACGCGATCGTATCCGGCAACATGGATGATCCCGACTCTGAGATCTCACATCTGCTGGACACTCAACCGGTGACGGTACGCAAGGCCGAGAAGGGAACCGAGCCAAAACTCTTCTATATAAATGGTGATGAGCTCTCACTGAATCCCGCTCTTTCCCGGCCTTCCACATCTTATATGTGGAGTTCTCAGGCGGCGGGGGTGGGACACTATGCGCGGTTCGCCGAGAGTCGTTTGATTACTGGCAGCGAGGTGGTGCGTCCGACATCCGAGAGTGAACGCGTGGGGCGGTCGAGGGGACAGATGGGCGACGTGGAGCCGGTCGCGGACGAGGAGTGGATGAGCGCGTCGGGTACGGACGAGAGGGTTCTTGTCCCCAAGGGGGCCGAAGACGCCGGAATGGTAAACAAGGCGCGGGAGGTACTCGATGAAAACGTCCGGCGCGTCTATGACGTCCCGGACAAAGGAGTCATGTGGGGTTGGCCCGTCGCGGCGTATGTGTGGACGAAAGCGATCTCGACAGGTGCGTTTCTTGTGGTGTTTCTTCCTCTCGCGTTGGGTTTCATAGCCGTTGACGACGCGACGCAGTGGTGGGGTTTGTGGACAGCGCTGGTGTTTCTCTTTTTGACGGGTTTTCTGCTGGTCAAGGATTTGGATCAGCCACGGCGTTTTCTCTACGTGCTTCTCAGGCCACAGTGGAAGTCGTGGTTGGTGCGTGGCGGCTACGCTCTTCTGGTGTACAGTGCTTTGCTGTCACTCATGGTGGCCAGTGAGGTCTTCGACTGGAATACGCTACAGGGGCCGCTGCGATGGCTTACAGCGGTGTTTGCGATTATGACAGCCATTTATACCGCGTTTCTCTTCGCCCAGGCGAAGGGGCGCGATCTGTGGCAGAGTCGGTGGGCGTCTCTCCACATGGTCGTCCAGTCGCTCGCGGCGGGCGCGGCAGTGGGGATGGTTATCGCGATGGTTCCCTCGAGCGCCCCTGAATGGGAGAGCTTTCTGCGCATGCTGTTACCAGGTGCGGTGATCTTCAACCTCTTCCTCACCGTGATCGAACTCTTTGGTACTCACGCCACCCAAGACGCAAGACGCACCATGAACATGATTGTCGCCGGGCGCTTCCGAATTTGGTCCTGGGCAGGTGGCGTTGTAGCCGGGCACGTTGTCCCTCTCCTGATTCTGTGGACCGCCGCCGCTGAGCTGTGGCCACTGGCGGGTGTGCTCGTCCTGGTCGGTATTTATATAATGGACCACATCTGGGTGCGTGCCCCGCAGCTGGTGCCGTTGAGCTGAGCGCTAGCCACCCGTGTCGGCGAGCGGGTGGTTGCCCCGGTCAGCGCATGGCTAGCGGCTGGTTCTCGACGCCCCGACTCTCTGCAGCAACAGACCCGCAACAATCAAAACCAGACCAACGAGGGTCGAGCGAAGGATTTCCTCACCAACGATGTGATGAATGAAAATCAATGACACGAAGGGCGAGAGAAAGATCAAGGTGCTCACCTTCGCCGCGTTTGCCGAGAGGCGAAGGGCTGAAAGCCAAAGCAAGAACGTCACACTCATCTCGAACGCACCCACGTAGATGGTCCCCAGCAGCCCATGGACATGGGTTGGGCGGATGCTCGAGAACGTGACGCATACAAGGAGGCTGAGAGGTAGACTAAAGATGAAGCTCAAGAAAAGGGCGACCGCCGGGTCGCGCGTGTCCTTGGTATTGTAGATCCAGTACAACGCCCAAACAAATGCACTCCCCAAAGCCAGGACCACACCGATCGGGTCCGACAGGCGAAAGCCGAGGACATCACCGTGCGTCGAAATCACCACAACACCACAGTAGCCTGTGCATAGAGCGGCGATGTCACGCAGGCTGATCTTCTGTTTGAGGAGCGGCACGGCAAGCAGTGATAGGGTCAGCGCCCAGGTATAATTGAGTGGTTGGGCCTCTTGGGCGGGCAGCAGATCGTAGGCTTTGAACAAGACCAAGTAGTACAAGAAAGGATTCAAGAAACCAAGCATGGCCGATCGCAGATACTGCCGGCGGGAACAGGTGAAAACCAGTCGGAGCTTGCCCTGCCCGCCAAGGATGGCGCCAAGGATGAGTGTTGAAACCAGGCTTGCATAGAAGACGAGCTGGATATGATCCACGTGCTCGAGCGAAAGCTTGAAAGCAGATGCCACGGTGGACCATAGGAGAACCGCGATCAGCGCCAGTATGTATGCCTTGTTCTGTCCGGTCATGATTCGCAGTCCACGACGGCGAATGTCGTGTAGATGAGAGTCACTATTGTAGGGGTTGGGAGGTGACTCACGCACGCTATGGTCGGCGATCTTGTTGATGCATGTCAAGAATGTGTAATTTCAAAACGAATGTATGCGGAAGGTGCGGGGGTATGATGGTATAATTAATAGTGCACCCAAGCCCGTCGAGACGGCCCGTGTAACGAAGCAGCTATGATGACCCTCCGTTTGCCTTTGGTCTTGGTTTTTGCCTGTCTATGTGCAGACATCTCGAGGCCCCACGCTGACCCGCCTGCGCCAGGTTATGAGATTCTCTTCGGCGCCAAGCGACCGTTGTATGCTGAGTCTGCCTCGCGTGCGAGCGGAATAGAACACGCGCTTACCATGCCGGCCGCCGCAAGCGTCGATTTTCTTCACTACAAGATCGATATCACCATTGATCCCCTGGCCGAGACGGTATCGGGACACGTCGAGGTTTCATTCGAGGTTCTGGCTACGACGGTCGACTCAGTGGTTCTGTATCTAAAAGACAACATGGTCGTCGCCGATGTACAAATGGGCGGTGGCCCCCTATCCTTTGCGCACGTTCAGGATCGTGTGCGAATCGATCTTGGTAGCAGCTATGGGGGCGGTGACACATTGACGGTAAGAGTGGACTATAGCGGGGCGCCGGCGCCACAGGGGCTCCGCTTTTCGTCGAAGGTCATCTACAACTTGAGTGAGCCGGACATGGCGCGCAACTGGTTTCCCTGCTATGACGAACCGTGGGACAAGGCGACTAGCGAGATGATCGTTACCGTGCCATCGACTCTTTTTTGCGCATCGAACGGCACCCTTGTCTCGACCATCGACAACGCTGACGGCACCAAGACCTATCATTGGAACACGCGTTATCCACATACCACTTACACGATTTCGGTCGCCATCTCCGACTACGCGTTCTTCTCGCACTGGTACCACCACGCGGAGAACGATTCCATGGAGATGCCCTATTACGTTTACCCGGAGAAGCTGTCTCAAGCTCAGATTTCCTTCGCCAATGCCCCGGCGATGATGACCTACTTTTCTGCGGTTCTGGGCCAGTATCCGTTCATCGAAGAAGTCTACGGTACCGCGCTGTCGTCGATCGGTGGCGGTATGGAAAACTTTACTTGCACAACCTATGGTCAAGCTCTCGTCACCGGCGACCACACCTATGACTGGGTCGTGGCCCACGAGATGGCTCATTCGTGGTTTGGAAACAGCGTGACGCTGGCCGACTGGAGGGACATCTGGCTCAATGAGGGATTCGCCACCTACGGGGATGCGATGTGGCACGAGAACATTGGCGGGGAGAGCAGTCTCGCCGCGAGGATGGCCCAATTCCGGACGCAGTATTTTCAGGAAGATGTTGTGAACAGATTTTCGCTGTATGATCCCGACAACATGTGGGGTGCCACGGTGTACCAGAAGGGTGCATGGGTGTTGCACATGCTGCGCTATGTCATGGGTGACAGCTCGTTTTTTGATGCTCTGCGTACGTATTGCCAAGATTTTGAATATGACAACGCGACGACCGAAGAATTCAAATCGGTGTGTGAGACGGCCTCGGCGCTCGATTTGACCAACTTCTTCGACGAGTGGGTCTACCAGGCCGGCTATCCCGAGTATGAGTACTCGTGGGTGACTTATTGGGATGGCATCGCCCATCGTTTGAGTCTGCGTGTGGCGCAAACGCAGATCAACGCACCGGTCTTTACGCTTCCTATCGAGTGTCGGGTTGTGTTCGCCGCCGGCGATACGCTGCTCAGGCTTCCGTTGATTCAGGCGGCCGAGGATTACCAGCTGACGTTTGCGCAGGAGCCCATAGGCTTCGAGTTTGATCCCGGCGAACACATTCTTAAGACAACCCAGGAAGTGCCGACCGGCATATCTCTTCATGGGCGGACTCCCGGATTCTCGGCCGTAGCCTCTCCAAACCCGTCGTTTGGGGAGCTGCGGCTCGATTTCTTTCTCCCGCAAGGCAACCAGGTAGTGCTCGACGTCTATGACGTCGCCGGGCGGTGGCGCGGCCGCATATCCCGGGCCGTTTCGCCGTCCGCCTGGAATTCGCTCGAGCTCGGTGGCAAAGCCAGCGCCCTCGACGTACGTGCCAGCGGCACATATTTCTACCGTTTGCGGTCCAGTGGGCATGTGGCAAAGGGAAAATTCACTATTGTTCGTTAGGCATACACCCGCTCGTCCAAAAAGAACGGGCGTGTGCCACAGCAGCGTGCAATGAGTTGACGGCAGCGTCGGGTGCTGTTAGAATCTGGCACAATCTGGCAGAAGACATTGTTTGTCCATGACACCGTTAGCACGAGTCACAAAATCTATAAGATTAACAACGGGTTCTCAATGGCAGGGTGCGGTGAGGTAACGCGATTCGGGCTGCTTGACGATGCCTACCTGCGCGACCGGTACATGAACGGTTTAACGCTCAAGAATCGCGACACCAGAAAAGAACACCCAACGCGTTCGTCCAAGGGGGGCGCCCAAGGCGTGGAAGGTCTGGGCGCGTTTCTCCAGGGTGGATGGGTCATCGCCAACCACATCCTGGTCTCTTTCCACGTCGCTTTCATCTCCTCGGTCTTGGCCCTGCCCGCAGCCTCCATACTCAAGGCCGACATCCTGCGATTCATATTTTTGAGCCCGGAGACACTGGTGTCCGCGCTCTTTATGTATATCAGTTTTCACACGGGAATCGCGCTCCATGAGATCGGGCATTTTCTGACCGCGGCCAGGCTGACCGCCTTGAACGACAATGCCCAGCGTGAGGCCGACCGCTTTTTGCGGGCATCATTCTTCAGACGCGCCGCCCACCTGATGGGACTTTTTGTGCGTACACCCTATGGAACCGCTAGCGGTATCAAACGGCAGGGGCTCAACTACTACCCCGACGCCCCATACAACCTAGCGGTGGCGGCCGCGGGTCCCCGCGCCAGTCGTAACGTCGCGGTGACCACCCTTCCCCCCGCCGCCCTTCTCCTGACCGTTGGTTTGCTGTTTGATGTGACGGTAGCCATCTATGCGGGCCGGCTGCTGCTCGGTATTGGACTGGTTACACTCCTGGATTTCCGGCTCGCGGACCCCGGCAAATACGTGGAATTCAGGGAGCGCGAACGCAAGGCAAGGGCAAAGGCCGCTACCGTAACCCAGCGCGCCGAGTGGTGGGATTCGGCCCCGGTGGCCCGCCGCAAAATGCTCGACGGCAGGATCCAGAAGATCACCCATCCACGACTGGGCGCGGTGACGGCACCGTGGCAGTTTCGCAACTGCGGTATGGGTGGGCGTCACACCGAAAAAGAGTATCCCGAGTCCAACATCAGCATGCAGGAAGCGATGTTCATGATTCTCGGCGCCCGCGACTATCAGGAGGCGCAGGAGATGACGGTCAGGTTGCAGAACCGACTAAAGGAAATCATCGAGAAGGAAGAGGGATGCCGTGTCATGGGTATCGGTCTCGAAGGCGGGCTCGCGCCGTATATCGAACGAGGACCGTATCCGCTGCCCGAAGTGCGCCTGTGGATGATGATGAAGCAAACCATCGCCGAGTGTGGTTACACACCAGGTGTGGACGTGGCCATCGCCCTCGATCCAGCTATGTCCGAGCTCGAGATAGCGTACCGCGAAGAGTTCCAAATGTCCGACGCCGTGGGCATGTATTTATTCTGGCGCGACAAGACTCTGACCGTCATGGATCGGGACGGTGTGATGGATTTGTATGTAAAGGCTATACAAGAGTATGACATCCCCATCCTCTCCATCGAGGATGGATTTTCAGAAAACGACTACGAAGGATGGAAAAAGCTTCTCGAAACCCTCGGCGACCGTGTCTTTGTCATCGGTGATGACCTGGTCACGACGAACGACAGCACCATCGAGTTGGCCTCGGCAAAAGGCCTGATCAATACCGCTCTCATAAAGGCGAATCAGATCGGTTCTCTTTATGAAACCCTTATCGCCATGCTGGTTGCTTTGGGAAAAGGGATGGAGCTGGTGGTTTCTCACCGATCCAAGAGTCCCAACGACGACATGGAAGCCCAGATTGCCCTGGCGACCAACTCGCTGGGTCTCAAAGCTGGTGGTGGCGCGAACACCGAGCGCCTGGTGAAGTACAACGCGGTCACAGAACTCATGCAGAAGGGTATAGATCGGGATACCCCCTTCGCCCTGCAAGCCGGACAGGACGCATTGGTGCGCAGGGTCTATGCCTATGAGGAGCCCACGAACGCGGGGGTGCCGACGGTCGGTGCCACCGTGGAACTTTACCTTCCCCAGGCGGGCGTGCTTTTGAAGTTCAGGGGCTCGACTCCGTTGGGCACTTCCGCTGGATCAGGGGAGGCGATTCATCTCATCGACTCGACCATAGAAAGCGCGGAGCATCGAGAACTGATCAATCGCTATGCGGGCTTCTTTCGTGAACTCGAGCCGGGTGTCTACGCGTTCAAAAACGACGTCGAGGAAGCGAAGGTCAAAGACGAGGGTGATGATCCGCTCAAGTCGCTTTTTGCGCGGACCCAGCGCTACGAGGGGAAAGGCTGTTTGAACGCCGTCGACAACGTTGTCAAAGTTATCGGGCCCGCATTTGTTCAGAAGCCCGTGTCGGCGATGACACTTAGAGACATCGATCGACTGCTATTGTCGCTAGAGCTACGAATTGCGCAGCGCCGCCACAAGCTTGACAAGAAAGTGAGCACGGAAGATCGGGTTCGAGTCATGCAGCGCAAACAAAACCTGGGGATGAACGCCATTTTGTCGGTGTCGTTGGCGCTCGCCCGGGGGCTGGCCCACTTGCAGGGCAAGGATTTGTTCGAGCTCCTGCGTGAGGAGATGCTGTCGATTATAGCCAAGTTAGCTGCGTTGCATCACGTTGAGATCAAGGGAAGTCAGTTCACAGATTATGTGACCGCGCTGCGGCAGGTGAACGAGACGCTTGCAGCAGAAGGCAAGCACCTGTATCAAGTTCTTCGTGAACTCACCTCCATCTACGAGGAGATCGACACCGATGTATTCGCAGGCGGGCCGGCCGCCTCGGCGGGGGCGAGCGGAGGGGTTCCCGAAGCGGCGCTCAACACGGTAAATGCTATCGCGCCGAAGCTGGGACCGACGTATGCGAAAAACCCCCACCACGGCCTGTGCCACACCAAAGGCATTCTTCGCTGGGCCAGTGATCTTGCGGACAAACTTGGCGTTCACGACGAAGTGGATTGGCCGGTTCTGGCGGCGGCCGCATGCCTCCACGATGTAACTTCACAGAGTGAAAAGCACGCGGCCGAGGCAGCCGCGCGGGCCAGAATAACACTCATGGAGGATGATATCCTGGCGCCGCAGGAGATCGATCGGGTGGAAAAAGCGATCCGCTTGCACGAGGAACGCAGTAAGACGGGCGCCGACGGTCGGCGCGCAGCCGGACTCGAGGCTCAGATTCTCTATGATGCAGACCAGTTAGAGGCCTTCGGCGTCAAAGGGATCTATCGCTACGTGGCGATCTACACCGAACGCAACACCCCGTTGGAGCGAATCCGCGAAGATGCGAACACGCGTTACCAGACGTTGACGTTTGACGAGGCACGTACGCTGGCATCATCCGACTTTGCGTACACGCAGTCGTTTTTGCAGAAGCACGCGCAGGAAGTTGCCCACGACCTTGACTTGCTCGGCGCGTGCGGTGTGGTCGAATGGATCCGAACACATAGTGGAATGACCCCGGTAGCGCTGGCCGACGAGGCCTTGGCCACACTGAAGAGCAGCAAAGACTCTGCAGACCTGCGGTTCGCCACGGATTTCTTCGAAGTGTTACGTTCCGTTTACGTCGAGGAAGATGGAGACAGGATGGACGCGGCCGTGTCACAACCCGTGGTTGACGAAACACTCACTTTGACACCCGACGAAGAGAGAGAGCTGGCCGCGGTCAACGCATCTATCTATGGGGCGTATAGTCACGAAGCCGACTCCGTAAAACGGGACGAGGCGTTGAGCAGTTATGTGACCTGCAAACGGAGGATCGCCCGACGGACGGGACGGTTCGGAATTGCGAATAATCGTATGTTCCGCCACCAGGGTGAATTCATCGTGCCCTATGTGGTGGCGGACAGGCTCGTCGTTAAGCGAGTCGATGAAACGGGAACTGCCACGATCGCGGAGCGGTCACTGCCGACGGGGACCATCATAACGGATGGTCTTATTAAGCGTATGGCCGACTTTGATGGTGATGCCGTCGACCTGGAAGATGAGCTTTTCCACTTTGGGGATGACAGGGCGGTGCCGGTTCGCGTCTCCAGAATCCAGGACATGGCCGAACGATTAGGGGAGATCACACAGGGTGCCAACCGCAACGAGGCGGTGTATGTCCTTAGGATCCTGGTCGCAAGACTGAGCGTCTTTTCGTTTCGAAAATATCTAAATGCCAAGAATCTGCAGTCCGAGGTTCAACACCTGCTCAAGGCTCTAATGGGATTTCTCAACACACCGCGTTCGAACCGGTTTCCGTTTTTGGTTCGAATTCTCGTGCGGAATATCGCGGGTGTGGTGACGAAACCCAAAGTCATCGATCGCCTGTGGAATGACACGATCGATCTGGCAGAGATCCACGTGCGAGGCAGTGCCATCGTTAACGAACTGAGGCGTAGCACGCACCACGCGGTGGGCAGAAGAACCCTGCTGCTCGCAAACTCGTATGTGGATTATCTGAACAGTGGTGACATGGAGGGCCTGTCCAAACTGGGCTATGATGCGCCCTCGCCGGCCGATGAAAAGGCGAGGCATGAGGAGCTCCCAAAGAGGATCGTGGCTCAGATCGTGACGGATCTGGAGTACCTTCTCGGCAACACCGAGATCATCGCTCGTGTCAGCGACTGGCAAAAGGAGTACGCCGATACGCTGATACGATGCGGCTTCGGGAGAAGCCTTCTCGAAGAAGTGGAGGAAGCGGCAGGGCGCGGTGTACACGAACGCAACCGGTGGGTTTACTATCACCACCTTCGTGTCATCAGAAGCCGTGTCCGCGACTTCCCCGCGCTGGCAGGCGATGGCGGGGATACCGACAGACGGCTTGCCGCGCTTCTGGAACTAAAGCCCGACGAGAGTGGATTTGATATCGAGACAGCGGAAAACGACCTGCGACGTTGCGTCGATGACTTCATCAAAAGGGCTAGGGCCGCGTATCAGACCGAGTTGTTCAAAGAGCTGGAGACGTTTCTGGCGGCTTATAGCCGAAATGCGTTCATCGAGACGTTCGCGGGTATCAGCGATCTGCGCAAGACGGTCAGAAACACGCTGATGGAGAGGGCATTCCCGGAGCAAAGGTTGCTGCTCTACCAGCTCGATTGCCTGCTCGAGGAGATGGGATATTTGGCCTTGCGACATATAGCGAGCGAATACGAGGAGAGTGGAGTCGATATCCGGCAGTGCCTGGGTCTCATACGAGCCTGCATCCTGAACCTGACGCACGACGGGCTGCATTCGCGTCAGCTGCTCGACCTCGCGGGGATGCTGATCGATGGCATGAAGACGTACGCGGAAGTCACCAATGTGCTCGAGCAAGTTCAACGTAACTACCACCACATGCTCCAGCGTTTGATCGTGCCGCTGGAGAGAATGCAGGAGAAGCTACAGCTCAACAAGGAGGAGCTGCAGGTGTCGCTCGCCAACATGCAGCGTTATCTTCACGATTTGAACAGCATGGCGTATTTCTGCGATACGGCGCTGACTCATATCAAGGATCACGTTGTCGATCGGTCGAACCCAGTCGACGGCGAGGCACCGACCGTGGATAGGGATGCACACGATATAATTCACCTGTCGAGTCGTGACCACATCACAAAACGGGTGGAAAGCGACCTGGATCGGGAAAATCTGCGTGAGCTGTTTGGCGGCAAGGGTTCAGGTCTAATCTATATCAGTTACCTCAACGTGCCGACAAGAGACGGGTTTATCATTCCCACCACGCTGCCACGGCGCCGCCTGCACGAAACCGATTGGCCGGGGCAGGAAAGCGAGATCATGAAACACCTGCGTGTGCTGGAAACGGATGTCGCACGGCGCGACGGCGCCGCACGAAAATTTGGCGACGCCGGGCGGCCATTGCTGCTTGCTATTCGCGGTGGGTCCGTGTTTTCCATGCCCGGCATGTTGTCGACGGTGCTTTTTCTGGGTATGAACGACGAGATTGCAGAAGGTCTGGCCAAAGCGGATCCATGGCATGCGCACGATTCGTACAGGCGGTTTCTTGCATCCTACGGGCAGGCCGTCTGGGGTGTGGATATCGAGAACTACAATTTGGTGGATGAGACCAAGAGCCGGTACGGTGTGCAATACAAGGACGATCTGCCGTGGGAGGGGATGAAGGAGGTCACGCAGAAGACCAAAGAGGTGCTCCGAAAAGAAGGCTACGGCGAAGCGCTGGATGAATTGCTTGCCGATCCGATAAAACAGCTGACGACGGCTGTGCGAGCGGTTTTCGATTCATGGAACAACAACACCGCACGCCAGTACCGCGAGATCAAAGGTATATGCGATAGCTGGCAAACAGCGGTCATTGTTCAAGAGATGGCCTTTGGCAACCGCAAGAACGAGCAGGTCGGTGCCGGGATGGATGAGACCGGTGCCTCTCTCACAGGGGTGATCTCGAGGACGCGGGTTACCGATCTGGGGGTGCGCATCGCCATCGGTGATTTCAAGTTTTCGGCCGCGGGTGACGACCTGGTGGCGGGCCTGACCACCTCGACATCATTCCAGCCCCTCGAGGAACTCGCCGCCTCCATGCCGTCGCTGGCCAGGCGAATTCGGCACACGGTAGCCAAGCTCAGACGGTTTATGGGAACAGATCAGGAGATCGAATTCACGGTCGATCGTGGTGTGCTCAGCGTGCTGCAATCGAGGGCGGCGGAGATAGGGAGGAATCGTACGGAGGCCACCTTTGAGAATGCGGGCGAAGAGGACACAAGAGGAATCGGTATTCGTGGCAGTGCGTTTCGGGGCCTGGTCGCCTTTGACGAGGAGGACTTCAAAGAGTTGTCCGCGGTCGATATCTCGC
Organism: Candidatus Krumholzibacteriia bacterium; assembly: GCA_029863805.1. Taxonomy (GTDB): domain Bacteria; phylum Krumholzibacteriota; class Krumholzibacteriia; order WVZY01; family WVZY01; genus JAOTUR01. The sequence continues at coordinate 2,095 of JAOTUR010000057.1, read as the reverse complement.
AGAGGGATGACGTGGACGGAGTCATCGTGCTCGTAGAGAATCCCGCGCCCGAAGATATCCCGCTCATCCTGTCCGCGGGTGCATTGTTGGCGACAAAGGGGGGCTCCACCTCTCATGCGGCAGTGGCGATCAATGGCATCGAGGACAAGGATTACAGTGCCGTGATGAGCGCCGGCGATCTTCAGGTGCGCTCACAGCAGCACGAGGCGTCGATCTTGGGCAAGACGGGTACGGCTCGTCAGCGCATCGGCAAGGGCGATATTGTCTCGATCCACGGGGGTTCGGGAGCGGTTTACGTCGGTTCGAGGCACCTCAAACGCGCCTGATGCAAGAGCACCGTCAAAAGCGGTAATTGGTAACCCAGAAGTTACGTATAGGCCAAAACAGGTAACCACATGGTTACCTGTTTTACTACCTGGGGTTGGGTGGGTGAACACGCCACGACCTCTCGGTTTACAAGTGTTTTGTTTGCAACAAGCTCTGGAATCTAGGGTGTTCCCGCAGAGGGTCCCATCCGGGATGAAGCCGGAGAAGGTGGACGGTGATCGCGCTCCGGTAAACCGTGCTAAGCAAGCGCTCGATCAAATCGATCGCTTCGTCGTGACGGTTGGTGTGGGCGTAGACCAGGGCGAGGTTCTCGAGCGCCGAGGGTCCGGCAAACGCATCCTTGGCGGTCAAATCGACGGCCAGTTTGGCTTCGCGTATGGCTTCGTTTTCCCTGCCCAGCAATGCATAGGTGATCGCCAGCCACTGCCGCACGATACCGTTGCTGGGCGCCGTACGTAGGATGTCTTCGCATAGTCCAGCCGTTGTCTCCAGCGTGCCGATGGCCGCTTTGGGTCCCTTCTGTCCAGTTTCTGCAATGGCGATCATGAATTGTCTCAACGCCCTAACGAAGCCGGTGGTTTCCTCCAACTTGCGCGCGGTTTCGATAGCACCGGCGAAATCACGTTCCATCGTATGAACGAGGTATAGCATGTAGTAGTACGACGTGGGATTCGCCTTGGGCTTTTCTTTCATGATCTCGCGGGCGGCTTCCAGATCACCCTTCCAACAGATGTAAGCAAACGCCTTGTTGGAGACGCTCTCGTAGTCATCCGGATCCAGTGAGAAAGCCCTATCGAGATAGCGAATCGCTTCTTCATATTCTCGCATACCCAAGTATGTGGCCGCGAGGTTAACGGCGACCTCTTTGCTCTGGGGATCGAGTTCAAAAGCCGCCTGCAAGTCGTCGATGCACTCCTGCCAGTTGCCCTTTCGCCGTTGAATGTATCCGATGGACCGTCTGGCCTCGCTGTCGTTGGGTACCGATCGCGATGCAGCGACGAACTCCTCCAGAGCGCGGTCGTAGTCCCGGAAACCGTAGTAGTAGTAGTAACCCCGTGCCAGGCGCGTCAGGTGATGTTCTCGGTCGACCGCCTCGGCTTTTTGCAGGACCTCTCTGGCTCGCGCCAGTCTCGTCTCGGTGCGTTCCAATATGCGGTACCAATTGGAATGGTGGAGGCACAGTTCATACAAGGGGGCGACGAATCTGGGGTCGAGCTCGGTTGCGCGCTCCAGCAGCTCGACCTTGCGCCGGTCGTATTCTGCCGTAAGCCCGACGGCGAGATCGCGTGCCTGCAGATAGAGTTGATACGCCTCTATGTTCTGCGTCGGTTTCTCTTGAATACGCTCCCGCTCGGACCCCAGTAGCGTAACACCGAGCTGCTCGATGACCTGGTTGGCGATATCGGTTTGCACCTCGAAGATGTCAACAATGTCGCGATCATAAGTGTCCGACCAAAGATGGGTATCGTCGGACACCTGTATGAGCTGCGGCGTGATGCGAACCCGTCCCGTGCCATCGGGGTTTCGTCCCCAACGCACCGAGCCCTCGAGCACGTAATCCACACCTAGATCTTCGCCAATCTGCTTCATGTTCTTTCCGGTTCGATCGTACTGAACGGCGCTCGTACGCGAGATAACGCCCATCCCGCTCACCGTCGCCAGTCGACTGGTGATCTCCTCGGTTACTCCCGCGGCAAAGTACGCCTCCTCCGCTGGTCCGAGATTCTCGAACGGCAGAACCACGGTCATCTTGCGCTCGTCCGGCGCT
>JAOTUR010000336.1 GCA_029863805.1 Candidatus Krumholzibacteriia bacterium | reverse complement strand
GCGTAACCACGTGGAACTCAGTATTTTCAGGCTGGAAACGCTTCGTGAGCACGAGTGGAACCCCCTTGTTTACAACATTGGTGGCGCCATCTACAGCCTCATTGCTCGTGACTTTGCACCTATCGAAGATCGCATGGGTAGCGTCCTGGAACGTCTAAGAGGCGTACCCGAAGTGGCTGCGCTGGCAAAGGCGAATCTTACCAAACCCCCACGTGTACACACGGAGACAGCAATTCAACAGAACAGAGGAACGATCAACCTCATCCGTGACCAGCTGGCCGAACTCCTCGAAGAAATCCCCGATATATCTCCAGAGTTCGAGAAGGTCCAGGCGAGCGCCGTTGATGCACTCGAGTACTACGGATCCTGGCTCGAGAATGATCTTTTGCAAGAATCCGACGCTGACTTTCGACTCGGTGAGAACAAGTTTCGTCGCAAGTTGGAGTATGTTCTCCATTCCGACCTGACCATGGGGGATATTCTAGCGCGAGCGGAAAGGGATCTACTGGAGACCCAAGCGGAGATGCATGAGGTGGCTTTGCCGCTTTACCAGAGGTTCTCTGCAGCGCAAGATGGCGACGTTTCTTCGGACAAAGAATACGTGATCAAATTCGTACTGGACAGACTCGCCGAGTCGCGCCCGGCAAACGAGACGATCGTGGGGCAGGCCGACTCGTGCCTCACCCGGTGCATCGATTTTGCCCGATCCCAGCGGTTGGTTAGTGTACCCGATGAACCGTTAGAATTGATCGTCATGCCGGAGTTTCAGCGCGGGGTGGCTGTTGCCTATTGCGACGCGCCCGGGCCGCTGGAGCCAGAAGGAAAGACTTTTTTTGCCATCTCGCCGACGCCGGCCGATTGGACCCAGGAACGGGTAGCGTCCTTCTTTCGCGAATACAACAATTATATGCTCCATGATTTGACCATACACGAAGCGGTTCCGGGTCACTATCTACAGATAAACCACTCGAACCGTTTCCAGGCGCCGACGATGGTCCGATCGATTTTTTACAGTGGTCCGTTTGTGGAAGGGTGGGCGACCTACGCCGAGCAACTCATGGCTGAAGCGGGTTACGGCGGACCCGAGGTCAAGATGCAGTATCTGAAAATGCGCCTGCGTATGATCATCAACGCGATCATCGACAACAAGATTCACACGCAAGGTATGACCGAGGGCGAGGCGAAGGCGCTTATGATGAAACACGGATTCCAGGAAGAAGGGGAAGCCTCCGGTAAGTGGCGGCGCGCGTGTTTGACCTCGACGCAGCTGTCAACCTATTACGTGGGCAACATCGAGGTCAACGATATCCGCCGTGCATACGAACGTAACAAGGGGAGCGAGGTTGCTCTGCAAGAGATGCACGATGAGATGCTGTCGTTTGGTTCGCCGCCGCCCAAATACGTGCGCCAACTGATGGGTCTCTAACCTCCTTTTTGCAGTGGGTGCGTTGACTGTGACCGATCCGCCGGTCTTGGTGAAATAGCTCGCCCGGGGCGGGCAGTCGGCTGACTGGGACGGGACGGACGCCGGCGGGCGTCCCGTGGGCAGCGGCGCGTACTTTTACCGACTTCGAACCGCCGCATAGACGATCACAAGACGGATGGTTTTCCTGCAATGACGGAGCCCCGCTCGTGAGCCCGTGACCTCGGCCAACGGCACGCGATTTATCAAATATTTCACTTTCTCCGCCCCTCAAAACGTGCTATCTTTCGCTGACTCATCACTAAAATTTCGTCACAACTAAAATGAGGACTATGAGTTATCCCGGAGCGAATCCTCGCTGACACCGTGCGTGTGGCCGGGAGCAGCGGATCGCACTCGGGCGGAATTGTGGAGAGAGGAGGCTGTGGTTACTCATGACGGATCAGAATCGTATTGTCGTTGGCGTTCCGAAAGAGACCTTCCCCGGCGAGCGGCGTGTGGCGATCATACCAGACGTCGTTCCATCACTCGAGAAAGCCGGTGCTGAGGTGTGGGTCGAATCGGGTGCGGGCATTGAGGCGGGTTATGGCGACGAGGGTTTTTCTGGCAAGGGTGCACACCTGGCGGATCGTGACGAGGTTCTATCAAAATCGGACGTCGTCTTTCAGGTTCGTACTTACGGTGCCAATCCGGAGTTGGGGAAGTCCGATCTGACGAAGCTGCGCAAAGACCAGATCGTGATCGGCCTAACCGAGTCGCTTTCGGAGCCGGCTTTATCCAAGGAGTTTGCGGAAACGGGTGCAACCTTGTTCTCGCTCGAACTTCTCCCTCGAATTACGCGAGCGCAGAGTATGGACGTGCTGTCCTCGATGGCCACGATAGCAGGTTACAAGGCGGTTCTTCTTGCTGCCGATCGACTGCCCAAGATCTTTCCCATGTTTATGACCGCAGCCGGCACAGTTGCACCGGCCAGGGTCTTTGTTATTGGCGCTGGTGTCGCCGGACTGCAAGCGATCGCGACCAGTAAGCGACTGGGCGCGGTGGTCAGCGCATACGATGTGCGTCCTGCGGTAAAGGAGCAGGTGCAGAGTCTTGGCGGTAAGTTCGTGGAACTCGAGATCAAAGCCGAGGAATCGGAAGATGCCGGCGGCTATGCCAAGGCAATGGGGGAGGAGTTCTACAAGAGACAGCGCGAAATGATGACAAAGGTGGTCGCGGAAAACGACGTTGTTATCTCGACCGCCGCCGTGCCGGGAAAGAAAGCACCTATTCTCTTGACCAAAGAGATGGTGGGCGCTATGTCTCCGGGCTCTGTGATTGTAGATCTGGCCGCCGAACGAGGCGGAAACTGCGAGTTGACTCGCCCGGGGGAGACCGTCGATGTGGGAGGCGTGACTATTATGGGACCTCTGAATCTGCCCGCCACGATACCAACTCACGCGAGCCAGATGTACTCCAAGAACATTACGACCTTCTTCCTAAATATTTGTAAAGAAGGGGCGATCACGCTCGACATGGAAGACGAAATCACGCGCGATACCATGGTGACCAAGGGCGGCGACGTCATATCGCCTCGTATTCGCGAACTGCTGGGACTTTCGCACACCAATGCCGCGGAAGGGAGGTGAGTGTAGTGGAAGCGTTTGTTGTTACGCTTACGATATTCGCTTTGGCAATTTTTGTGGGGTTCGAGGTGATTACAAAAGTACCACCAACACTCCACACGCCACTTATGTCTGGGTCTAACGCGATCTCGGGTATCACTCTTATTGGTGCAATTCTATCCGCCGGCTCACAACACACGACGCTTACAACTGCTCTGGGTTTTGTCGCGGTCGTGTTCGCGACGGTCAACGCGGTTGGCGGTTTTCTCGTGACGAACCGGATGTTGCGAATGTTCAAACGCAACTAACTTTGACGCCGAACTTGTTAGATTGTTTCATACGTGAAAAAGAAGAGGATAGAAGATGCGGGAAGTCGTTATTAATGTAACCTACCTGGTTGCTTCAGCCCTGTTTATTTTTGGACTCAAAGGCCTTGCGCACCCACGCACGGCGGTGCGGGGCAATCTGCTTGGTGCGTGGGGTATGTTGATTGCGGTTGTGGTGACGCTCATCGACCGCCGGGTCATTAGTTTTGAGATTATTATCGCTGGGGCCGTTGTCGGTGCGCTCATCGGCGGGATACTGGCGATAAAGATACGCATGACGGCGATGCCCCAGCTGGTCGCGCTTTTCAACGGCTTTGGGGGTGGTGCGTCGGTTCTGGTTGCGGGGGCCGCGCTTATCGAGTCTGG
>JAOTUR010000335.1 GCA_029863805.1 Candidatus Krumholzibacteriia bacterium | reverse complement strand
ATCTGAGCCTGGATGGAGACATCGAGTGCGCTGACCGGTTCGTCCGCGATGATGAGATCCGGCCCCACGGCGAGCGCCCGAGCGATCCCAATCCGTTGCCTCTGACCACCGGAGAACTCGTGCGGGTAGCGGTTCATGTGCTCGGCCGGAATGCCCACCCGCTCGAGTAGCTGGCCGACCCGTTGGCGGACTGCCCGTCCACCCTTGGCCAGCTTGTGGATTTTGATCGCCTCGGCGATCATGCTACCAACCGTCAGTCGGGGGTTCAGAGAACCGTACGGGTCTTGGAAGATTATCTGCATGCGCTTTCGTAGCCGACGCAGGTCTCCTCCCTTGAGCGAAAAAACGGCCACATCGTCGAAAAGCACTTCGCCGGATGTTGGCTCGATCAAACGTAGGATGGTCCTGGCCAGAGTCGTTTTACCGCATCCCGATTCGCCGACCAGCCCCATGATTTCACCGCGATGGACGTCAAAGCTCACTCCGTCAACCGCACGCGTATGTCCAACCACACGCGAAAAAAAACCCTTACGGATGGGAAAAAACTTCCGCAGATCGCGAACGTCCAGCAGGGTTCCATCACGTTTTTGCACGGCGTCGCTCATCGATCTCAACCTGTGGTCATTCGGCCGTTACGACATCTTTCCAACAGCGTATAAAGTGACCGTGGGCAGGCTGTCGTATGTCTATGCTCTCGCTGATACAACGGTCTTCGACAAAGCGGCAGCGGTCCGAGAACCGGCATCCCGAGGGGTACTTGAACGGATCGGGCACGAGGCCCTTGATGACCTCGAGCTTCCGACCCTTGTGAATCTCGCGAGGGATCGATGCCTGCAGTCCGATGGTGTAAGGGTGCCGAGGACGGTGAAAAATGTCGGAAACGCTAGCCCGCTCCATCACCTGGCCGGCGTACATTACCACCACGCGTTTTGCGGTTTCTGCGATGACACCAAGATCATGCGTAATCATCAGAATAGCCATTCCCAGCCTTCTCTGGAGCGATTGCAGCAAGTCGAGTATCTGCGCCTGTATAGTGACATCGAGCGCTGTGGTCGGCTCGTCCGCTATCAGCAGGCTGGGGTGACACGACAGAGCCATGGCGATCATCACACGCTGCCTCATGCCGCCACTGAGCTGGTGAGGATACGCTCCGGCGCACCACTTGGGATCGGGAATGCCGACGAGGCCCAACATCTCGACGGTTCTTTTGACGGCCTCTTTCTTACCGACCCTCTGATGCAGCATCACCGCTTCGCGAACCTGATAACCACAAGTGAATACGGGGTTTAAGCTTGTCATCGGCTCTTGGAATATCATCGATATCTCGTTGCCCCGTATGCTCCGCATCTCGCGCTCGGATAACTCGAGCAGGTTACGCCCCTTGTAGAGAATCTCGCCGCCGGCAATCCGCCCGGGCGGCTGCTGGATCAATCTGAGTATCGAAAGGGCCGTGACCGTCTTGCCGCAACCGCTCTCTCCGACCACACCCAGGGTCTCACCTTCGTGAACGGTGAAACTCACCCCATCAACAGCTCGCGCGATACCCTCGTCGGTGTCGAAGGCGACAGATAGATCTCGTATTTCCAATAACCGTTCCATATAACCTCAGGGCATTGTGTCACGACTGTAGTTATAGACGATCGTCCGGATCAAGCGGAAAAGCCATCGTCAAAACACGGACTGGCCCGCAATCGCACTGCGCTTTTAAAGGCGCGTCATGCGGTTTTCACATCTGCCGCGTCCCTCAAGCCATCGCCCACAAGGTTGCAAGCGATCACGGCCAGCACGATAGCGATCCCCGGGAACGCCGATACCCACCAAGCCGACAGCAACACGTCGCGTCCCTCAAAAACCATGAGTCCCCAGCTCGGCGTCGGGGGCCGGACTCCCAACCCCAGGAAGGAAAGATATGATTCGAACAAGATGATGGTTCCGATTCTGAGCGTGGACGCCACCATGACCACACCGATCGTGTTCGGAACCAGGTGCTTGCACACGATTCGGGCAGGCCCGACGCCCGCCGCCACCGCCGCTTGAACGAAGTCGCGCTCCTTGAGAGAGAGAACCTGAGCACGCACCAGCCGGGAGACACCCATCCAACCGGTTCCTGCCAGCAACAAGACGACAAGCCAAAACGAATTGACGAGAAAGGCGAGTAGAGTGAGCACTAACAAAAGCCGTGGAAAGGCGAGAAGTCCATCGACGACGCGCATGGCGGCTTCGTCGACCCATCCGCCGACGTAGCCTGCAAAGGCGCCAAAGACCAGCCCGAGTACCGAAGCCAGCGATACGGCCAAAACGCCCACCGCAAGTGACACACGCGAGCCATAGAGAACGCGGCTGAACACGTCGCGCCCCAGTCTGTCGGTGCCCATCAAGTGAGCGCGCGATGGTGGCTGATACTGCTGCTGGGCCGGGTCGCTTTGCGCGGCCGGATCGTAAGGTGATAGCAGTGGCGTGAGGAGCGAAGCGGACAAAAGAATCAAAAACAGCAACAGGCCAACGACCGCCATACGGTTCGCCTGGAACCTCTGCATCATCTCACCCCAGGCGCTTTCGCGGACCCGTCGATCGAGTAACTGAGGCACAACCGCCGCCGCGTACAATAGCGATAGAGCGATGACAATCGCCAGGGCGCCCAAGCGATCTTGCGGCCGCGGCGAGACCACCAAGTCCATGAGCATCGACAACCGCGTGGCAACCACGGCCAAAAACACGTAGAAAAAAACCGCGACAACGGAGACCAGCCAATGAGTCGGGATCACACGACTCCATGGAATAAAGCGAAGTGCCCTTCTCCAACGCGCCACCGCTACCACGCTCCTCTGGAGACAAAGCGGGACAATCTAATCGCCTCCGCTTCTTAGACGTGCCGGCTTGATGCGCGGATCGACCCACATATAGGACAAGTCGGAAAGCAGATTACCCAGTATCACCATGCAAGCGCCGATGAAATTCGCGGCCAGAACAACTGGATAATCTCTGGCAAAAATCGAATCCACCAGCAGCGCACCCATGCCGGGCCAGGCAAAGATCTTTTCGATCACCACCGCCCCACCCAGAAGAAACGGGATACTGAGTCCCACGACGGTGAGAATCTGCGGCAGCGCGTTCTTAAAAACGTGCTTCCACATCACCGGGAACTGCCCGAGCCCCTTGGCCCTTGCCGTTCGCACAAATTCCTGGTTGACCACGTCGAGAAGGCTGCCACGGGCGTATCGTGCAAGTGCTGCGGCGCTGCCCAGCGCCAGAACACCCACGGGTAGGATCAAGTGCAACAAGCGGTCTGCAACGACCTCCAGCACATTCGCTGGCTGTAGGTCTAATGAAGACATGCTCGCCGAGGGCAACCACTGGAGCTTCAGCGAAAAGACAGCAATGAGTATAAAGGCGAGATAAAAAGACGGTATCGAGTAGAAGAGAAGGAACAAGAGAGTAAACGCTTTGTCCAGGAAGCCGTAGCGTTTGATCGCCGATAACATGCCCAGGCCCAACCCCAGGAGTATCTGCAGAAGAAGTGCCAACCCGGTTAGCTGAATGGTCCTGGGAATGGCGTCTCTTAGCACCGCCGACACCGGGCGGTGTGCCGACAAGCTGACGCCAAAATCGCCCCGCACGAAACTTGCCATGGTTTTTACATACTGCAGGGGCAGCGGGTCATCGAGACCCAACTGGTGACGCACCACACCCATGACTTGTGGGTCGATATCCGGGCTGTAGT
>JAOTUR010000333.1 GCA_029863805.1 Candidatus Krumholzibacteriia bacterium | reverse complement strand
AGCTCCGTGCTCATGGGCAATGCGCGACAGGGTCTTCACATCCTGGAGGGCTCCGGTCGACGTCTCACAGTGAGTCGTGAGCACAATGCGAATATCCGGATTTGCCTTTAGTGCCTCTTCGACGCGCTCCGGTTGAGTGGAGTCACCCCACTTGGTCTCCAAAACCACGAGATCAAGACCGTATGCCTGGCCAAGCTCGAGCCAGCGTTCGCTAAATTTTCCCAAAACGGTCACCAGCGCCTTCTCACCCGGTGTGGTCAGATTCACCACCGCGGCCTCCATGGCTCCGGAGCCCGACGCGGTCAATATGAGCACCGGATTCTTGGTGCGGTAGACGTACTGCAGGTTCTCCACCGTTTCCCGGTGAATGGCCCGAAATTCCTCGGTGCGGTGATGGATCAGGGGCTCCGCCATTTTGTGCAGAACCTGCCAGGGAACCTGCGTGGGGCCCGGAGTAAAGAGTCTTTTGAGTACCATTGGCTCCTCTTTTGCCAGAGTGAGATAGACCAAGGTGCAATTATAGCTTTTCAGAAAAAAGAATTAAAGCAAAAGCAGGTCTTGGATCCATGCCCACAGCGAACTCTTGCCCAACCCCTTATCGGCCGAAAAAGCGACCACCGCGGTGCGCTCATCCACCGACAGCACGCGCAAGTGATCCGCGATCCGTGTGTCCACCTCTCCCCTCTTTATTTTATCGACCTTGTTGAAAACCATGCACACCGGTTTTTGCAGCTCGCGGAGGGTAAGCGCCGTCTCACGATCTTCCGTGCTGGGCGTATGACGAATGTCAAGCAGGTGGACGACGCCTCGCAAGGACTGCCTGTTGGCCAGATAATCCTTTATCACGCTTCCCCAGCGACCCCGCTCGGTCTTCGACACGTGGGCGAAGCCGTAACCGGGTACGTCCACAAAGAAGAACTCATTGTTGACGGCATAGAAGTTGGCCGTGCGCGTCTTGCCCGGCGCATTCGAGGTACGAGCGATGTTACGCCGTCCCACAAGCCTGTTTATAAGAGAAGACTTGCCGACGTTGGATCGGCCCATGAATACGAATTCAGGGCCACGCTCCGCTGGAAACGCCTGTGTGGCATGGTACGAACCCGTATAGGAGACGTCCGTGATCTTCAAACGACCTACCTCCACGATTGATCTTACAACAAAATCTGGTGACTGAGGGAGAACTACAAGCGACCCGGTGGCTGGGTCTAATCAGTGAGCCGTCGGCGCGTCTTTGATGTACTCGAAAAACCCCACTCGGCTTTCTAGATCGCGTTTGAGGGGTCGCCTGGAGGTCCGGGGCAGCGGCTGTGCCAGTGCCAGTCTCAGCACCTCACGCATGTCCGCCACGGTATGGATCTTGAGCCCCTCGCGAACTTCCTTGGGAAGTTCCTTTACGACCTGGGAGACGGCTTTGGGGATGATGACCTCCTTGACCCCGGCGCGAAGCGCGGCCACGGTCTTCTCGTTCAAACCGCCGACGGCGAGCACCTCTCCTTTGAGCGTGATCTCACCCGTCATGGCCAGGTTTTTCTTTACCGGAATGCCAAAGAAATTCGAGATCAACGCCGTGGCAATAGCAATGCCGGCGCTAGGACCATCCTTTGGTATGGCCCCCTCGGGGACGTGAATGTGGACGTCCATCTCGTTAAAAAAGTCTTTCTTTAATGGCAAGAGCCTGGCCATACTTCGCGCATAGCTCAGTGCGATTTGGGCCGATTCTTTCATCGTGTCCCCGAGAAGACCGGTCAGCGAAAACTTGCCGGTGCCTGGCATGAAGCCGACCTCGATCCTCAGGATGTCTCCGCCCGAACTGGTCCACGCCAATCCCGTCACCTCGCCTACGACCTCACGCGATGGAATCTCTTTTTCGGTGAAGTGAGGGATGCCAAGATAACGCCCCAGATTCTTGGCCGAAAGGGTGACAGGTATACCCTTGCCCCCCGACGCGATGCCGAGGGCGGCTTTTCTCAAAACCTTGGACAGCTCACGCTCTAAATTGCGCACGCCTGACTCACGGGTATAGAGCTGGATAATCTTTCTAATCGCCACATCACTGGCATCGATATCACCCCGTTCTAGACCGTGGCGTGAGAGCATTCTGGGCAGAAGATACTTCTTGGCGATCTTTACTTTTTCGGTTTCCAGGTAGCCCGGTAGACGAATGACCTCCATACGGTCCTGCAGTGCCAGCGGAATGGTATGGGTCACGTTCGCTGTTGTTATAAACATGATCTCACTCAGGTCGAACTCAACCTCGAGAAAATGGTCGCTAAAGGTGTGATTCTGTTCGGGGTCGAGAACCTCGAGCAGTGCCGCTGCCGGATCACCACGAAAGTCGCTCGCCATCTTATCCACCTCATCCAGTAGCATCACCGGATTCTTGCACTCCGCCTTGATGAGTGATTGGATGATCCTGCCAGGCATCGAGCCGATGTATGTGCGCCGATGTCCGCGTATCTCTGCCTCGTCGCGAACCCCACCCAACGAAAAACGGACGAACCGCCTGCCCAGAGCCTCGGCGATCGACCGGCCGAGAGAGGTCTTGCCCACACCCGGTGGCCCCACCAGGCACAGTATGGGCCCCTTCATCGACCTGGACAGCTTGAGCACCGCCAGATACTCGACGATGCGTTCCTTGACCTTTTTCAGCCCATAGTGGTCGGCATCGAGTTGTTTTTTTACGCGCCGGATGTCGAGATGGTCTTCGGTGCGAAGCTGCCACGGAAGCGAGGTCAGCGTATCGAGGTAGTTACGAACCACCGTTGCCTCAGGCGACAGAGCCGGCATACGGACCAGCCGCTCGAATTCTTTGATGGCCACCTCGTGCGCCTCCGCGGTCATCCCGACCTTTTCAATCTTCTCCCTAAGTTCGTCATATTCCGATGCGTCATCCGCGACGTCACCGAGCTCCTTGCGAATGGCTTTTAGCTGTTCGTGGAGATAGAACTCCTTTTGGTTCTTTTGAACCTGACTTTTTACCTCGCCCTCGATTTTCTTCTCTATCTTCAGGATCTCCAGCTCTTCTGCCAGAAGCCGACCAATCAACTTACAGCGCGCCTCCAGATCAACGGCCTCCAACAGTGGCTGCTTGACCTCGATCTTGGCAAGCATGTGCGCTGCGATCGAATCGGCCAAACGATCGTGTTCCTCAATGGGTAGCACCGTCCTCAGTACTTCTTCGGGGATGCGCTTGTTGAGCTGAACGTACTCGGTGAACTGCGACGATACGCTGCGTACCAGTGCCTGGATCTTGCGGCTGGCAACACTCTTCGGGGGGTGTAAAACAACCTCTGCCTTGAAAAGCTTCTTGGCCCCGAGAAACTTCTCCACCCGGCCACGCCCCAACCCCTCGACGAGAATTCGCATGGTGCCTTCGACCAGCCGCATAACCTGGAGGACCCTTACCACGGTCCCCATCTTATAGAGGTCTTTGGGCGTGGGCTCGTCGACACTGATCTCCTTCTGGGTGACCACCAGAAGAAGACGATCGCGCTTCATCGCCTCATCGAGCGACGCGAGCGATTTGGGCCGGCCAACCAGGAGCGGCGTGATCATTCCCGGAAATATAACAACATCTCGTAACGGCAAAACCGGAAGGACTTCCGGAATTTCCATTAACTCATCGTCTTTTTCGAGAGTAGCCATGATTCCACCATCACAAAAACGGTAAATAACCCTGTGCGCTAATTATAGTGAGGATTCTTGCGAACGCCGTCAAGGTAAACGTTCCTGCCCTG
>JAOTUR010000331.1 GCA_029863805.1 Candidatus Krumholzibacteriia bacterium | reverse complement strand
TGTCAACGAGTTTATGCAAACGAGCATGGCCAATGTTTACGCGATCGGAGATGTCGTTGCCACACCACTTCTGGCTCACGTCGCCTCTGCGGAGGGCGTTTTGGCGGTGGAACACATAGCGGGCAAAGAAGTACGTCCTTTAAACTACAGCAAGATACCTAACTGCACTTATTGTGACCCGGAAGTGGCCAGTGTCGGGCTGACCGAAAAGGCAGCCACAGAACAGGGCTATGACGTCAAGGTTGGTCAGTTTCCGTTCTCAGCGATAGGCAAGGCGATGATCCTTGGCGATACCGGCGGTTTTGTAAAAATCGTCAGCGACGCATCCTATGATGAAGCGCTTGGTGTACACATAATTGGCCCCAAGGCGACGGAACTGATTGCCGAGGCGGGTTTGGGATTGTCTTTGGAAACAACGGTCGAAGAGATATCAAAAACGGTTCATGCACACCCTACTCTGGCCGAAGCCATGATGGAGGCGGCACACAGTGTCTACGGCGAAGCCATCCACATCTAAGGAATATAGAATAGAAGCCCCTGATGGCCTCGACCTGGGCAAGCACCAGTTCGTCGAACTGTATCACTACATCGCTCTCAACCGGCGTCTCGAGGAAAGGCTGAGCATCCTGTACCGGCAGAACAAGATTGTTGGAGGGCTTTACTCCAGCCTAGGGCAGGAAGCGACGTCTGTCGGCAGCGCCTATGCGCTTGCAGACGGCGATTTCTTGGCGCCGATGATTCGTAATCTCGGTTCGTATCTGGTGAGAGGGGTGAGTGCAAAAGACTTCGTGGCACAGTATCTGGCAAGAGAATGTAGTCCCACCCGCGGCAAGGACGGTACGCAGCACTTTGGTGATCTGAGCAAGGGTCTGATTGCATGTATCAGCATGCTGGGGGCCCTGGTCCCAGTTATGGCCGGTGTGGCCATGGCGATGAAGCATCGCGGGCAAAAAAACGTCGCGCTCACCTACTGTGGGGACGGAGCGACCAGCACGACCGATTTTCACGAAGGCCTAAACTTTGCGGCCGTTCACAGGGTGCCGTTCATACTGGTGGCCGAGCACAACCAGTACGCTTACGCCACACCTGTGTCAATGCAGTTCACCATCGAAAATATAGCGGATAAAGCGCCCGCCTATGGTGTGCACGGTGAAATCGTCGACGGCAACAACGTGCTCGCCGTCTATGACGCGACACGCCGGGCGCGCCAGATGTGTATCGAGGGCAAAGGCCCGGTACTGCTCGAGGCCAAGACATTCAGGCGCAAAGGCCACGCCGAGCACGATCCCGCCGATTACGTACCCAAGAAGTTGCGTGCGCAATGGGAGGCCAAGGACCCATTGGATGCCTACTCGAGGTTTCTGCTCGATCAGGGGGTCGCGACCAGGTCCGAAATGGATGACGTCGACGCAAAGATTACGCGGGAGCTAGAACTGGCCGTCCAGGAAGTATTGGACAGTCCTTTCCCCGACAAAAGTATTGCAGATCGAGATGTATATTTCTCCGCGAGAACCGATGGAGGCTCCCATGCTTGAGCGTAAGACGGTAAGCCAAACTAAGACCAAACGATCGAAGATCTCCAAAGAGACCAAGCGACAGCTTTTGCACTACATGACCCTATCCCGCAGGATCGAACACCGCATCGAACGGGTGCTCTATCGCCAGGGCAAGATCGTGGGAGGAGTCTACGTAGGTCGCGGTCAGGAAGCGATCAGTGTCGCGACGGCAATCCATATGCTGGATAACGATATCGTCGCCCCAACCCATAGGGACATGGGTATCTTTCTCATCTGCGGAGTCTCAGAGCGGAGAATTATCGCCCAGTATATGGGCAGGAAGACGGGAGTCACACAGGGTAAAGACGGCAACATGCACATGGGTGACTTGAAACACAATATTATTGCGTTTGTCTCGCACCTCGGAGACAACGTGCCGGTAGCGGCGGGGGCCGCGCTCACCTTCAAAATGCGTGGTCAGGACAATGTGGCCTTCTGTTACTCGGGAGAAGGTGCGACCAGCCGCGGAGACTGGCACGAGGGTGTCAACTTCGCCTGTGTCCATAAACTTCCAATTGTCTTTTTTATCAACAACAACCAGTATGCTTACTCCACTCCGATCGAGTTGCAGATGCCGGTTAAAGATGTCGCCGACCGGGCGCCGGCGTACGCGATGGCGGCAGAAGTGGTCGACGGCAATGACGCGCTGGCGGTCTACGAGTCCGCAGGACGAGCGGTCGATTGGGCACGGTCCGGTAAGGGGCCTTACCTTGTGGAGTACAAGACATTTCGCATGACTGGACATTCGGCTCACGACGACGCGGGCTACGTGCCGAAGGAGCTGTTCGAGGAGTGGGCGCGGAAGGACCCCATCGAGCGCCTGCAAAAGCATATGATAGATGCCGGTGAACTGACGGCGGAGGGCATCGAGAGTATGGAAAACGAGATTACGGCGATAATCGATGACGCGGTGGATTGGGCGGACAAGAGCCCGTATCCGGATCCCGAAGATTGTCTCAAGGGTGTCTACCATGAAGGCCGCTAGCAGAGAAAACAAGGAGAAGGCATTAAAATGGCGTTGACAACATATTTAGAAGCGATTCGGCAGGGCATTTGGGAGGAGATGGAACGCGACGAACGAGTATTCGTGCTGGGTGAGGATGTTGGCGTGTACGGAGGAGCGTTCAAAGTGACCAAGGGCATGCTCGACCATTTTGGGCCCGAACGGGTTGTCGACACACCGATCTCCGAGTCGGCCATCGTGGGCGCGGCAATCGGGGCGTCGTATTTGGGGATGCGTCCCGTTGCCGAAATGCAGTTCATCGACTTTATATCTTGCTGCTTTGACCAGATCACGAACTTTGCCGCCAAGAGTCGCTATCGCTGGGGCGCCGGCGTCCCCATCGTCATTCGCGGCCCCAGCGGTGGTAACACGCATGGTGGCCCCTTTCATTCTCAGAATGTCGAGAGCTATTTCTACAATACGCCGGGGCTGAAGATTGTCCAACCTTCGACCGCTTACGATGCTAAAGGACTTATCAAGGCCGCGATTCGTGATGAGGATCCCGTTCTCTATCTCGAACACAAGTATCTCTACAGGCGAATAAAAGAAGAACTTCCCAGCGAAGATTTTGTTGTTCCTATTGGAGAGGCCGCCGTGAGACGGGAGGGTAGCGATCTTGGCATCATCACCTACGGAGCTATGGTGTACAACGCGCTCGATGCGGCGGACATTCTTGCCAAAGATGGCGTCGAAACCGAGGTCCTAGACGTCCGGTCGTTGCAGCCGTTGGACGAGAACGCGATTCTCGAGACGGCAATGAAGACCAACAAGGTAATCGTCCTGCACGAGGCGTGTCTCACCGGTGGCGCCGGCGGTGAGCTGGCCGCGCGCATCGCGGAGAAGGCGTTTGATTTTCTCGATGGTCCGATCATAAGAGTCGCCGCCAAGGATACGCCGGTTCCATTTAGCCCGCCGCTCGAGGAGTACTTTCTGCCTCAAGTGGACGACGTGGTCGACGCGGCGAGAAAGCTTTTGGCGTATTAACCGAACAATCGAAGGACAATAACAAAGGAACCAAGAGCGATGAGTATCGATGTCATAATGCCCCAGATGGGAGAGAGCATAGCCGAGGGAACCGTTACCAAGTGGCTCAAGCAGGTCGGGGACCGCATCAAGAGGGATGAGCCGCTTTTCGAGATTTCGACTGACAAGGTTGATGCTGAGATACCGGCACCGGCCGAAGGCGTGCTGCTGGAGATACGCGTGGGCGAGGGGGAGACCGTGGAGATCAACAC
>JAOTUR010000330.1 GCA_029863805.1 Candidatus Krumholzibacteriia bacterium | reverse complement strand
GCCATCGAGATCACACAGAACGATCGTCGGGTCACGTTGATGGAGCTGCGCCCCGATACAGAGACAGAGCGCACCGTTCTCGAGTACGGCACGATGTCCTGGTACGTAATCATCCGCGGCGACAAGATCGGGATTCGACTCAGAGACAGGGAGAGTCATATTCGACGCGGCTTCGAACACATTGACCGTTATCCGGTCGACGCGCATTGGCGTTTCGAAGCTCTGCTCGATAAATATGAACCGATGAAGTTCATTCCCATAGACAGTGTGATCGATGTGGTCAGCAACGAACCCTGTATCGGCGCCGTCGTCTTCGAAGTCGGAGGGGAAACCTACAGGCTCGACGCCATAATCGAAGCGCATTCTCCTAAGCTATGGGTGATATTTGCGGACGAGACCAGTGGCGACGAGACCTATGGCGGTGGACGATATCTCTACCTCGACCCGCCGGATGACGACGGGAAATTGGTCATCGATTTTAACGTGGCCGAAAACCCTCCCTGCGCGTTTAGCGATTACACGACTTGCCCGCTGCCGCCGCCTCAGAACCGGCTGCCTATCGCCGTGACGGCGGGGGAGAAAACCTACCGAAAGCACGCGGAATAGCCCTTGCGTCAACCGCTGGCGTCTGTGGCCGTGCGGAATCCGAGTCGGCGCGGCGGACACCAAAAGAAAAGGGCGATGACTCGCCCTCTTTCTTCTTACGGCCGGCAGCTATCCGGCCCCACTTCTTCATCGATAAGGTCTTTACGCGTAACCCAGCTCCCTCTTACGCTCTTCAGCGCTTGGCAGCGCGTCCTCTTTCTCCGTGATCACGGGAAACTCCGGCGCCTTGTCGGCATTGATTGCAATCCATTCCTTCTTGTCTTCCGGCAGCTCATCTTCGGGATAGATCGCCTCTACCGGACACTCAGGGACACAGGCGCCGCAGTCGATGCATTCATCGGGGTCGATGTAAAGCATGTCAGCGGCCGCGTGAAAACAGTCGACCGGGCACACCACGACACAGTCGGTGTAGCGACATTTCTGGCAATTGTCGATCACAACGTACGTCATCTCACAGACTCCTTTCCTCACCACGTGCGCCCAAAGTCCCAGCGCTTCCTCATTTCAGTTATACGGTGCTTTGACTATCAGGTCAAGGGAGATCCTCGGCCGCCCGCATCGGCCACGGTCCTTTCGATTAGCTCGACAAACAGACTCATATTCTTTTGCCAGTCCGCCCGCGCTTCAATGATCGCGTGGTTGCGCCGCGCTGCCTCACGCCGCAGCCCGACATTCCTCCAGGCCGCTGTTATGGCCTCGCCCAGCCCGCGGTCATCCGCAACGTGGACCAAAAAGCCGTTCTCACCGTGGTTGATCCATTCGCGGTTAGAGGGTATATCGCTGACGATAGGGAATAGTCCGCATGCCATCGCTTCCAATAGGGACACCGACGTTGTATCCGAAATTGGCATCGATACGTAAATATCATGTCGCTGAAGAAGTGCCGCCATGTCCTGGTGTGGGACGCTTCCCAGGAAATGGATCGATGCGGCCGGTGCTGTGCGCGCGGCCATCGCACTAAGCCCGGGGGCGAGGTGTCCCGTGCCCGCGATGGTGAGCGTCGCCCCGGCTTCCTGCTTCAAGACGCTCGGGAAGGCCCGAACTATGGTCTCTATGTTGTAGACGGTTTCCAACTTTCGATTGCTGAGGATACGTAGTGCCTTACCAGGTTCGACGACCTCTGAGGAACAAAAGATGTCGCGGTCAACACCAAATGGGAACGTCACAACGCGATCGCGCTTCGCACCCAGTTCTAGCAGACGTCTGCTCATGACTTCGGCATCCGATGTGATATAGGTGGCTGCAGCGATCACACGTTGCGTGCGATACATGTGAAAAGGGCTCCTTTCCGGCAGGAGCATGATGTCGCTTCCCCACGTACTCAGAATCCAGGGTTTAAAACCCGTCATCCCCGCAATAACTCCGTAGTTAGCGACGAAGTGGGCGTTAACGACATCGGGGCGAAATCTGCGGATGATGCGGCCTACTGCGGGTACGGCCATGGGGTAGCGTACAAAATCTGGCAGTAACCGGGGCACATGGAGTCGCTTGCTGGCACCTTTGAACCGGTATATCGGTTCGAGGCTGGCTGTGAATACGTCGTAGCCCTTTTGAATGAGATAGGACTCCCAGCGTCTGAGATGAACCTGGCTGGCGTCTCCCAGCAGGAGAATTCGTGTTTTGAAGTTTGATTGCCGCATGCTGATGGACAATTTTAAACTTGGCCGTGTTTGTTGTCAAAGAAAGGTTCGACAACGTTCTAGGCAAACAAATGGCCGGTTGACACGTTGATAGGTGCGCGATACAGTAGGAGCGAAAAGCGAAGGGGTGATTACCATGAAAAAATATTGGGTATTGATTCTTGTTGTCGGCCTGACCGCTGGCTGTCAAAAGAAGCACCCGATCAAAGTCGAGATCGATCCGGTGATGCGAGATGGGTCGGTACAAAAGATCGCGGTTTTTCCTTTTGCAACAGCGGTTCATCACACGGATGATCCCGACGGGGAGGCACCCAGAATGATGGACCTCCTCTTTCGCCACGAGTTGGACACACGCGACGATTATCAATTCGTTTCTCCCTCATCGGTCGAATACGCTCTGCAGGGAGAGGGTCTGATGGACCAGGCGGGGGAGTTTGTCGACAATTGGCGCAATCACGGCCAAGTCGATCGCGAGTTTCTAAAGCAACTGAGCGTGGTACTCCAGGCCGATGCCGTCCTGATCGGCGTTGTTGACCTGTGGCAGAAAGACGAGATCGATTATCGTGAGACGGCAGCGCCGGCCACATATGTGGGCGCCACCGTAACCATTCTGCGCTTGAGCGACGGTATGCGCCTTTTTGAGGCGAGTGACGAGGACTTTCTGGAAGGCGCGTATTCTGAAGCGGCCGATCGCGGAGCCAGGCGCAGCGGGTCCGGTGCGGTTCAATCTGACCGGGCCGCGAGCGTTTATAAAGCCCCCGAATACAAGGAAGTCGCCCTGAAAGTCGTACGGGCGCTGGCGTTAAGCATTCCCGGCCGCTGATTCTTCGATGCAAGACGATCGTCACTGGATGGAACACGCCATTGCCGAGGCCGAAGAAGCGCTCGACCAGGGCGAAGTTCCGGTCGGCGCCGTGGTGGTGAGACGTGACCAGATCATCGGCCGGGGGCACAACCGCGTCGAGCAGAGCGGTTTTCCCTTCGAGCACGCAGAGGTGGTGGCGATGTGGGATGCGGTAAAAAGACACGACCGCTGGCAGCTCGCCGAAAGTGTGCTCTACGTGACCGTGGAGCCGTGTGTGATGTGCGTAGGCGCGATACTGCTGGCCCGGTTGCCGCGGGTGGTTTATGGCGTGCGCGAGCCAAGGACGGGGGCCTGCGAGAGTGTATTCGCGATACCCACCGAGCCGCGTTTGCATCACCGAGTCGCCGTCGTCGGGGGCATCGAGGAGAAGCGCTGCCGGGAACTGTTGCAGCGCTCTTTTAGAGAACAGCGTAAAAAGAGAAGCGGTTAGACGACCGGCGGCCACCCGTGCCGGGTTTGCTGTCCGGTTGAGGATCCCCAAACCCGAGTCCGCGGAGAGATGCGAGAGCTGGCTGAATCGGCACGACTGGAAATCGTGTGAGTGCGAAAGTGCTCCGAGGGTTCGAATCCCTCTCTCTCCGCCAACGTCCCTGTAATCCACAAATGATAATGTCCGGTTTGCCACACTTAGAAGTGTCCGGTTGAGGATATCGTAACATGACCTTCTTCGAAGCCGAAGGAGGTCG
>JAOTUR010000329.1 GCA_029863805.1 Candidatus Krumholzibacteriia bacterium | reverse complement strand
CATTGATGCCGTTCATAAGGGGCCCTTCGATGACGTGGATCGCTCGCTCGGCCAGCTGCCTGGCCTCCTCGACGTCATCGACGACGTAGTCACCGATTCCCTGGATGAGGGCGTGTTTTAGGCGCTCGTCAACGGAAGCGGCACGCCACGCATCATCAACCTTTCTTTCTCTGGCTGTGCCCTTAATCGACTTGGCCATCTCCAAGAGCTGTTCGGTGGCGTCCGCGCGCCGGTTGAGCACGACATCCTCGACGGCATCACGCAACGCCGCGGGGATCTCTTCGTAGACGGTTAGCTGACCGGCATTGACGATGCCCATGTCCATACCTGCGCGTTGGGCGTGATAGAGAAAAACCGAGTGGATCGCCCCGCGGATCGTATTGTTGCCGCGAAACGAAAAAGACACGTTGCTTACGCCCCCGCTTATGTGTGAGTGCGGGCACCGAGCCTTGATCTGTTTGCAGGCTTCGATGAAATCGAGCGCGTAGGCATTGTGCTCTTTGATACCGGTGGCGATGGCAAAAATATTGGGATCGAATATAATGTCTTGTGGCGCAAAACCAACCTTTTCGACCAGGATCTTATAGGACCTCTCGCAGATGTCTACCTTGCGCTCGACGGTATCGGCTTGCCCTGTCTCGTCGAATGCCATGACGACAACGGCGGCTCCATAGCGACGCACTTTCTTGGCGTACTCGATAAAGGCCTCTTCGCCCTCTTTTAGCGATATAGAATTGACAACACACTTGCCTTGCGTTGATTGCAGCCCGGCCTCGATTACACTAAACTTTGAACTATCGATCATGATCGGCACCCGACTGATGTCGGGTTCGGCGGCGATGAGGTTCAAGAAACGGCGCATGGCGGCTTCCGAATCGAGCATGCCCTCATCCATGTTCACATCGATAAGCTGCGCGCCGTCTTCGACCTGCTGCCTGGCCACCGATAGAGCTTCCTCGTACTCGCCGTCCGTGATCAGGCGTCTGAACCTGGTTGATCCGGTGACGTTGGTACGCTCACCGACGTTGGTGAAGTTGGAGTCCGGCCTTATTTCCAGCAGCTCGAGCCCACTAAGAATAGTGTTTCTCCTGGGTTCGCGGGCCCGCCGAGGCGCGAGCCCCGAGACAGCGTCGGCGATCGCGCCGATGTGTTCTGCGGTCGACCCGCAGCATGCCCCCACAATATTTACGTATCCGTTCTCCACGTAGCTTCGGATCTGCTCGGCCATGTAATCGGGAGTCTCGTCGTATCCCCCAAACTCGTTTGGTAGGCCGGCGTTTGGGTGGCAGCTCACATAAAGCTCGGAGATCGCGCTCAGCTCGCCTAAAAACCGTATCATCTCGCGACTACCCAGCGCGCAGTTGAGCCCCACACTAAGCAGCGGCACGTGCGTAACCGACGCATAGAATGCCTCAGGTGTCTGCCCCGACAGCGTGCGACCACTGAGATCGGTTATGGTACCGGAGACCATGACCGGCACGCGGCGGCCCATCTTTTCGAATTGGTCCTCGATCGCGTAGAGAGCGGCCTTGCCGTTCAAGGTATCGAATACCGTTTCCACGAGCAGCACGTCGACTCCGCCATCCAGCAGTCCACGAGCGCACTCAGCGTAGGAAGCTGCCAGCTCGAGGAAGGTGACGTTGCGAAAGGCGGGGTCGTTGACATCGGGAGAAAGCGAGGCGGTGCGGTTGGTCGGTCCAAGGGATCCGGCGACAAAGCGGGGCTTTTGGGGAGTTCGTTGGCTGTAGGCGTCGGCGGCGCGGCGCGCGATACGCGCCGCGGCCACATTGATCTCGTAAGCGCGTTCTTCCATGCCATAGTCGGCTTGCGCGATGCTTGTGGCCGTGAACGTGTTGGTCGATATAATGTCGGAGCCCGCGTCGAGGAAGCGACGATGAATCTCATCCACGATGTGGGGTTGGGTCAGGGAGATCAGGTCGTTGTTGCCCTTGACGTCTCTGGGGTGGTCCTTGAACCGGGTCCCCCGGTAGTCGGATTCGCCGAGTAGGTAAGCCTGGATCATGGTTCCCATGGCACCATCGAGAACCATAACTCGTTGCTTTAGTATAGACTTAAGCGTTCGGGTGCGGTCCGGCTCTCCGGGGGGGATGGTGTTTTCCCTTTTCGACACGCTGGTGTATCCGGTAGGTTTGTGTGCGGACGGAGATCGAGCGAATTCGTTGCTCCCGGTTGTTAGATGATTGGCGGACGGTTGTATTGTAATGCCCGCCGAAGCGCGGGTCAAGAGGACTGTGCCAAAACCATGAATTCGGATTGAGGTCTCGCCCCTCGTAGTACGGGGAAGCAAGCCAGGGGCCAACGCTCGCCGTCTGACAAGATTGCGAGAGGTAGCTCTACGCGTTCCCGTAGCCCGGTGATGAATCGTTTGGGCCAGCCACCTGAGGTGTCTGCTCAAAAAGCTGGCGAGGCGCTAGATTTCTATGTCAGCTATCAAAGAAACGATCGAACGAGTCGGTATCAGAGACTTTCTTGGCCATACCGTTGCATTCGAGCTTGTCCAAGAGGGTTTTGATGCGCCACTCCGTGATCTCTGTGAGGGTTTAAGTTGAAGCCGTTGCTTTTGTCGCCAATCGGCCTCGGTCTGGCCGCCTTGGGACGTCCAGGGTACATCAACATCGGGCATCGCGAAGATCTTGCCGATGGTTACAGCATCACGGCCATGGAGGCTCACAGTCATCGCGTCCTCGACCGGGCCTGGAAGCTCGGGGTACGCTATTTTGACGTGGCGCGTTCGTATGGCGCGGCCGAGGCGTTTTTGGGATCCTGGCTTCGCGGCAGAAATCTAAAACCGGACCGCATTACCGTCGGCTCGAAATGGGGATACACCTATGCGGCTGGCTGGCAGGTCGAGGCGGAAGCTCACGAGATCAAAGTACACACGTTGACTACGCTATTGAGACATCGCGAGGAGACCCGCGCCACGCTGGGGTCATATCTCGATATCTACCAGATCCACTCGGCCACAGCGGAGAGTGGGGTGCTCGAGGATCGGGAGGTGCTCGAGGAACTCGTTAAGCTCAAGGGGGAGGGTGTTCGCGTCGGCCTAACCTTGAGCGGTCCCGCGCAAGGCGCGACGCTGCTACGGGCAATGGAAATATCGGTCGACGGCGAACGGCTGTTCGATTCGGTGCAGGCAACGTGGAATCTGCTCGAGCGATCGGCAGCAAACGCCCTGTTCGAGGCCAAGAAGGACGGTATGACGGTCATCATAAAGGAGGCGGTTGCAAATGGTCGACTCACAAACCGAAACCTCCACTCGAAGTTTGCGGTCAAACGCAAGATGTTGACGGCTCAAGCGGCCCGGTTGGGCACCACCGTCGATGCTCTGGCAATTGCAGCCGTGCTGCACAGACCCTGGGCGGACGTGGTTTTGAGTGGCGCCGCGACCGTTGAGCAAGTCGAGTCGAACCTCAAGGCCCTGGATATTGAATGGGACGACGAGGCTGAACAAACGCTTAAACCTTTGATGGAATCCGGTGGAGAGTACTGGAGGATCAGGTCGGAACTCGCATGGAACTAGTCCGGCGGAAGGGTCGAGGACCGCGCAGTCGTAAGGCAACAACGCAAGAGCATGAAGGGCTACGCGGCGTTTCATGAGACCCATCGGGTATCGCCCGCACGGCCTGGATCACGGGGCCGACTCTCCACAGCATATTTGTGTAATCCACAAATGATAATGTCCGGTTTGCCACACTTAGAAGTGTCCGGTTGAGGATATCGTAACATGACCTTCTTCGAAGCCGAAGGAGGTCGAAGTGGCAAGAGAGGACATCCTAGCGATGAAG
>JAOTUR010000328.1 GCA_029863805.1 Candidatus Krumholzibacteriia bacterium | reverse complement strand
CATCCACGATCATGGATCCGTTTTCCCAACCGGATCTCATTTTATCATTGGAGATGACGGTTTCCTGGCCGTCAGCGTCGGTCAAGACCCAACCAGCTTCGGCCACAGACGCCCCGGCAATCATGAGAGCGACGACGATGGTAAGTACTTGCGATGTTCGACACACGGGCGACTCCTCGCGTTACGGGTGTTTGGTTCTCGCAGCAGACTCACGAGTAGGAATTGATACATTCTACCACACATGAGCAGGTTATTTGACTTTGATTACCCAGGGGTTTGTTTGAGGCGGTTCGGGACCGGAACCGCCCCTTTTCGCAGACATATTTCATAGCGGAGGACTCCCATCGATTTTTTCTGTATTATACCTTTACGAAATAAAGGTGGATTTACTCCGACCCCAACGCGCTGATCAACCATGTTAGAATGATGTCTTAACATCGCGCGGTTCAACAACCAGGAGTTGCACACGCAGTTACAGAGAGTCTATTGGCATGACTCATGCTGCAGCACGCTGCCACACGATCTTGGTGGAAAAGATGGCAAGACCAATCAGTCGATTGATCAAACCCGATGACCAGACCGCGCGCCAAACGATCGGCCGTTGGTTGAGATCGAATCTCCATATCGTCCTTGCCGTCCTGTCACTCCTTCTTGTCTCGTGCGGCGGCGCGCGCAACCGAATGGTCCTCTTGATTGTGGTGGACACGATGCGGGCAGATCACCTGGGCTGTTACGGTTACGGGGCGATAGACACTCCACATATCGATCGGCTGGCACATGAAGGGATTCTTTACGAGACCGCTATATCAGCGGTGCCCGTGACATTGCCGTCGGTGGCCACGATCCTCACCGGGGCTTACCCACTGCAGCATGGGCTGCGGGACAACGGCCCTTATCAGCTGAGTGACCAATGGCTGACTCTAGCCGAATGCTTGCAGCAGGCCGGTTATTCGACAGGGGCCTTCGTGTCCGCCGCCGTCCTATCGCGCGATCACAACCTCGTCCAGGGTTTCGACGTGTACGACGACGACATGGCCGCTCCCTATGTACCCCATCACCCTCTGATGATCCCGATCAAGGATCAGTTTCAGGGGACCGAACGCCGTGCGGAGTTGACTGTTGATCGGGCGATGGCCTGGGCGCGGAATCGCGGCAATCAGAACATCTTTTTGATGGTGCATTTGTTCGATCCGCACGTCCCTCGGGATCCTCCACCCCCTTTTCCAGAGCTATACAGCCAGCGCCTATATGACGGAGAAATCGCATACGTGGACAGGGAAATCGGCCGCCTGCTCGCTGAGCTTCGAAGAACCCGACGAGGGTCAGATATTTTGACCATCGTGGTGGCCGATCATGGTGAGGGCCTCGGTGACCACGAGGAGGAGTTACACGGGGACTTGCTGTTCGAGGAAACGATGAGGGTCCCGCTTATTCTGCATGGTCCAGGCATCACGCCAGGAGCTCGGGTTGAGGAGCTCGTGCGTACCGTCGACATCGTTCCGACGATTTGTGCCGCGACGGGCATCAAACCCCCCGACTGGAGCATCGGCACTCCGCTTCCAAGAAGCCACAGCAAGGATGAGGCAGGTCTTTCTCAGTCGCGGCAACCCGTTGGGCGAACAGCTTACCTTGAAACCTTCCGTCCCCGCCTTGCGAACAATTGGTGCGAACTGCGCGGGTTGCGCACCCAGCACTGGAAACTGATCGAGGGTCCCGGCTACGAACTCTACGACCTAAGCGGGGATGGAAAGGAATCCGACAACGTCGCCGAAAAACATCAGGGCGTTCGTGACTCGCTGATACAGGTCATGGATCGTGTCGCGCTGCGGAGTTTTCGTCGCGGTTCGCACTTTGCCGAGTCGCTGGATCTGAGCCAGGAGAAGGTGAAAAAACTAGAGAGCCTGGGTTATATCACACCGACGAGAGCCCGCCCCCCTGCAGGCGACTCGCTGGCCATCTGGTACTTTCCACCAGCACAGCGCGGGCGGGCGCTGGGCCTGCCTAACCCACGAGTGCAGGTGGCGGCGACCTACCAACGTATGATGGCAGAGTCCCTTTGTGGCTCCGCACGCGCGGCGTTGCGGAAGGGTGATTTGCAGGAGGCCGCACGTCTTTATCAGCAGGCCATCCGTCATAAGGAGACTCTCGCCGTGGCGCACCTGGGGTTGGCCGAGGTGGCGAGACGTGCCGGGCGCATGGATACTGCGGTTAGCACTCTGGAGGCGGCACAGAATGTCCTGCCCGAGGATCCCGCAATCGCCGGAGCACTGACGGACGCACTCGTGACGGTCGGTCGATTTGATGAGGCGCTCCGGGTGGTCGAGCACGCGATCAACACCGGGTTCGCCGACTCGGTCCTTTATGAGAAAAGAGCCGGTTTACGCGAGCGCTCCAAGGCACCGGCGTCGAGAGCGGTCGACTAATCGCCAGAGTTTCGTTTGCGAAAGTCACGGCGGTCTACCGAATGCGGAGGGGTGGTGGTGACAAACAGGGTAAAGAAAGTCTGTTAGTATCTTGCGTCGATCAGCTTTCCGACAGTTGCCCTCGAGGAAAACACTGTTGGCACGAGATACTTTTTTGCCCATATTGTTATTGGTAGTCTCCATTGTAGGTATACCCCACCTCCCGCTCACACCCCACACGGTTAGACGTAGAAACGGGTTGGCATGCGACATAACTTGAGTCTGGGGTTCGCGAGTGTATCCGTGGGTGTCGTCCTGTTGGGCCTCTTATGGTCGTGTGCGCGCGATGATCCCACCGTTTCGGCGCCCCGCGGAGTCGATCAATCGAACGAGGGCCGTATCGATCCCAGCGCCCAGACCGATTTCTTTATCGGATCGGCAAGCATCGACGGAACACCGGAAAGGCAAATCGAGGTCTGGGGGCACAACCTCATAGTGGAATCCGGCTCCGTGGTGTCGTTCGATGTCGTTCTCGTCAACCAGTCGAACGAGGTAGTCTACCCCCTGGTTCTTTTCTACATTACGGCAACCATCCCCTCAAGTGTTCGCGTGCTAAATCACGACGGCAACGGCTTTGAAAGTTCATGGGTCTTTGACTTTAGTGACAACCTC
Source organism: Candidatus Krumholzibacteriia bacterium (assembly GCA_029863805.1). Taxonomy (GTDB): domain Bacteria; phylum Krumholzibacteriota; class Krumholzibacteriia; order WVZY01; family WVZY01; genus JAOTUR01. The sequence continues at coordinate 735 of JAOTUR010000328.1, read as the reverse complement.
GGCGACGACAACAGACTGGATCCGGGTGAGCACAGCGACCCGGTGAGGATGAGGTTTGGACTACCCGAACTTGCCTCATTTGCCATCGGATTTCGAGTAACGGTCGGCGTTCCGCCCGTTATGGAAGGCTGCGTGGCCTCCTACCCCACCATCTATACGCGTCTCGCGCCGGAAACGCTGGCGGCGCTGCGCACGGAGTTCGAGCGACTGAACCCCAACGTCTGTTCGGGCCTCAACGAATACGGCTTTACGACGGGAGTCTGCCGGGCCGCAGACCGCCTGCCCGACGACGTTGACATCGCCGCTTTGATCTCGACCGCGAAGACCACGCTGGTTGAGAACGCCCGGTTCACGGGCGTCCGGGAGCCGTCGTCGCTTGTCGCAACCTCGCATAACCTCTTCTCGGGCGACTTCCGGGTCGATTTTGCGAGGCAGCTGTATGAACGGTTGCAGGTAGTAGGCACAAACATCCGTGTCCACTTGGATACCGGTGGCGTGCGAGCGATCCATGGCAACCATTATCCCGAGATCTGCGTGCCGCCACAGCCTTTGGTGACATCAACCCAAGCCCAGGAGAGCGTCATTGGTGTGCAAATCACCTGGTACGACTTCGGTGGTTACCCGCGTGTGTACACCGTTACCGAGGATGACCTTCAAGAGCAACCGATCAGGATCATCCTGCCACTCGAACGCCATGGAGTGACAGAGCTCCGGGTTGCTTGGAGGGTTCCCATC
>JAOTUR010000055.1 GCA_029863805.1 Candidatus Krumholzibacteriia bacterium | reverse complement strand
CTTCTCCGTTAGGGCACATCAAGCCTTCGGTCGCTTCACTCCGTACTTTGAACGTCCGTTATGCCGGCCCTCAACACCCGATGTGTCGAGCACACCTCTAATAATGTGATAACGGACTCCCGGCAAGTCTTTTACTCGGCCGCCGCGGATCAGCACGATCGAGTGTTCCTGCAAGTTGTGGCCCTCGCCCGGTATGTATGCTGTGACCTCGAAGCCATTGGTCAAGCGCACACGCGCCACCTTGCGCATCGCTGAGTTCGGCTTCTTTGGGGTGAGCGTGTAGACTCTCGTGCAAACCCCACGTTTTTGCGGACATGCCGCCATCGCGGGCGTCTTGGACTTGGTCCGCTGCGTCTTCCGAGCCGATCTTATTAGCTGGTTTATAGTTGGCACAATTCCCCTCTACCAAGGCTACACGCAGCCCGCGGCGAATTTGCAGGCCTGTGGACAACTCCTGTATCTGCAAACCACGCAATGGTTTAGTTTTTTTTGCTGTAATGGGCCGGGATATTTCCGGGCAAGCAAACCAAACGCGAGCGAAGTACGAATTTAGTCCTAAGTCATTATTTTGTCAAGTCATTTCCGCCGCGCGACTGATATTTCTTGCCCCCCGAAAAATACCAAAACGAGTCGACGACGAGGCCGGCCCTAAGAGCACTACTTTTCCCCAGCCTCTTCGCGCATAGCCGAGAGCGGTTCCTGTTCCATGGCCTCGCCGGCATCATCGAAGCCAAATTCTTCTTCCTCATCGGCTTCGACTTGAAGCTCAATCCTGTCGTACGCCATAAGACCCGTCCCCGCCGGAATCAGATGCCCCATGATGACGTTTTCTTTGAGGCCCAGCAGGTGGTCGACCTTACCCCGAACCGCAGCATCGGTTAGAACCCGCGTCGTCTCCTGGAAACTCGCCGCTGAAATAAAGCTCTCCGTGCTGAGTGACGCCTTGGTTATTCCGAGCAACATCGGTTTGAAGGTCGCTGCGCGACCCTTATTCTTTAGTACGCGCTCGTTCTCTTCGCGGAAGGTCACCTTGTCAACCAGGTCGCCCTCGAGGAAGCTCGTGTCGCCCGGATCTTCGACCTGGACCTTCTGTAGCATCTGACGCACGATCGTCTCGATGTGCTTGTCATTGATTTTGACACCCTGAAGCCGGTAAACTTCCTGAATTCCATTAACAAGATATCCTTGCGCAGCATTTACGCCTTTGATATTGAGAATGTCGTAAGGGTTGATCGGCCCCTCGGTGAGGTTGTCACCGGCCTCGACTCTATCACCCTGATACACCCTCAGGTGCTTGCCTTGGGGAATGATGTAGCTCTTCTCTTCACCGCTGTCGTTTTTCACGATGATCTTGCGCATGCCACGGGTGATCGGTCCAAATTCAACGTTGCCATCGATCTCCGATATAACCGCTGATTCCTTTGGCTTGCGCACCTCAAAAAGCTCTGCAACACGCGGCAAACCGCCGGTGATGTCGCTTGTCTTGCTAATATCCTTCGGGATCTTACAGAGCTGATCTCCCGCAAGCACGGCCTGCCCGTCCTTAACCAGTAGATGGCCGCCGGTCGGTACGATGAAGTTGCCGACGATCTGACCACTATCGTCGATGACTTGCAGATGCGGGTGACGCTTCTTATCGCGGTCTTCGATGATAACCATCTGCATCATTCCGGTCTTCTCATCGATCTTCTCTTTGACCGACACGTCTTCGACGACGTCCTGGAAGGCCACCGTTCCATCTTTGTCCGACAGAATAACGTCGGAGTACGGATCCCATTCGTAGATGACCTCGCCCTTAGTGATGGTCGCGCCGTCCTCGACCAGCACTTCGGCACCGTAGGGCACGCCAAAGCGCGACCGAACCCGATCACCCTCATCGAGGATCAACACCTCGCTCTTGCGGCTAATAACAATCTGCTTGCCCGATCTGCCCTTCACCGAACGCAGATTTCTGTAAGTGACTGTCCCGTCATATTTTGATACTTTCTTCGACTGCTCGACGATTCGGCTTGCCGTACCACCGATGTGGAACGTCCTCAACGTGAGCTGGGTGCCCGGCTCGCCGATGCTCTGTGCAGCAATCACACCTACCGCCTCCCCGATTTCGACGATACGGCCGTTGGCGAGATTGGTTCCGTAGCAAAGTGAACACACCCCTCGTCGCGCCTCGCAAGTCAACACGCTTCGAATCTTCGCGTTATCGACACCTCGGTCTTCGACCAGCGTGGACAGCTCGGGGTTAAGTAGCGTATTCGCCTCGACAATTACCTCTCCGGTCACGGGATCCAATACATCATCCACCGTCACTCGACCGAGGATTCGGTCGCTGAGAGACTCGATGATCTCCTCGCCCTCTTTGAGGGCCCCGATGTCGATGCCCATAATGGTACCGCAATCGTCCTCGGTGACGATGACGTCCTGAGCCACGTCCACAAGACGACGAGTCAAATAACCAGCATCAGCTGTCTTGAGGGCTGTATCGGCCAGACCCTTACGAGCACCGTGTGTCGAAATAAAGTACTGAAGCACGGACAACCCTTCGAGAAAGCTGGCCACGATCGGCATCTCGATGATCTCACCGATCTGACCCGTAATTTTCTTTTGTGGCTTCGCCATTAGCCCACGCATGCCAGCGAGCTGGCGAACCTGTTCCTTGCTTCCTCTTGCTCCCGAGTCGGTCATCATGAAAATCGAGTTAAAGCCATCCCGATCGGTGCGCAGCCCCTCGAACATCACCTCCCCGACCCGCGTTGTGGTTTGCGTCCAGGTATCGATTATCTTGTTGTAACGTTCGCCATCGGTAATCACACCTTCTTCGTACTGGCGGGTAATCGCCCGCACTTCTGAGCTGGCCTGATTGACAAGCTCATGCTTCTCCTCCGGAACGATGAGATCATCGATACCGATGGTCAAACCACTTTTAGTGGCATAGGAAAACCCGAGATCCTTGAGCTTGTCTAGAAAAGCGACCGTCGCCTCGAGACCCAGTGTCTGAAAGCAAGTCGACACCAGACCCTCGGTCGCTCGTTTATCGAGCACTTCGTTAAAGAAGCGCAACGGCTCGGGCACGATCTCGTTGAAGACAACGCGGCCGGTCGTGGTCTTGATGATCTTGTTCTCCCAGCGCATGCGAATCTTTGCGTGCAGGTCGACTTCGCCCGTCTGATGAGCGATGAGGACCTCGTCGGGTCCGCTAAAGGCCCTGTCTTCACCCTTCGCGTCTTTCTTGGCCATGGTCAAATAGTAGATACCAATGACCATATCCTGCGACGGAGTCGCGAGCGGGTTGCCGCTGGCGGGCGAGAGAATGTTATGGGCGGAGAGCATCAGGGTCCTGGCCTCGAGCTGGGCTTCATACGACAGGGGTACGTGAACCGCCATTTGGTCGCCATCGAAATCGGCGTTAAAAGCGCCGCACACCAGGGGATGGATGCGAATCGCTTTGCCTTCGACAAGCACCGGCTGAAACGCTTGAATACCAAGACGATGCAGCGTCGGTGCTCGGTTGAGCATCACGGGATGATCCTGGATAATTTCCTCGAGAATATCCCATACTTCCGGGCTTTCCTGCTCGACCAGCTTTTTTGCACTCTTGACTGTCTGAACGTAATTCTTCTCTTCGAGCTTGCGGATGATAAAAGGTTTGAACAACTCCAGCGCCATGCTCTTGGGCAGCCCACATTCCTGAAGCTTGAGCTCGGGCCCGACGACAATCACCGATCGTCCCGAGTAGTCCACACGCTTCCCCAACAGGTTCTGCCGGAAACGCCCCTGTTTGCCCTTGAGCATATCGCTCAGACTCTTCAGCGGACGATTTCCCTGCCCCCGTACCGCCCTTGACCGGCGGCCGTTGTCAAACAACGCGTCCACGGCTTCCTGGAGCATTCGCTTCTCGTTACGAAGAATAACCTCGGGTGCCTTTATCTCGACGAGTTTCTTTAGACGGTTGTTTCGGTTTATGACACGCCGGTAGAGATCGTTGAGATCGGATGTCGCGAAACGCCCTCCTTCCAAGGGAACCAGCGGCCGGAGTTCGGGCGGTAGCACGGGAATAACATCCATGATCATCCACTCCGGCTTGTTGTTCGAGTTACGAAAGGCTTCGACCACTTTGAGGCGCTTGAGAAGATCTTTCTTCCTCTGCGCCGAGGACTCTACCTGAATCTGACTGCGGAGTCGGTCGGAGAGGTCATCGAGATTGATCATCTTGAGCAGTTCACGAATGGCCTCAGCACCCATCAGCGCCTTGAACTTTACTCCCTCCTCGAGAAGCTCCGCGTATTTGTCTTCGCTGATCATCTCTTTGATCTCCAGGTCCGTGTTGCCCGGATCGATGACCACGTACGACTCGTAGTAGAGAATCCTCTCCAGGTCGCGGATGGTCACGTCGAGAAGATGGCCGATGCGACTGGGGAGGCCCTTGAAGAACCAAATGTGGGATACGGGGACTGCCAGCTCTATATGACCGAGACGCTCCCGGCGCACATTCGCACGAGTAACCTCGACGCCACAGCGATCGCAGATGACGCCCTTGTAACGAATTCTCTTGTACTTGCCGCAACTGCACTCCCAATCCTTCACGGGCCCGAATGTTCGTTCGCAAAAAAGGCCGTCCTTTTCCGGCTTAAACGACCGGTAGTTGATTGTCTCCGGCTTAGTGACCTCACCATAACTCCACTCACGGATCTTCTCCGGCGATGCCAGCTGGATTCGAATCGCCTTGAAATCCGTGGGCTTTTTTCTGTCTCTATCGAGTGTTCCTGTGTACACGGAGATCCTCCTCGGACGCAGCAAAGCGCGTCCTGGTTGGAATTATCCTCGCTCCAACTCCACGTCCAGCCCTAAGCTCTGTAATTCCTTGATCAGAACGTTGAACGACTCCGGAATGCCCGGCTCTGGTGGGTTTTCCCCTTTGACAATCGCCTCATATATCTTTGCGCGACCCTGTATGTCATCCGACTTGACCGTCAGTAGCTCCTGCAGGCAAAACGCTGCGCCGTAGGCTTCGAGCGCCCACACCTCCATTTCCCCAAACCTCTGGCCGCCAAATTGAGCCTTTCCACCAAGCGGCTGCTGCGACACCAACGAATAGGGGCCAATCGATCGCGCGTGGATTTTGTCATCGACCAGGTGCGAGAGTTTCATCATATAAATGTAGCCGACGGTGACTTCTTGATCGAACGATTCACCGTTGCGACCGTCATAGAGCAGTGATTTACCGCTTTGTGAGAGATTGGCCTCGGCGAGCGCCTGCTTGATCTCCGTGATCGACGCTCCGTCGAACACCGGGCAGGCAACCCTGTAGCCCATAACTCTCGCTGCCCAACCAAGATGAGTCTCCAGTATCTGGCCGACATTCATACGGCTAGGTACACCTAATGGGTTGAGAACGATATCCACGGGTGTGCCATCGGGCAGATAGGGCATGTCTTCCTCGGGGACTATTCTGGCCACGACACCTTTGTTACCGTGTCGTCCGGCCATCTTGTCACCGACGGAGAGTTTGCGTTTTCTGAATACGTATACCTTGACCAGCTTCGATACTCCGGGCGGCAGCTCATCACCACGCGTGATGCGCTCGACTTCTTTTTCGTGTTGAATATCGACTTTCTCGATCGCCTTCGCCGCTGTATCCATAACGACCTGGATTTGGCGATCGATTTTGGGATCTTTGACAATGGCCAGACCCCATTGCAGGTGATTGATGTCGAGCGAAGCGAAGAACTTTTCACTGATCTTGCGACCGGACTTTGCAATCAGCTCACCGGTCTCGGCGTTGACAAGCTTCTCGCTGGTCTGGCCCACCATGAGTGATTCTAGTTTCCGCGCGCGAATCGCCTCGATGCGCTCTACCTCACCCTCTTTCTCCTTCTTAAGCGCGGTCAATCGCTGCTTGTCCTGCGACCGCGATTTGTCATCGCGCTCCTTGCGCGAAAAGACTTTAATACCAACGACTATGCCGTCCATTCCCGGCGGAGCCTTCAGCGAGGCATCTCGCACGTCTCCCGCCTTCTCCCCGAAGATCGCCCTCAACAAACGCTCTTCGGGCGACAGATCCGTCTCGCCCTTCGGAGTGACCTTGCCGACCAGAATATTGCCCGCCTTGACCCGCGCGCCGATACGGACGATACCGTCCTCATCCAGATTACGTAACGCCTCCTCCCCCACATTCGGGATCTCCCTGGTGATCTCCTCAATACCCGCCTTGGTATCACGAACCTGGCATTCGAACTCCTCTATATGTACGCTCGTGAACTTGTCATCCTTCAGAAACGACTCGCTGACGAGAATCGCGTCCTCAAAGTTGTACCCAAGCCAAGGCATGAACGCGACGAGCACGTTTGTACCCAGCGCCAACTCGCCGCGATCGGTTGCCGGCCCATCGGCGAGAACATCCCCGGCCTTGACACGATCACCCACCCCAACCAGGGGTTTCTGATTTATGGCGGTGTCCTGGTTGGATCGCTTGAACTTCGTGAGCGGGTACTCGTCCATACCCTCGTATCGGGAGAAATCGTCGAGGGTGTCTTTCGATGCCTGAGGATTTATGATGATCCGCTCACCGGTCACAGACGCTACTTTTCCACCCCGTTTGGCCACAACCAGGACTCCCGAATCCTTGGCGATCTTGGCCTCCATGCCGGTGCCCACCAGCGGAGCCTCTGTTCTAAGCAACGGCACCGCCTGCCGCTGCATGTTGCATCCCATCAGTGCTCGGTTTGCGTCGTCATGCTCGAGAAACGGTATCAGCGAAGCGGCGGCGCTGACCAGCTGCCGCGGTGCGACGTCCATGTACTGAACCTGCTTTGGCTTGACAACGGGAAAATCACCGCGCAGCCGACTCAGCACGGCGTCCTTCATCAGCTTGCCTTTTTCGTCCAACGGTGCATTGGCTTGTGCGATGATACATTCTGCTTCCTCATCTGCGCTTAGAAACTCTACTTCTTTTGATGCCACTCCGGACAAAACTCTCCGGTAGGGGGTTTCGAGAAAGCCGTACTGGTTTATGCGCGCGTATGTGCTAAGCGAGCTTATAAGACCAATATTCGGACCCTCCGGCGTCTCGATGGGACACATGCGCCCGTAATGGGTGAAATGCACGTCCCGCACCTCGAAACCGGCCCGCTCCCTCGTCAAACCGCCCGGCCCGAGCGCAGAGAGCCTGCGCTTGTGAGTTAGCTCGGCCAAGGGGTTGGTTTGGTCCATGAACTGCGATAGCTGGCTGCTGCCAAAAAACGACTGAACAACCGCGGACACGGTTCGGGCATTGATCAACTCGTAGGGTGTAATCTGCTCGCTCTCTTGCTGCAACGCCATGCGTTCTTTTACGATACGCGCCATGCGGGCAAGACCGATGGAGAATTGATTGGCGAGAAGCTCGCCCACGGAACGAATCCGACGGTTACCCAGGTGGTCGATGTCATCCGGATCGGCATCGGTTTCTTTCATATCCAGCAAGCAAGCAATGACAGCGATAAAATCGGCTTGATCCAGCGTGGTGCGGTCATCAGGAACGTTTAGATTGAGCCTGCGATTGATTTTGTAACGCCCAACATTTGCCAAATCATAGCGTTTGGGATTAAAAAACATTCGCGCCAGAAGCGCCTTGGCTGTATCGAGATTAGGCGGATCGCCGGGACGAATGAGATTGTAGATCTTTCTGAGTGCGGTTTCTTGATCGGGACAGGCGTCTTTGGCGAGTGTCTTGAGAACTACGTCCTCGTCCGGGCCGAGGTTCTCACGGAACTTGACGCAAGGAACCATTTGAATCTTGCCAGCTCTGAACTTCTCCAAATGGGCTTTGGTCAGTGGCTGACCGCCGTCGACAATTAGTTCACCGGTTTTTCGGTCTGTGATGTCCTGAACAACGACGCGCCCTATTACTTCCTCGTCCTTCTTGGAGACGCGCGGTCCGATTTTGACGTTCTCGACCTGGTGGAATAATCGGACTATCGCCTGGTTGGAGTCGAACCCCATCGCCTTTAACAGCACCGTCACCGGGATCTTACGACGACGGTCGATGTTTACAAACATCACGTCGTTGATGTCGACCGTGAATTCGAGCCAGGAGCCCCGGTAGGGAATGATGCGCGCGTTGAACAAACGTTTACCATTGGGGTGGATTTCATCGCCAAAGAAAACCCCAGGTGAGCGGTGCAGCTGGCTAACAATAACTCGCTCCGCGCCATTGATTATGAACGTACCCTTGTCGGTCAGGAGGGGGATCTCGCCAAGAAACACCTCGCTCTGGATGATGTCCTTGATCTTATTCTCGCCGCTATCGGGATCTTCCTCGTTGATTACGAGACGTAATCGTGCCTTCAGAGGTGCCGCAAATGTCAGGTCGCGCTCCTTGCATTCCTCCTCGCTGTACTTGGTTTCACCTACGGTGTAGCCATGGTACTCAAGATTGTATTTGCCCTTTGGCGACTCGATGGGAAATACCGACTGGAAAACCAGCTCCAGCCCTTGGTTTTTTCTCCGTTCCGCCTCAATGTCAGCCTGGAGAAAATTCGCATAGCTCTCCAGCTGAACGGCAAGGAGGTTGGGCACATCCATAATATCTGGAATGTTCGAGAAGTCTATCCGACCCTTGTCGTCTGTCGGATAGTCCACAACGCGACCGGTACTTTTCTTAATCATATTCAACCTCGATGGTATCTTTGCGGATCATGATCACGGCGTCACGGAACATACCGCCCTGCAAACAAATGCATGGCAAGTCCGAGTTCTCTACTTCAACTCGACGCTGCCGCCGACTTCCTCGATCTTCTTCTTGATCGTTTCGGCTTCTTCTTTGCCGACGGCTTCCTTGATCGCCTTTGGCGCGCTCTCCACGAGTTCCTTCGCTTCCTTGAGACCAAGACTGGTGATCGTTCTGACAACCTTGATCACTTTGATCTTATCCGAGCCGATGTTGCTGAGGATAACGTCGAACTCGGTCTTTTCTTCCGCCGCCTCGGCTGTACCACCGGCAGCACCGGCCATGGGCATCGCAGCCATTGGCGCGGCGGCCGTGACACCGAACCTGTCTTCGAGGTTCTTTACCAGTTCCGACATTTCAAGCAGTGTTAGGCCTTCGATGATCTCCATCGCTGCCTCAACGTTGCTTTTTTTTGCGGCTTTTGCTGTCGCCATTTGTCGACTCCTTGCTATTGAACGTTACTACTCCTGGGGAGCGTCTCCCCCACCTTGCGCTTGCTTCTTTTCAGTGATTGCATTAAGGGCATACAACAGGTTTCTCAGTGGACCCTGCAGGACAGATACCAGGCTGTCGCCGGGCGATTTGATCGACATGAGCACCAACGCGAGCAAATCGTTTCTAGATGGAAGTTTTGCAAGCCTGAGCAGGCCGGTCGCGTCGATGACCTTGCCCTCCACGAGCCCGGCCTTGAACTTGGGTGCCTCGTTTTCCTCCGCGAACTTGGCCAAAATCTTGGCCGAGACGTTCTCTCCCTCGCGGTCGATGGCCACTGCGGTCGGTCCAGCAAAGTGCGCTTCCAGCTCTTCAACAGACGTGCCACGAATGCCTCGCTTGGCTAGCGTATTCTTGATAACACGATACTCGATCCCGTTTTCGCGACACAGTTTTCTCAACTGCGAAAGTTTTTCGACGCTCAAGCCGGTGAAGTCATTGAGAACCACCGAACGCGCGTCACCGAGCGCGTCTTTGATCGATTCAACTTTTTTTATTTTCTCCGGGCGTGCCATCCCTCAAACCTCCTAACCAAGATCTATTTCATGTCGCTGACAATTTGCTGCGCATCCAAACGGATCGAGGGTCCCATGGTGGGTGACAGACTAAGGCTTTTCAGATATTTGCCTTTGCTCGACGATGGTTTGGCCCGGAGCAGCTCCGCCAACAGAACGCTTATATTCTCCAGAAGCTTATTCTCATCAAAGGACATTTTGCCCACGGGAACGTGAATGTTCGCGCCCTTATCCACTCGATATTCGATCTTGCCGGCCTTCACATCTTTTACCGCCTTGGCAACTTCGAACGTCACGGTACCACTCTTCGGATTCGGCATAAGTCCTTTAGGTCCGAGTATCTTGCCCAGCTTACCGACCTCGCCCATCAAGTCGGGAGTGGCAATAATCGCATCGACATCCAGCCATCCCTCACGAAGTTTGGGAATGTACTCGTCGGCACCGACCATGTCGGCTCCCGCCTCCGTCGCCTCTTTTTCTTTTTCCCCCCGCGCGAGAACCAGTACTCTCACCTTTCTTCCAGTGCCATGAGGCAAAACCACCGTGCCTCGCACCTGCTGATCAGCGTGTCTCGGGTCAACCCCCAGATTCGCAGATAGCTCCACAGTCTCATCAAACTTCGCGGTGGTCATTTGTTTGAGAAGCGGAACGGCCTCTTTGAGATCGTAACGCTTCTCTTTGTCAATCTTGGAAGCGGCCGCCTTGTAGTTCTTTCCCCGTTTCATCTCTGGCTCCTTAATAACTCGAACTCGCTCCGACGGTTTGACGGTTCATGAGCGGATCAGTCCTCGACAACAATACCCATGCTCCTTGCTGTGCCCCGAATCATCTCCATCGCAGCCTCGATCGACGCAGCGTTCAGATCTTCCATTTTAGTTTGCGCGATCTCCTGAACCTGGTCCTTCGTTACCTTACCCACTTTGTTCTTGTTGGGTTCACCCGACGCCTTGGCGATGCCCGCCGCTTGCTTGAGAAGCACGGCGGCAGGCGGCGTTTTGGTTATAAAAGTAAACGACCGATCCGCATACACCGTGAGCACGACCGGGATGATCACGCCCATCTGTTTTTGTGTCTTCGCGTTGAACGCCTTGCAGAACTCCATTATGTTGACGCCGTGCTGTCCCAGGGCGGGGCCAACCGGTGGCGCGGGCGTGGCGTTGCCTCCGGGTATCTGAAGCTTGATGTTGGTAAGAATCTTCTTTCTGGGTTTTGCCATTACTGTCTCCTACTAGACATCATCTGTTACACGATCATTTTCGAGCTCCGGTCTCGCAATTCGCTTCCCATTTGAAAACGGGTGCGCGTAAGAACAAAAGCGAGGGCCGTCCTGCTCTACAGCGACTCGACCTGCAGAAAATCAAGCTCTACTGGCGTCTCGCGGCCAAAAATACTGACCAGGACCCGCAGCTTTCCCTTGTCTACATTGATCTCATCGACGACTCCCGTAAAATCGCTGAACGGGCCGTCCTTTATACGGATATGTTCTCCAAGCGTGTATGGTATCTCCGGGATGATGGTCTCTTTGTCTTTGTCCATCCGCCCTAGAATTCTCTCGACTTCATTTGGCAACAGCGGCTGCGGTTTTCTCCCCGTACCCACAAAGCTGGTGACACCGGGAATGCCGTTGACCAGATGCCACGACTCATCGCTCATGTGCATTTCTATTAGGATATAGCTGGGAAAGAACTTCCGCGTCGTGACGGTCTTCTTGCCCTTCTTCATCTCGGCCACTTCTTCCGTCGGCACGATCAAGCGCCCAAACTGGTCCTCAATCACAGAAGAACTGATCATCTTGAGGATGTTCTCCTTGACCTTATTCTCGTGCCCGGAGTACGTGTGGACCACGTACCACTTCATCGGCAGCTTCGACTCATCCGCCTGTTCGCTCGCTTGGGCATCGCCATCGCCTTCGGCCACAACTTTTTCGGCTGCCTCGACTGCTTCAGCGGCTTCGCTTTCGCCGTCGGCCTCGACTTCTTCGTCGGCGGCCTCGACTTCTTCGTCGGTGGCCTCGACTTCCTCGTCGGTGGCTTCGACTTCCTCGTCGGCCCTATCTTCGGCTTCAGCGGACTTTACCACCGGCTCGCTTTGATCTTTTGGGTCCATGACTCGCGTGCCCCTCACTGCGTGGCTTTACCTGAACACCAGCTTCACGATATTGCTCAGTATCTGGTCGACAAACCCGATAAAAATGGTCAGTAGTATGGTTGCTACTATCACAACGCGGGTGGCGTCTTTGAGCTCCCCTCTACTCGGCCACGTGACTTTTTTCATTTCTACTTTGGTCTCGGCCAGATAATTCTTGAAACGTTCAAACATCCTCTTCCCCGTCTTTGTCGATGGTTGGCAGGCCCGGCAGGACTTGAACCCGCAACCCCCGGTTTTGGAGACCGGTGCTCTACCAGTTGAGCTACGAGCCTGCTGACAATGCTCGTCGTTTACGAAGCTACCGTGTTTCTTTGTGGTCGGTGTGCACGTTGCAGAAACGGCAGTACTTTTTATGTACGATCCGGTCGGAGTGCTTCTTCTTGTTCTTAGTAGTCGTGTAATTCCGACGTTTGCACTTCGTGCAAGCCAGAATGACGAGGTCTCTCATGGTTTTTCCTTTTTATCAACCGCCTTCACGCACACGTTTCAACTACAATAAGCTGAACCTCTGTGCGCGATGGCTAAAACCTCGATGAGTAATGAAAGGTCACAAAACCAGGTCGACAGCCAATCCTGCAAACCTACTCGATGACCGCCGTCACCACACCCGCACCAACCGTGCGCCCGCCTTCGCGAATCGCAAAACGCAGCTCCTTCTCCATCGCGATCGGCGTGATCAACTCCACCTGCAATTCCACGTTATCCCCGGGCATCACCATCTCCGTGCCCTCCGACAATGTCGCCACTCCCGTCACATCCGTCGTCCGAAAATAAAACTGCGGCCGATACCCATTGAAAAAAGGCGTGTGCCGCCCGCCTTCCTCCTTCGTCAACACATACACCTTCCCCTGGAACTTCGTGTGGGGCGTGATCGATTTCGGCGCCGATATTACCATCCCTCGCTCCAGATCTTCCTTCTCCACACCCCGCAACAACAATCCCACGTTGTCACCCGCCTCCGCATAGTCCAACGTCTTGCGAAACATCTCCACTCCCGTCACCACCGTCTCCTTCGTGTCCCGAATCCCCACTCGCTCCACCTTGTCCCCCGTCTTGATCCGACCACGCTCCACTCGACCCGTACCCACTGTCCCCCGTCCCGTAATCGAAAACACATCCTCCACCGGCATCAAAAACGGCTTCTCGGTGTCTCGCTCCGGCGTCGGCACATACTCATCGATCGCATCCAACAACTCAAAAATGCACTTCGCCGCCTCGCTATCCGGATCCTCACTCTCCGCCGCCTTCAGAGCACTCCCCTTGATCACCGGTATCTCATCCCCAGGAAACTCGTAGTTGCTCAACAGCTCACGAACTTCCAACTCCACCAACTCCAACAGCTCCGGATCATCAACCATATCCACCTTGTTCAAAAACACCACGATGTACGGAACGTTTACCTGACGAGCCAAAAGCACGTGCTCCCGCGTCTGAGGCATCGGCCCATCCGATGCGCTCACCACCAATATCGCCCCGTCCATCTGAGCCGCACCCGTGATCATATTCTTGATGTAGTCCGCGTGTCCCGGACAGTCCACGTGCGCGTAGTGCCGCTTCTCCGTCTGGTACTCCACATGCGCCGTCGCTATCGTGATCCCGCGCTCTTTTTCCTCAGGCGCTTTGTCGATCTGGTCAAAAGGCACGTAATCCGCCAACCCCTTCTTTGATAACGCCAACGTGATCGCCGTCGTCAGCATCGTCTTGCCGTGATCCACGTGTCCGATCGTCCCAATGTTCACGTGCGGCTTGGTCCTTTCAAACTTTTTTCGCGCCATTTCTCCTCCTTACCTCTCTACAGCCTTACCCTGAAATCTGCTGGCAAGCTCCTCGGCGATCGCTTTTGGAAGTTCTTCGTATTTGGAAAACTGCATCGTGTACACCGCTCGCCCTTGCGTCAGAGATCGCAACGTCGTCGCATAGCCAAACATCTCCGCTAGCGGCACCCGCGCCGCTATGACCTGCCCATCCGCACGCTGAAACATGCCGCCTATTCTTCCTCTTCGCGATGTCAGATCCGCCATTACATCACCCATGTATTCCTCGGGTACAGCAACCTCGACGTCCATGGTGGGCTCGAGAAGAACCGGGTTCGCTTTCCTGACCGCTTCCTTGAATGCGATCGCCCCGGCCACGCGGAAAGCCACCTCGCTCGAATCGACGTCGTGATAGGAGCCATCGAGAAGTTTGACCTTGACCCCAATCATGGGATAACCCGCCACAACGCCTCCCGACATTGCCTCCTTTGCACCCCGCTCGACGGCTGGAATAAACTCCCTGGGAACAGCTCCACCGACAATCTTGTTCTCAAAAACGAAATCATCACTTTCGAGATTTCGCTCGACGACGATCTCGACATGCCCATACTGCCCCCGGCCACCCGTTTGCTTGATAAACTTGCCCTCCGCCTGCGCCGACCCCGTAATGGACTCTTTGTAGGATACCTGAGGCTTTCCGACGTTAGCCTCGACTTTGAACTCGCGGAGCATTCGGTCGACGAGTATTTCCAGGTGAAGCTCACCCATACCGGAGATGATGGTCTGGGCCGTTTCGTCATCAGTCCTGACCAGAAAGGTGGGATCCTCTTCGCTCAGTTTTTCGAGCGACAGCGCCAGCTTGTCCTGATCTGCTTTTGTTCGCGGCTCGATCGCGACCGACAATACCGGTTCAGGAAAGTGCATGCGCTCGAGCGTAATTGGATGTTTTACATCACATATGGTGTCGCCCGTACTCACGTTCTTGAGCCCCACCACCGCCGCTATATCACCGGAGTACACCGCTTCCCTTTCCTCGCGTTTGTTGGCGTGCATCTGCACCAGACGGCCCAAGCGGCTCTTTGCATCGCTTGTCGTGTTAATCACGGTGCTTCCCGTTTTGGCGACACCGCTGTAAACGCGTATGTAGGTAAGCTTGCCGATATAAGGATCGGTCATGATCTTGAAGGTCAGCGCCGAAAATGGCTCGTCATCACCCACCTTCCGAGTTTCTTCCTTTTTTGTGTAGGGATTAACGCCCGTTACCGGAGGAACATCCATGGGGCAAGGCAAATAGTCGACAACCGCATCGAGGAGTTTCTGGACGCCTTGATTCTTGAAAGCCGAACCACAAAGTACCGGCACGAAATCGACTTTGAGCACCGCTTTGCGAATACCCCTGGCGACCGCATCGTTGCTCGAATCCCCGTGACTGATAAAATCATGCATCAAATCGTCGTCGTACTCGGCCAAAGATTCGACCATGGCCTCACGGTACTCCTTCGCCAAGTCCAACAGATCAGGCGGTATGTCCTCCTCGTCGTAGGTCGATCCCAGCGTTTCCTTCTTGTAAAAATAGGCCTTCATCTTGACGAGATCTATTATGCCCGTAAACATGTCGCCGCTGCCGATTGGAAGCTGAATTGGCACCGCGTGGGCTCCGAGGCGTTCTTTGATCATGGCAACCACGCTATAAAAGTCTGACCCCATTCGATCCATCTTGTTGACAAAAGCGATTCGTGGAATTCCATATTTGTCCGCCTGCCGCCACACCGTCTCCGACTGCGGTTCAACCCCACCCACCGAGCAAAAGATCGCCACCGCGCCATCGAGCACCCTGAGACTTCGCTCCACCTCGACTGTGAAATCGACGTGCCCTGGGGTGTCGATAATGTTGACTCGGTGATCCTTCCAGAAGGCCGTCGTCGCCGCGGATGTGATGGTTATCCCGCGTTCCTTCTCCTGCGCCATCCAGTCCATGGTAGCGGC
Organism: Candidatus Krumholzibacteriia bacterium; assembly: GCA_029863805.1. Lineage (GTDB taxonomy): Bacteria > Krumholzibacteriota > Krumholzibacteriia > WVZY01 > WVZY01 > JAOTUR01. Next base: position 957 of record JAOTUR010000055.1, on the reverse strand, counting down.
ACCATCATGTACCTCTCCCATGCGATGTGTACGACCCGTGTAGTAGAGAATTCGCTCAGTGATCGTTGTCTTACCAGCATCTATGTGTGCCATGATGCCGATGTTTCGAACTTTTTCTAGGGGAACCAATCTTGCCATTGTTTCTTTCTGCCCGATCGGCCGACCCAACCCATCGAGCAACCTGGCTCGACCGGTCAGGGATGGATCAGGGGGAGTATAATGTTCACTTCTAGGCGGTGCAACTTGCACCCTTTCACAAACTTGGATATTCTGATTGCAAACCTCTGAAGCTTAATGACCCCGTGTTTGTGCAACGTATGTGTTTGTTTTTCACACCACCCAACCGCCCACTACCACCTGAAGTGGGCGAAGGCCTTGTTCGCTTCCGCCATGCGATGTGTGTCCTCCCGCTTCTTGATGGCAGGGCCCTCGTTTCTGGCGGCCAGCATTAGTTCGTTGGCGAGCCTTTCAGCCATCGTTTTTTCTGTGCGAGCCCTCGCGTAGCTTGTGATCCAGCGCATAGCGAGAGCCGTTCGACGATCATGTCTGACTTCGATCGGAATCTGATAAGTGGCGCCACCTACTCGCCTCGAGGCTACCTCCAGAGAAGGTTTCACATTATCGAGAGCCTTCTTGAATACCTCAATTCCCTTTTGGCCTGTCTTCTTTTCAATAAGTTCGAACGAGTCGTAGACGATGCTTTCGGCTTTCGACTTCTTACCCTTGCGCATCACGTAGTTGACAAAACGAGCTAACGTGTGATCACCGTATTTTACATCCGGCACCAGCGCTTTCTTCTTTGTGACTCTTCTCCGTGACATCGTCGACGCCTTCTCCGTTAGGGCACATCAAGCCTTCGGTCGCTTCACTCCGTACTTTGAACGTCCGTTATGCCGGCCCTCAACACCCGATGTGTCGAGCACACCTCTAATAATGTGATAACGGACTCCCGGCAAG
>JAOTUR010000054.1 GCA_029863805.1 Candidatus Krumholzibacteriia bacterium | reverse complement strand
GCCCGTCGCATGGTTTGTTCTCTTCTGCACATCTCGTCATACCACAGCAACATCTTGAGTCCAAAGGTGATGGGTTCCGCATGGACACCGTGAGTCCGGCCGATCATAGTCGTTCTCTTGTGGGTGATGGCCTTCTCTTTGAGCGCTGCTTTGAGTTCGACGCAGCGCTCGAGTATCAGCTCGCCCGCCTCCTTGAGCAAACAAGAGAGCGACGTATCTAGGAGGTCCGAGCTGGTCATACCCAGATGGATAAAACGTGATTCAAGCCCTATGTTTTCGGCGACGTTGGTGAGAAAGGCGATAACGTCGTGTTGCGTGGTTTCCTCGATCTCCAGGATGCGCGGTGTCTCGAAGCGTGCCTTTTCTTTGATCACCTGGACAGCCTCGGCAGGAATCTCACCCAATTCGGCCAGCGCTTCGCAAGCGAGTATTTCGATTCTCAGCCAGGTGCTGAACTTATTATCGTCCGACCAAACCTGTCCCATCCTGGGAAGGGTGTATCGTTCAATCATGCCGACTCCGTTTCAAAAGAATGAGAGACGGGAAAGAAAGACTATATTTCGTTGGGCTTCTCCGCGAGAACCACCGGGATCTCTTTGGCCTTGCCTCTACGCAACACCTCAAAGGTGAGTCGGTCACCGATTCGCGAACCATAGATAATGCGGTTAGCCTCGCGGCTCGTTGTTATCTCTTGTCCGTTGACGGCAACGATGAGATCACCGGCCTTTAAACCCGCCTTATCGGCCGGACTGTCATGGTCGATTTCACGAATGAGCAGCCCGCGGTTGTTCTTGAGGTTCAGACCCGCGGCAAGTTCGGGCGTGATGGTGCTGACGCGAATGCCAAGCCAAGTGTCTCTGATCCTCCCGTGCTCACGAATTTCAGACAGAACCCATTTGCCGCGATTTATTGGCACCGCAAATCCCATACCCAGATTGCCACCGCCGCGTGCGCTAAAAATAAACGAGTTGATGCCTATTACCTGGCCCTGCGCATTGACCAAGGGTCCGCCGCTATTACCTGGATTGATGGCCGCGTCGGTCTGGATCATGTCTTTGAAGTATTGATCGCTGCCCTGGCCTTCCCTTACCTCGCGATGAAGAGCGCTGATGACCCCGACGGTCACTGTTGGCTGGGTGTCGTACAGTAGCTGGCCGAAGGGCTGACCAATGGCAATCGCCCACTCGCCCACCACGAGTTCATCCGAGTTGCCAAGTCGCGCAACCGGTAAACCGTCACGAGCGACCTTTATCACGGCGAGATCATAATCGTGAGCCGTATCAACGATTTCTGCCGGGATCACCTCGCCCGTGGATAACGTGACCTCGATCTCTTCTGCATCCAGGATGACGTGTTCATTGGTGATTATATACCCGCTCCCGTCGACGATCACACCTGAGCCCAACGACGAGATCTCTTTCTTGTAGGTTTTGGGAATTCCGAAGAGCTCCAGCCACTCGCGCGCAAAAGGAGACAGGGTACGATATACACGCGTGCGGGTCGCCGTTATACTGACCACGGCCGGCGCTATCGTTTCTGTCGCGTTGACAATGGCATTGCGCCGACTCGCATCGATCTCGATCAGCGGGGGTTCCTGGGTCTCGGGCGGCGTCGAATCCGCCACCACATCACTCTTGGGGTTGTTGAAAAACAGAATGCCGGAGATTATGACCAATCCCAGACTTACGCCCAGTAGTCCCCCAAAGATATAGGGCAGCGGGCCATAGCGTGGGCGGGATTCAAACGCGTTCATGGCTCCTGGTCGTTTCACCTGCCTTCTAAACGACGATGATTTGGTAGGAGTTTTTATAATAATGAATCCAAGGACCGGATCCAAGCCGAAATCATTCGTCGTAAACCACTTCCATCAAAAATAGGCCGTTGGGAGGAATCGTCGGTCCAGCAGCCGCTCGATTCTTTTTACGTAGAATCTGCTCGACGTGTTCCGGCTGAATTCGTCCTCTTCCGATTTCGATCAGGGTGCCCACTATAACGCGGACCATATTGTGCAGAAAATGGTCGGCCTCCACACCGATCGAGATGATCTCCTCGTCGTCTGTAACACTCAGCTTCATCAGGTTGCAGTGTGTCGGGTAGCCATTTGAACGACTCGGCGTGAAACTCGCGAAATCCTTCTCTCCGATAAGATACTGAGAACCCTTACGCATGGCATCGATATCGAGTGGTGCCGTTACCACGTACGCGAACCGGCGCCAGATCGCGGTCGGCTCGGTACGAAGGTAGTAAGTATAGCGCCGCTTCTTCGCGCTAAAGCGCGCGTGAAAATCGAGGTCGACTTCTTTCACGTGATAGACCTGAATATCCTCTGGGAGTTTGGCCGCCAAAGCCCTGCCTGTCTGATCAACCGACATGGTGGTATCGACAACGAGGTTGGCGACCTGCCCAAGTGCATGCACACCCGCGTCTGTCCTCCCGGCGCCGTTGACCGGGACCGGCTTCCCGAAAACTTCATAGATAGTATCTTCCATTACACCCTGGACGGTGCGCAGACTCGGCTGTTTCTGCCAGCCGTGAAAATCTGTCCCATCGTATTCTATAAGCAGCTTGAAATTTCTCATCTGCGACCGCAGCCCTAATTCGTCATAACGAGAATGCAATAAGAACGACGACCAAGGTCATCACCGAGAAAAAGAAATCCCCGTAACTGGGTTTACCAACATGCAGAATATGACCGATAGACCTCTTGATGCCTCTCAACTCGACCGCCATAGCCAACTGATCCGATCGATGAATCGCGGAAACGAGCAGCGGAACAATCAGCATTCGCGCCCCCGCCAGCCTTTGCACAAGTCCACCCTCAAATCCCCCACCTCGAAACCGCTGAGCCATGCGGATTCGTTCGACCTCACTTCCGAAAAGCGGCAAAAAGCCGATCGACAGGAAGCCGTATAATGCTATACGCCGAGACCACCGCGCCGAAACCGGTTTGACTAGAGATGAAAGCCCTTTTGCAATTCCCTCCTGCGATGTAACGGACAGGAAGAGAAATATGGCAAAGTACAGTACGACAACCCGCATACTATAATAGATACCCGCGCCTAGCCCCTCCCTGGAAAACACAGAGAACCACGGCAGCAGTGGCGTACCGCGCACTAGAAAAGCGTTGATAACAACGACAAGCAAAACGAAGCCAATGAGCTTGCGGGCGTTTTTCAAAAGTCCCCGTCGCGACACACCGTACACGAGATGCATTGCTACAATGTACAAAAAGAGAAGCAGTAGCCCCACGGTGTGACCGATCAGAAAAGTGAAGACCAAAATGGTACCCAAAAGAATGATAAACACCCTTGGATCTCTTGCCAGAAAATATGATCTTTTACGTGCCACCGATCGAGCGTCTAGCGTATGCGGCTCGTTCATAGGCTACACCACAGCTCGGCGATCTGTACAGAATTCGTCGCCGCGCCTTTTCTTAGATTGTCACCCACAGCCCAATAGCTAATGGCGTGAGGACGCGATACATCGCGTCTCAGGCGGCCCACTATGACCGTGTCCCGACCCGCAACATCCACCGGCGTTGGCAGCCGGTCGTCAAATTCGATACCGGGAGATTCCTGCCACAACCCTCGCGCATCCTCCAGTGAAAGCTCATCTGAGAGTTCTACGTTCACCGACAAGGCGTGTCCTACGCGCACCGGCACACGCACTGCTGTGGCCACGATGCCGAGGCTTGGTTTTCCAAGAATCTTCCGCGTCTCCTCGATTATTTTCTGCTCCTCCACCGTGTCACCCGAATCACCCAGCTCACCGATTTTGGGAAGACAATTGAACGCGATCGGCTTGGCGAACACGCGCGCCTTCGCTTCTTCGCCACTCAAGTCGGATCGCACCTGCGCATCAAGCTCGGCCACCGCTTCCTTGCCCGCCCCCGACACCGATTGCAGGGATGTGACGACAACACGCTCGATGGACACCTCGCGCAGAATCGGAGCCAGCGTCATCACCAGGTTGATCGCCGCACAGTTAGGGCACGAAACCAGCCATGTGTCCGGAGTCACTTCGCTGCTGTTGATCTCGGGCACGACCAAGGGCACGTCGGCATCCATCCGATAAGCGGTTGTGTTGTCAACCACTCGGCAACCTCGGTCCAGCGCCTTTGGAATCATTTCCCGGCTGACAGCGGCGCCGGCACTAAAAAAACATATGTCCACCCCTCCGAAATCCATTTCTTCGATGGCACAAACCGTCCACGTCCGCCCCAGGCCATTCACCGTTCTTTCACCCCGGTCGCCGGTTGCCACGGGAACGTATTCGCCGACCGGAAAACCGCGTTCTGCGAGAACTTGCGCAATCGTTTGCCCCACGACTCCTGTGGCACCGATTACCGCAACCCGTTTTTTCTCCCGTTCAGACACGACGCTCCCTTTTCATGCATGGCATATATACGCCTATCAAGTTCTGAGTATTAGAGATAGGCCTGCTATGATCGGCACGGTATCACAGGGGCACTGGCCTGTCAACACCGCGCTCGTCAATGGAACGTCTTTTGCAACAACCGCTTGACACGCTCCTTGGCTGCGTGAAATCATCCAAAACTGGCGCATCTGGTGTCGGTTCTCATTGTCACATGTTGACCCAAACTCTGGCGGGGATTTATGGGAAACACGAAACTCGGTATTCTGTTTTTGGCCCTCATGTTCACGGTAACGGTAGATGCAAGCGCAGCTAGTCGTTACCAATCGCTGCTCGCGACTTCGGCGGGACGGGACAGCCTTTTGAGGCTTGCGCTATGGGAAGATGGCCGAGTGACCGGTGACGGGCAGCTATTTCAATACCTGCGGTCAAGTAATCCGCTCATACGTCTCCGCGCCGTCGAGGCCATCGGTCGCATTCAGGATCCACAGGACGTTACCCACCTGACACCGATGCTGGGCGACTCGGATCCCCGCGTCGTACTTGAAGCGGTTTTCGCGCTGGGACAGATCGGCTCGCAGGAAGCCGTACCAAAACTAATCGAGCTCAATCGCAAAACCGTTGCGGAAGTGCAGCAGGTTGTATTGGAGGCGTTGGGCAAGATCGGGGGAGTTGAGGCGACAGACGAGTTGCGAGAGATGCTACACGCCTTCAAGGGTCCGGTGCGGGCGGCTGCGGCGATGGCCCTGGCAAAAATCGAAAGTGAGTCCGCGATTAACGCGCTACTGGTGTCGATCCACGACGGTGACGCCAAAGTCGCTTGGCGGGCCATTCACAGTCTCGAGACAGCGGATTCCAAGCGAGTTCGCGAGTCGATCGTGCCGTTTCTGCGCAGCGAATCCCCGTTGGTCCGCGCTTACGCCGCGCGCACCCTGGGTAAGATTAAGGCAAACAACGCGGTAGAGTCTCTAACAGAAGCCGCATCGGACTCGGACCTAAGGGTGGCCTGTAACTCGATCCAGGCATTAGGGACCATCCTCGAAAACCACAGGGATCAGAGAGTGGTGACCGCGCTCGCCGCGCTGGCGGAAGAGCACCCCTCACACCATGTGCGTAAGGCTGTTGTTATGTCGATTGGACAAATCGGCCATAAGAGCGCAAAAGATTTCCTGCTGCAGTCGATTCTCGACCGCAATGTGGGCATCCGTGCGGAGTCCTACAAGTCTCTCGCCAAAGTTCTGGGCAAAAACGCAATCGTCTTTGTCAGCGCAGGGCTCAATGACAGCGATACGATCGTTCGTGCGGCGGTAGTTGAGGCACTTGGTTTGTGTAGAGAGGAAAAGCAAATTCCCGACCTGCTTTCCATCGCGCGCGAAGATAAGGACGCCAAGATGCGTGCCGCTGCGGTCAGAGGCCTTGCGAACCTCAAGAAGGACGAAGTCAGGGACGCCTTGGTGGAGAAGCTACAGGATGAGGATTGGGTGGTGGCAACAGAGGCAGTGACAGCACTTGGCAAAATAGGTGACAAGAATGTGATTCCGGCGCTGATTGACCGGTTCTCCATGAGAAACGATCGCGTCGATACCGATGTGCGGCTTGAAATAATGAGCGTCCTCAAAGAGATGAAGGCCAAGGAGGCCGAGCAGATTGCGCGCGATGCCTTGGAGGCAAACGACCCCCGTCTTCGCCAGATGGCAAGTGATCTACTCGACGAGCTCGGGGTCGAAAGACCTCCGCTCCGAGGCAACCGCTATTTCTACGAGAGAGATTTCGACGCGTCGAGAAAGGCCGATTTGAGCTTACCGATGGGCAAGAGAAAAGCGATCATTCGCACTGAACATGGCGACGTCGAGATCGAGCTGTTTGGTGACGATGCAACCCAAACGGTGGCCAATTTTGTAAAGCTCGCACAATCCGGGGACTACGACAAAAATAAAGGCATGAGCTTTCATCGCGTGGTCGCGAATTTTGTGATTCAAGGGGGTTGCCCACGGGGTGACGGTTGGGGAGACCCAGGCTACAACATTCGCTCGGAATTCAATCAGCACCACTATGACCGCGGGATGGTCGGCATCGCCCATGCCGGAAAAGACACAGGTGGATCTCAGTTCTTTATCACTCACTCGCCACAACCGCACCTCGACGGTCGTTACACAATCTTCGGACGCGTGATCAAGGGCATGGACATTGTAGACCGGGTCGCACAGGGAGACAAATTTAGCGTTGTGATCGTCGAATAAGATATCGGCGGCGGGAACTGTACACGGGGGCTCGCCGCTCTCTCTCCGTGGAGCCTGCGCGAAGACTCACAGGAGGCCTCGCACGACTTGTTTTTTGATGTCGGCCAGCGCTGCGCGATGGGCCCGGAACGCGATGTCTTTTGGCAGATTGTCGAGATCGAAGAACCCGGCATCGCTCGCATCGTCCCCGCACTCCAGTTCACCGGCGATTTGCCTCGCTAAATAGAGTATTAAGATGACCGACGCTCTGGGATCATCAAAAGCCGAGTAAACCCCAAAAAGGCGGATTATCTCCGTGTCGATATTTGTTTCTTCTTTGGTTTCCCTGATAACGCACGCGGGTACTTCTTCTCCCGCCTCGACAAACCCAGCGGGTAGCGTCCACATGCCGACTCGCGGTTCGTGCTTTCGCTGCACGAGCAAGAGTTGACCTTCGCTAAACAGAACCACACCTGCCGCCGGCGTCGGGTTGTCGTAGTGTATGAAGCCACACCGGGGACAGACCGGTCGCATCTTATCTTCTGTATCCAACCGTCTGTCTTCGAGGCGCGCCGCACAAAGCGGACAGTATTCGAACTTACCGATCATGGTTTGAGCTGCGATTTTTCGCCCTCGGAAAAATCAGTACTGGCCAGCACCCGTCGCCAGTATGCTTCGGCATCGGTGAGCGGTCCGCCGTAGACTTGCTCAAAAACTGCCGCGAACGCTTCGTAATCCGGCACGCTAGATAGAGTTCTGTGAAGCTCGAGAAACCGCACGCTGCCACCAAATTTGAGGACATATCCCACGAAGGACGCAGCCGCGGCGATAAGGTTGGTCGACTCTACACTCCTGAACGCAAAAGGATGAAGAATCGTCTCCAAGGTCGGCAATTCCCCCGCCAGAAGAAGCCTCTGAGCCAAAGGCTGAATAGGTTCTCCGTTCAGATCATCCATGAGACAGAACGCCGTGCCCTCGGACAGCACTTTGGGCAACACTCCGTAGGAATCGGTCAATAGGTGCACAATCTCATGGTTATCGACCGGATCAATCGAGTGAATCTGCCTGCGCTTGTAGTCCACATAGGAATGTCCCGTTATACCCATGGTCTCACGAAGCAGAGTCGTGTCCGGATAAAAGTAATACATAATTCGTTCCTGATTCTCTCTGGGGATACCCAACCTTCCCGCGTAGTAATCATAAAGCTGCATTTGATAATCGATGGACCCCTCCGGATACGGTCTTTCCTGCAACCAGTAGTGTGTAAACAGTTCCCCCTCGGCCTGTTGCCACGGCAGGCCCGAGGGAACCTGCAAAGAGAGATCATCGAACCAGATTTGCCCCGACGCGCCTAAGACACAATGAACAACGACGAAAGCCGTGTTTCTTGGGAGTGGATACACCTCGTCGACACTCGTCCAACCATCGCTGGTGCCAAGGTTCATTTCGGTGCCCACATCGGCAAAACGCGCGGCCACAAAACGCTCCCGCGACTCATCGTAATAGGTTAGCGCCAGGTTAGCTTGTGGATATTGTCCATGTCGCTTCTCCACCCCGATACTCTTTACTCTCCCCTGCAGCCGTACCCTGTTGGCGCCCCGCACCCTCACCTCCTGGGAGAGCGTGTAAAAACGTCTGGCATCGCCGTCCGCACGGAAGTAAAACGAACGCTCGCCATCGTGGGATATGGTGTCGTCCACGCCGTAGAAAGCCGCTTTCATACCCTCGAGGCCACGGAAGTTACTTATCTTCCATCGTTTGGGGAGACCGTTACCGACTTCCTCGAAGGAGGCATTGACCAGAAGGTTTTTATCCAAAGGTGTCGGTTTCTCGTCACACGCACCGGCCACAGCCGCCGCAACGACAACGGCGCCCAGTACCTTCACACGTGACCGGAGTTGCAGTATTTGCAATTCGCTCTTCCCTCCCGAATGTTGTGGACGGTCAAAACCTGAATATAGCATTGCCGCGACGATTTCATCAAACGGAAAGGGCAGCCATCGATCCAACTAGCTGGATTTTTGTGATGGGGCGTGACGAAGCTGGGGCGGGACGTCTTCGCGTTCTAGACGGGAGATGACTGCGCAACCGACGGTGTCTCCCCACACATTGACGGTCGTCCGGCACATATCGAGCATTCGGTCTACGGCGAGAATCATACCGATTCCCTCGAGTGGTAGACCCACTGCGTTGAGAACGATAGCCATAGTCACGAGTCCGGCGCTGGGAATTCCTGCGGCACCCACGGCGGCCAATGTTGCCGTAAGAAAAACCACCATCTGCTGCGTCCAAGACAACTCGATTCCGTAAACCTGCGCGATAAAGACAGCCGCAACAGACTCATACAGAGCCGTGCCGTCCATGTTTATGGTAGCCCCGATGGGCAGCACAAAACTGGACACTCGACTGGAAACACCGGCCCGGCTCTCCACACAATCTATGGTGATCGGTAGTGTGGCGCTGCTGCTGGCCGTCGAGAAGGCGGTTGTGAGCGCTGGAGTCAACTTGGACACATAGCGAACCGGACTGATGCGACCAATGTATTTCAGGATGAGCGGTAGCGTGATGAGGGCGTGAACGGATAGACCCAGGATTACGGTGAGCATATACTTGCCGAGATTCGCGAAAATCGACGTGCCTGTCTCCGCCACGACATTTGCCAACAGAGCGAAAACGCCTATAGGTGTGAACCGAATGATGACATCGGCCATTTTCATCATGACCTCGTTCAGACTCTCGAAAACATTGATCAGCGGCAAACCTCTGTCACCAAGAGTCGTGAGAATCGCCCCGAAGAAGAGCGAAAAAACGATGACAGGCAGAATGTCCATGTTGGCCATGGCCGCAATCGGGTTATCAGGGATCATGCCGATGATGATGCCCCAAAATCCAACGTCCGTTTTTACGGCATCTGGCACCTCGCCGGAAAGCGGCGGAGCCCCAACCCCTGGCCTTATCAAGTTAACGACGAGCAGGCCGACGAGAACCGAGGCCCAGGTTGTCACGAGGTAGAAAACAAACGTTCGGCCACCCAATCCTCCCAGTTTGCGAATATCGCCAACCCGTGCCACCCCAACAACCATTGACGCCACGATGAGCGGCACGATCATCATCTTGAGCAGAGTAATGAATATGGTCCCGATCGGTCCCAGGATGGGCTGGAGGAGTCTGCGCATCAGCTCGCCGACACCCCCACCGACAACAAATGATTCATTAAGGAGAAGTCCGACGATGACTCCCAGAGCCATGCCGATGAGTATTTTCCAGTGGAGTTTCATGATGGATCGTCAACGAGACTACTTGGCCACAACCACCTCGAACGCCTGCTCGATGAATTCCCGAACCGCCACGCCCGCCGGCAGCCGTACGGTGGCGAAGCCTCCCTTGCCACCACCACTGCCAGCAAGAGATTTTGCGCGTTCGACAACCGAGTCGGAAAAATCGATGTGTGCGTCGTCGGGCGCGTGGCATATGACAACACCACTATCAGACGCGATCATGCTCACCACATCGTTCTGGTTCTTTAGTTCCGTAGCCAGCAACCTCAAGTGGCTCTCGCTACAATCACCGACAACCTCAACGACGTACGTCTGACCTCCGTGATCCCTGGCTTTGTCCAGCAGATCGCGTGCCTCGTAAGTAGCGAGTCGCCTGGACAATCTCTGTAGTTCTTTTCTGTACTGCTGACCCTGCGAATGTACTTTTCGAATTTTCTCCTCGAGACCATCAACCGAGGTTGTGAATCGATTGGCAAGCTGCTTTACAAGCTCGTGCTTGGCACCTAGATCGTCAAACGCACGCCTGCCGACCTGAAAAGTAACACGGTAGGCACCTCTGGATTTTTCGTGTTTTAGAATCTTGATGATCCCCAGTTCTCCGGTGCGCCCCACGTGAGTGCCGCAGCAGCCAATCACGTCAAACCCGGCGATCTCGACCAAACGCACCTTCTCCACTCCTTCGGGAAGCTTTTTTCTCAACTCTACCACGTCTAGTTCGGACGCCGAGACTTCACTGACCAGGACTTCGCGATCCTGCCACAGAACCGCATTGGCGAGCGCTTCGGCCGAGGCGACGATAGGACTATCCAGTTGCGCACCGTCGATATCGATGGTGCACATTTCGTCTCCCATGTGAAAGGAAACCGTCTCCATATGGCCGGTTTCAATAAACGCCCGAGAGAGAATGTGCTGACCCGTGTGCTGCTGCATGTGATCAAAGCGCCGCTCCCAATCCACCTGGCAGCGAACAGATCCGGAGGGGAGATCCGCCGTCAACCCATGATATACAATCCCTGCATCGTCCTCCCAAACGTCGACCACCTCCGCGTCCTCTATCGTGCCTCGATCTGCCAGCTGACCACCAGACGCCGGATAGAAGAATGTCTGATCGAGAACCGCCGCGTAACGGCCTTCGGGCATCTTCACGCTGGAGACGAGCGTTGCCTCAAAACTGACTGTGTAGGGATCTCGTAGATAGAGTTTTCTAGTTGCGGAGATCTTATCCATCACTCGGCGAATGATCTCCGAACAACGTGGTTACTCTCGTCCAACTGGACAATCTTGGGGGTAAAAGTCGCGGTCGCAGTTTCCGGAATTGTGGCAAACGCGAAGATGATCAGCCGATCATGAACTTGCCCGAGTCGGGCGGTTGCGCCATTGAGCTCGATCTTGCCACTTCCACGCTCGCCTTCAATGACGTATGTCTCGAAACGATCACCCGTGTTGAGATTCGCCACCAACACCTTTTCATACCGGTGCAGCCCCACCTCCGCCATGAGCAGGGCATCGATGACTATGCTACCTTCGTAGTCTTTATCTACGCCAGTCACCGTCGCGTTGTGGATTTTTGATTTAAGAATAGTCACATTCACAACTTAGTCACCGCGCCTCTGCCGACAGCATAAACTCAAAATACGTGTTTTACAAGTGGAAGTTCTCGTAGCGATGGCCGACGAGCCCACCACAACAGACCGCAAGACCCACAAGTTAAGACTCGCGGGCGCCGTTTGTGAGGATTCTGCCGGCCAGTGTCCCCACGCCCACGAACAGAATCGCTGCCACGATCAAAGGCGTGTTACCCAGTCGGGTGTAGATGGTCTGGCTGCTCATGAGTTCGACATCCTCGATGAGGATACCTTCCTCATTCAATCCTAGCGCGGACACCACTCGCCCCACAGGATCGACGACCATTGACACGCCAGTATTGGCGCTGCGCACCAGGTAGCGGCCGTTCTCCACCGCCCGAAAAATAGCCATCTCGTTGTGCTGGTAAGGGCCCGGCGTAAACCCGAACCAGCCATCGTTTGTAATGTTGACGAGGATCTCAGCACCGCCTCCGACAAGCCGGCGTGCGACATCAGGGAAGATCGATTCGAAACAGATCATCGGTCCGATCTTGCCGACGCTCGAGGCGGCAAGCTCCCTCGAAGGACCGGGTTGGAAATTGGCCTGACCAAAATCGAGTTTCTTGAGCCTTGGGTACTTCGAGGCAAACGGGATCGCTTCACCAAACGGAAGCAAGTGTGTCTTGTCGTATTGCAAGAATTGACCGTCGACGTCGAACAGCGCGCAGGAGTTGTAGACATTTAGCGAGTCGCCCGGCCCGTCATAGCGACCGTCGAGAAAACCGATGTAGACGGCCATCCGCATCTCACGCGCGATACCGAGCAGCAGATTCATATACTGAGGACGGTATCGAATATATACGGGCGCCGACGTCTCTGGGAACACGATCATTTTCGGTTCCATGGGAGCGGCCCGCCGGCAGAGCCGCTCGATCAACCTGAAGGTCGAATCGGTGTAAGCGGGGTCCCACTTGATCGCCAGATCTACGTTTGGCTGCGCTACGGCGATTGTAAACGGTTCGCCCCCAGATCGTTCCGAAACTTTGACGATGGATCTGTTCCCATGTAGAGAAAGAACCGCGATGAGTCCCCCACCCAACAGCAAGTATCCGGCCTTGGCCCGCAAGCCCCTGGCGAGAAAGACCCGGCTCCACAACATATTGACCAGCATGACAAGCGCCCCCACTCCGAATAGCCCGACCACCGCCGCCAGCTGGATCAAAGAGGGGTATGGGGCCAGTGCGTAGCCCACCGCCCCCCAAGCAAAGCCCAGTTCGCCGCTCGAGCGAAAGACTTCGGTCAACGCCCACAGCGGGGGCACGACAAAGATCGAGGTGACTCCGACGCCCCTTCCCAGAACACGCAGTAGCCAGAATACGAGCGCCGGGTAGACCGACAGGTACAACACCAACAGGATCAGCGCCGGCGCCATGAGCCAGGGGATGGTAATGCTCGAGGAGGGCACAAGCCTGACAATCCACCACAAATGCCCCAGGAAAAACGCAACCCCGAACAGATAGCCCGTCTTAAAGAATACGGAGCGCGGGTGGGGTCGGCGATTGAGCACCACCATAACCGGCAGGAATGCAACAAAGACCAGAAAGCTAAGAGACGTGCGTGGAAAGGCCAGCGCAAGTATCACGCCCGAAGCCACTGCGGAAGAGACAAGCGGCAGCGGGGGCAGCCACTTTACCGGAGAGAAAATTCTCAAGTGAGACTGACCTCGCAACCGCCCGATGCCGACTCGTACATGGCGTCGAGGATTTTCAGGACGTTAGCCGCCTCCGCCCCGGTGGTTAGTGGAGAACGTTTCGCGCGAATGCAATCAATAAAATGGCGAATCTCACGACGATAGCTTTCCTTGTAATAGTTCTTCTGTTCGAGTGCAGGCGTCACGTTGACGAGATGTCCGTGCAAAGCCTTGTGGATCCTGAACGGATAGAGATTCGCGGCACCTTTGCTTCCGTACACTTGCAGATAGACGTGATCCTTTGGCTCGAGCAGATTCCAAGTCACCTCCAAAATTAGACAACTTCCACCGGCAAAATTTACCATTGCGCATGCCGAGTCTTCGACTCCAGTACCTCCAGCGGCACGAAATGTGTTGCAACTGATGCGGGTGGGTTTCTTGAGTCCTGCGATCCATATCGCCAGGTCCATTTTGGGTAAACCCAAATCGAGAAGCGCTCCTCCCCCGGACTTCTTGTGATCGGTAAACCAGCTTCGCTCTTGCCAGTCCTGCGCCGTGCGCCTCCATCCTGCCTTGACAAGTTGTACGTTGCCCAGCTCGCCACCCTTGATGAACTTATGCAGTATTTCCACGTCGCGCCGAAAACGGTTGTTCATCGCGACCATAAGGGTCTTTTTACACTTCTTTGCGGTGTCGACCATTTTCCTGGCCTCCGCGGCATTGCGAGCCAGAGGCTTTTCACAGAGAACGTGATGTCCCGATCTGAGGGCGGCCACGGCCATCGGGGCATGCAGGTAATTTGGGGTGCAGATATCAACGGCGTCTACCTCTTGTTCCTCTAGCATCTCGGTGAAGTCCTCATAGACGGACTCGATTCCATATTGCTCGGCGACTTTTCTCGCCTTGACCACATTTTCATCAACGAGGGCGGCAACCTCGACGTCTGCCTGGCTCTTGTAAGCCGGCAGGTGAGCAATCTGGGCCACATTGCCGGCTCCCACGACCGCAACCCTTGTTTTTTTGGCCACCATCCTTGCCTCCGCAGCGAAACGTTCTAATTACAGCTTGTCATCTGGCACGCGCGGCAATGGTGCGTCCGCTCGTAGGGAGATTCTATAGCAATATCACTGTGATGTAAATCTCAGAGGTAAAACGGTGCGTTTATCCCACCCGCACTTAGCTGGTGAGATCTCGAGCACGCCCCGTTATGCCGTATCGCTTGATTTTCTTCAAAAGCCCTTGCCGTGACAAACCCAGTTCGCGGGCACTCTTCGACTTGTTCCAGTTCGTCTTTTCGAGTGTCTTGCGCAGCAGATTTTCTTCGAGATAGCCCACCGCCTCGGGCAACGGTGTGTCGCTGAGAAGCCGGACATCGAAGGGCCGCTCCCGCGCGTTGCCGTTTGCGATGCGCTCCGAGAGCATCGATGTCTTTATCTCGGTCAAACCCGGATACAACGCGACCATTCTATCCAACTCGTTTTGAAGTTCACGCACATTTCCAGGCCAATGATATCGAAAAAGAGCTTCGCGTGCTTGCTTCGAGAGGGTTGGAGGTAGCAGACCGCGCGATGCAAAGAAAAAATCCGTCAAATCGACCAGGTCTGCGGCTCGCTCCCGGAGCGGTGCAAGATGAACCCGTACCACGTTCACCCGGTAAAACAGATCGAGGCGAAACCGACCCTCCCGGACTTCGCGTTCGAGTTCTGTGTTGGTCGCGCAGAGGATTCGTATACTGACGCGCCTGACCGCCGCCGAACCCATCCGTCTAACCTCACGGTCCTGGATTACGCGCAGCATTTTGGCCTGCGCAAAGAGTGGCAACTCGCCAATTTCGTCCAGAAACAGCGTGCCACCGTCGGCCTGCTCAAAAAGACCCGCATGCGGTGTGACCGCACCAGTGAACGAGCCCCGCCCGTGGCCGAAGAGCTCGCTTTCCAATATGCCGGGATTCAATGCCGCACAGTTCACCGCGACAAAAGGTTTCGTTTTCTTGGGTCCACACGAGTGTAGATTGCGAGCCACAAGCTCTTTTCCCGTGCCGCTTTCACCCGTGATCAGCACGTTCACCTCGCTCGTGGCCAGTCGCGCGATAAGCCTGACGACGCTTTCCATCGCGTCTGAGGTGCCGATGATCGGCGGGTCGAGCTTGTGACGTGGCGTTTGCATGGCGACTTTTTCTGCGGGTACGGTTCGTGCTGTTCGAGTGTTGGTGGTTCGTCTGCCACCCCCTTCCGCAAGATCGATGCCACCGCAAAGGCACCCACGTTTTTTATCCTATTGATTAATAATAGGTTACAATGAGTCGGTTGCCCTGGCTCGGGCCTTGCCCCTGGTGACCACCCTGCAAACGAAGTCATTGATCTCGATGGGTATGGCGGAGCCAAGGCTTGAGACGGCTTATCCCGCTTTTGAGAATGTCAATTTTTTGACGATCGGGGAAGGGACGGGGGACGCTTTTGCCCGCGGGCGAACCGAACCCCCAGTGAAGATACTACTTTCTTATGAGTCCGTATTCGGTAACGGCGATTGCCCGGTGCGAACCCGAGGCGGTGTTGACCCATCGCTGATTGACGCCAACGATCCACACCTTGGAACCAACAAACGTGTGTAGAATCTGCGCGAAATCTCCTTCGATCATCCAAATCATCATATTGTCGTCCTCTATCCAACCACCGGGGCGTACTATGCCCACGATCGGCACTTCACCGGACGGCAGCGACATCAAATCGTACGACACCACATCGAGAAGTGGCTCGTCAAAAGATGGATTGTGAAGGATTTTTCCGGTCACAGACACATCCATGGCAACGAGGTTGCGCAATTCATCACCGAGCAGTGAGGACTGGATCACGTAGATGCGACCGTCGGAGGCCTCGAGCATGACCATCGAGAACGGCGTACTGCCGCGGGTTGATATCGTGCCTCTGGCAACAATCAATTTGCCTTCGATACCGTTATTGTTACCCTGTTGACCCTGTCTGCCGGCGCAACCGAGGAGTGCGACCAGCCCACACCAGACGACCACCCCGCTCAACAAAAAGTACTGCGCAGATCCACGGCCGACTTTATGCAACGGCGGTTCCTCCCTACGGTATACGAGCCACAATCACACGTATGGCGCTATTTGGCGAACCAGTCACTTTTACACTTACCGCGGGGGACTGTATGCCACCCAGCTCGTAATAATCACCGGACGCGTTCTGAACCGAAACGGGAGCGGATGGATTACGGGAGTCAAAGAATGGTCCATCCACCACATCTCTGACCTCAACCCACAGCACGCTGAGACTTACATCCGGTGATTTATAATGAAATTTTGGATCGGACACCCACGGCCGACCGTTGAGATATACGGTCGCCAAAAAATTCGCCACCGACGTAAAAAAGTCCTCCCCCGAGACACCCTGAACACAGGTTCTACCCCTGCAAGAG
>JAOTUR010000327.1 GCA_029863805.1 Candidatus Krumholzibacteriia bacterium | reverse complement strand
CGCGACGTGTTGGATGGAACCCCTTGTGTCACGCTAACGCCTTTTTTTTCAAGCAGTCGTGTGAACGTTTCATGATGGAAGGCCACGAAGAGCAGGGGCCTGTTATTACATACTAGTATTAAATGATGATTATACCACGAAACGCCGTGGTTCATCAACGACGATATGTGGCGTGGGTAGGCGTGATTTGAGTTCGCGTTATCGTTGGCTTTGAGGTAAACACTTCCGGCTGAACGCCTCGATGGGTCGGCTATTCCTTCAACCCCATAAACGATTCCTTGTCGAGATCATCGGGCAGCTCAAACAACTCCGCGGACAATTCCTCCTGGCGGATCTCTGTCGCATCCAATCGCATATGATTGGATCCGTCATTGTATAAGTCGATCCGTACAGCAAATCCATCGATTACCCCACCGGCTTCTTCTTTCCACAGAAGCGAAAGCATCGTGAACTGTGAGCCAAAGTAGCCAAAGTTCTTTTCGATGTAACCAAAAACCGCGACGTCCTCCCGAGTGAGTCCCAACTGTGTCCAATCTGCCACGTAGTACTCGCTGTCGTTGAATTCATCGTCGTAGAGCTCTTCGTACATGGCGCAGGTCCACTTGTCGATCTCGACATCGTTTTCGACATTATCAAACCGGACCTTCTTGGCATAGTCATCGTCGAGAAATCTCCCCATCGCGTTTATCTGTCGCGCGTTTTCCTTTTTGAAGCTCTCCCTTTCCTCTCGCGGCAGGCTTCGCATGTGCTCTTCGAAACGCTCCACACGATCTGCGATCCGTCCCCTCATCTTCTTGACGTTCTTCTTGTTAATTTCGCTATACGTCCATCCATGCTGGTCGATGTACCACACCAGCGGGTCGTCCCCCCCGCGATAGATCATAATATGGTGGGTCTTCTCTCCCTTCGTTTCCAACCGCGCATGATCCCCATTGAAGTACAATGTGACCGTTTCGCCCTTGACCCCCGACGCATATGCAACGACCTTAAACTCGACTACCGTCCCGCACAGGGCGACGGACGGCGCGACGGCGCAGGCTAAGACCGCGAGCGTGACCGCGATTCGATTGAGGGAAATACCCTCGCCCCATAGTTGGCATCGTGATCGAAGTCGAGTTCAAATCCACTCGCCCGGTACTCGCCGTTGAGGTTCCAGACGCTCGCCGCAAGCGCGACAACCGTTTCCCAACCGCTCTGCGACGTGTCGGTAAACGCGAGCCGCAGACCGACATCGTAGGCAGTTCCGCCCGGTGCCTCGGTACCCGCGAAATCGGGGTCGATCTCCCAGTCCTTGAATGTCACCCCCAAGGCCGATCGAGACTGCATCCGAAAAGCGCACACCAGCCGCTAGGGTCAAACCGACATAGCTGTCCTTGGGGTTAATGGTGCCGGTAGTCTGGCTAAGGGCATTCGTGACGACCGACTCCCCATAGTCGGTCAGGACGTAGCGCACCTGTCCCGCAATGCCGAGTCCGATACCGGAACCGAGACCGAACTCGTAGCTCCCCCCGGCATAAAACCCCTTTAACCGGATGTCATTCGACAGGTTATTCAGCACTTGTTGGTGGAAACCGCTCAGGTACACACTCGTGCCATTGGGCAGAACAGCGGGGTTGAGGTAACCGTTGGTCGGATCGCTAGCATCAGCCCCACCCGTTTCACCCATGCCGATACTCCGTACGGACGGGTTGACGAGCACTGATAACGGGGCGGTCTGAGCCCCGACCGTCGTTGTCGAAAAACCGGTGAGCATCCACATCAGCACGCCGGTCGCAAAAACAAATCGTGTGTTGGTCGTATTGAATACCACTGCTCCCTTTTTGGCTCCCGAGAACATAGGGTATCACGAACTCTGCAGATATTCTTCAACTGATCGGGCAGAATCGGTTATAACCATCGTAATCCGATCGTCGTGTTGTGTCCACGCAGCGGGCGACGTTCATCGGAGAGTGTGATACGCTACGGATATGACCCCGCGATTCTTCATCGACGTCTTCGGCTGGCTCCTGATATGGGTGGCGGCATGGGGGTTCTATGGTTTTATGCTGCGACGGCAAATAAACTACGTAAACCGTTTTCCGATAACCTCCGTCTATTTCCTGGCCCTATCGATTCTAATAATAATCTCGTTCAGAGGCACTTTCGCTCAAATCGCAACAGATCTTGAGCTCACTCCACTCATCGCCCTGGCCCTCGTGTATGTCACGACCATAGCGCTCTACCACCTGTCGCATGCACATCTCAAGAAACCCGCGCGGTTAATAAGCATGAATCCACAGGAATTTTTTCTTACTCTGGACTACCGATATCTGACATCAAAGTCATTCGAGCTCCTATTTCAGCAGGTCATGATCGTGCTACTGATTCTCACGATCCACCGCACAATCCCGACGATGATCAACGTGATGGCACTATACGGTGTTATCTTTGCCACGGCTCATATACCCATATATCCACTTATCGGTACCAAGGAGAGAATATTCAAGTTGGTATACTCTGCCGCCGCGATAGCATCGGCCATCGTGTTCCCCGTACTGATATTGACAGTCAGCTACGGGTTTGTTTATACGTATATCATTCACCTGTCTTTCTACACACTTTTCGCATTGTTCTTATGGGGCAGGAACACCGTCCTCGGCAACGAGCTTTCACCTCGCTAAGCTCTTAACGCTTGTCGTGAGAAGCGCTTAGAAAAGGTCATGATCAATCCAGCCTGGACAACAGGGTTTTGAAGCGCGGAAGGTGACGAAGCGAATCGAGATCGCTATCCCTTTCCACCCAATCCCGGTGGCAGCAACCGGCGCTTAGCGCTTTTTCCAGGTAGTCAATAGACAGTTCCTCTCTGCCTGCCACTGCATAGACGCAGGCGGCCCCGTAGAGAATCATCGGATCTTCGGGATCTATCGACAAAGCCCGTTCCAGCCACTCAAAAGCCTGCTCCTTGTCCCCGCCAACCGCCAACGCGATCGCCTTCATGTACAGAGCGCGCGCATCATCCGGATTCAATTGCAGGTACTTGGTAACGTTTAGCAAGGCCTTTTCCAACGTCTCTTTGACCTTTTCGTTTTGGCTCAGCCCTCTGTAGGTCTGCACAAGAAGGATGGGGGCATCGAAGTTCTCTGGATCCATCCGCACGGCCTGCTCGAACAACCATGCCGCCCTTTGCAGATTACCCTGGCTGTAATAGATGCGTGCATAGGACTCATAGGCCGAGTAAAGACGGGGATTCAGTCGCATCGCTATCTCGAACTCCCGCTCGGCCTCGTCGTAACGCCCACTGACATAAAAAACACGCCCCCGTGCCACATGCGCCTCGGCCAGTTCCTTGTCGAGCTCGAGCGCCTTCTGGCTCAGGGCCATGGCCTTGTCAATATTGTCCCGGTCACTATCAAAGAAACTGAAGATGTAGGAATAACAGTCTGCCAATCCAGCGTAGGCGAGCGCATAAGTCGGATCCCGCTCTATAGCGTGCTCATACATTTCGATCGCGTAATTGATCCCTCGGCGGTGTGTCTGGCGATAGAACCGCCGGCCGCGCAGGTAGAAGTCATACGCCTGATGATTCTGGGTGAAGGCTTTCGCCAGCACACGTCCATCCCTTTCACTCAATTCGATGCGCAGAGCTTGAACGACGTTGCCTGCAATCTCGTCCTGGATGGTAAACACGTCCTTCAATTCGCGGTCGAATCGGTCCGACCACAGAGTGTAGCCCTCGGCCACATCGGTCAGTTGTACGGTGACTCTGAGTTGGTCGCCAGCTTTGCGGACGCTTCCCTCCAGCAGCGTCTCCACACCAAGTTTCTTACCGATCACTCGAATATCATCCGGC
>JAOTUR010000326.1 GCA_029863805.1 Candidatus Krumholzibacteriia bacterium | reverse complement strand
TGGCAAGAGCCGTCGCTTTAGCCATACCAGAGGATTGCGCATGCCACAGTCCTAGCACGCCCCAGATGTGAGCTCTGGCGCCATGCAATGGGTATGATTCGTCATATTGTCCTCGCCCATGATGCGGACCACGACTGGATCGTACACGCTAGTCTACGGTACCCATCGTCCAACGATGCGCAAGACAGACGGCACCAGCCGGAGTGTCGCCAGATATAAAACGCTCGCCGACGGTACCGGGGGCCACTTCGAAGGCCGCCGCCGCCTCCACGTAGTCCTGGAGTTCCGGTCCGGTCAATATGAGCACATTCATCCGATAGCGGCCAGGCGCCAAAGTCAGCTGGTCAACTTCGCACACATAGGCGTTTCCCAGCGAAGCATCCGCGGTATCTTCGGAACTCGTTGTCGACGTGTTAAAATGAACGACCTTGTAGTCCTGTTGATCGACGATCGTAAAGCGACAGCACATCCCTCTCAAGAGCTTGTCAAACCGGAACAGAAAACGCACGGGGCCACCGGTGGTCAGCGCCGTCTCGGGGCTCGCACCCGGAACACTTACCTCAACGCCGGTCACACGCACCTTCCCCACTCCGCCGCGGTCGGTGCGATCGGACAGGTTCTCGGTGGCGTACTGCTCGAAGCCGCTCAGATAGGTGTCGACCACGGTGTCGGTGTCACCGGTCAAAGAAACGGTACCCTCGGTCAAGAGCATCGCCCGGCTGCACAGCCTTCGTATGGAACCCATATTGTGGCTCACGAAGAGAACCGTTCTCCCGGACTTCGACACATCGTCCATCTTGCCCAAACACTTTTTTTGAAACGCGTGGTCACCGACCGCGAGAACTTCATCGACAATAAGGATCTCCGGATCGAGGTGAGCCGCCACCGCGAAGCCCAGGCGAACACGCATGCCACTCGAGTAGCGCTTTATGGGTGTATCGAGAAACTTGCCGGTCTCGGCAAACGCGACCATTTCATCAAACTCACGGTCGATCTCGATTTTTCTCATGCCCAATATGGCGCCGTTTAGATAAATATTTTCGCGGCCGGTTAGCTCGGGGTGAAACCCGGCTCCCACCTCGAGCAGACTACCCACCCGCCCGCGCACGATGGCGCGACCGGTTGTGGGCTCTGTGATCCGGGATAGAATCTTTAACAGCGTAGATTTGCCTGCGCCGTTGCGACCGATGATACCCAACACCTCACCGGGTTGCATCTCAAAGGACACATCCCTGAGGGCCCAGAACAAATCATCGCCGGTCGATTTTTCGCCCAGAGTCCGCAAGCGTTGCCAGGGTGAACCAAAAACTTCCGCGATGCTTTCGACCAGGGTTTTGTTCGCTTTTTCTCGCAATCCGATCTTGTACTGTTTTCCGATGTTCTCGGCGAGAATAGCCGGCTGGTTCATGATAATCACGCGATATCCGCAAAACGCCGCTCTGTGCGGCGGAAGTGTAAGATGCCAAAGACAAAGATGACCAAGGCAGCCAGTGTCGAGATCCCTAACGACGGCCAGTCCAACGCTTGATTCAAAAGCACGCTGCGATACGCGCCAATTATTCCCGACATGGGGTTGAGGGCCATGATCCACCGGTACTGCTCGGGAAGTATCGTGACCGGGTAAACCACAGGGCTGGCATACATCCAGATCTGAACCATAAAGGGTATGACGATCCGGAAGTCTCTATAGATCACGGCGAGGCTGGTCAGCAGGTATCCGGTCCCCAACGCGGTCACGATCGTCAACAGCACCAAAACCGGCAACAGAAGAACCGATATGCCCGGAAAATGCATATACCAGAGCATGATAGCGACGTATACCAAAAAGCTCAGTGCAAAATCGATCAGCGCGGCCCCGACACTTGCCGTTGGAATAAGAAGTCGCGGGAAATAGATCTTGGTCAGCAAATGGACCGAATTCACCAGGCTCAATCCGGCCCTCGACACCGCGTTGGCGAAGAAGGTCCAGGGCAGAAGACCCGCGTAGACAAAAATCGGGTACGGCACGCCGTCGGACGGGATCTTGGCAAACTTTCCAAAGATGATCGAAAAGATGATCATGCTGATAACCGGCTGTAAAATTGCCCAGGTCGCACCTAGAACCGTCTGCTTGTAGCGGACTTTGATATCGCGCCAGGTCAAGAAATAAAGAAGCTCTCGATAGCTACGCAGCTCCCCGAAGTCAACACTCCGCCAGCCTCGTCGAGACTTGATGACTGTTTCGGTGAGAACCTCCGAATCCGAGTCTGATCGGTCGAGCTCAGACGAGGTCGTTTTGATGTTCTCGCTCTTTACGGCAAATGTGTCTTTCACGGGCCCAAACCTCTCACTGTGTCTGTATCAAAACGTTTCGCCACGCGTCGTCGGACAAACGGCAAACTCGATGGCAAAAGCCCGACCTGATACCCCGTTCGGACTCAGATAACCTTGGGCACGGGTATGGGAATGATGAACTTTCCACCGCCATCCCGGTATGCTTTCTGCTGTTCCAGTATCTCTTTGGCAAAATTCCACGCCAACAGCAAAAGGTAATCCGGCATGTCCTCCATAACCTTTTGTGGTGAAAAGATTTCCAAATGGTTGCCGCCCATGAAACGGCCATGTTTGAAGGTATTCAAATCGACCAGATAGTCCACATACTGCTTGCCAATCCCACAGTAGCTGAGCAACGTGGTCGCCTTGGCCGCGGCGCCGTAGCCAACGATGGTCTTACCGTCCGCTTTGAGTCGCATCAGAAGGCCGGTCAAATCCCTGCGAATCTCTTCAACGTGGGCTGCAAAATCCTGGTAGTAATGCAAGCGATCGACACCCAACCGTGCTTCCTCCTCCAGATCCGTGCGCACCGAGTCGGCCACCTGTTCAACGGGCTCTACAAAGAGCCGCAGCGATCCACCATGGATGGCGAGGTGACGGACGTCGTTCAAGAACAGACCGTGCGCCCTGAACAGCCGATCCAAAGCGGTCACCGAGAAATAGCACAGGTGCTGGTGATAAATGGTGTCAAACTCACACTTATCGACGAGGTCTCTGACATAGGGGACCTCGATGACAGCCACTCCCGTGTTCTTGAGAAGCGTTCTTATACCCTCCACAAACCCGTTCAAATCGGGAACATGGGCCAACACGTTGTTGGCAATAACGAGATCAGCCTGTCCTTTGTCGCGAAGCTCAGTTGCCAACTCGTTGGTAAAAAAGGTACAGAGCGTCTTTACTCCGGCCTCCTGAGCGAGCTTGGCCGGACCATCGGCTGGATCGATGCCCAATACCGCAATGCCCTGCTCGACAAAATTCCTGAGCATATAACCGTCGTTGCTCGCCAATTCCACGACCAGACTCGAGCGGTCGAGGTGACGGTCGCGAATCAACTCCTCAGCATTCTTCCTAGAATGTTCCAGTAAAGCGGGGGAAACCGACGAAAAGTAAGGATAATCGTCGCAAAAGAGGATTTCCGGAGAAACGCTTTCCGTAATCTGCACCAGTGAGCACTGCGGGCAAAAAGCCAACTCGAGAGGAGCCGTTAGTTCGGGCTCGTCGAGCTGATCACGGGTGAGTAAGCGATCCGCCAAAGGTGTCTCACCAAAGAAGAGTATGGTCTTCAGTTGCGACCGACCACACAGGCGGCAACTGGCAGCCGTTTCCGTCATGGGTGCATGCCTCGCTTATGTTGAGTGCTTCGACGCCCCGCTCGTATTGCCCCAACGAAGCGTGTCATCCAGTCGCCCATCGCGGATGAGCATTCTTATGTGATCTATTCGCTTGTATTTGGGGCCCTCGAAGTCCTCCAGT
Source organism: Candidatus Krumholzibacteriia bacterium (assembly GCA_029863805.1). Classification (GTDB taxonomy): domain Bacteria; phylum Krumholzibacteriota; class Krumholzibacteriia; order WVZY01; family WVZY01; genus JAOTUR01. The sequence continues at coordinate 45 of JAOTUR010000326.1, read as the reverse complement.
TTCAGGCCGATGCCCTGGTAGGCGTCGTAGAGTTCTTTGGCGCCC
>JAOTUR010000325.1 GCA_029863805.1 Candidatus Krumholzibacteriia bacterium | reverse complement strand
ATTTCAAGCATTTTTTTGTTCCCAGACAGAAGCGCCGCGGGAGGTAAACCCCCGCGGCGCACGATCTGCCTTCTTCAGAGAGGCATCACCGGTGTTTTAGTACATGCCGCCCATTCCGCCTGCTCCGGGAGGAGCGACCGCCGGTTTTTCATCCTCGGGTATATCCGTAACCACGGCTTCGGTGGTGAGCATCAGTGCCGCCACGCTGGCCGCGTTTTGCAGCGCCGACCTCGTCACCTTGGTGGGATCGACGATGCCCGCCTTGATCATGTCGGTATATTCACCTGTTGCAGCGTCGAATCCGCTATCCACCGGGCCCTTGAGGATGTGCTCCACGACCAGCGACCCCTCGGCACCCGCGTTGGTGGCGATCTGGCGAACCGGTTCTTCCAGGGCGCGGCGCACCATATCTCGACCGACGGCTTCGTCGCCGACGAGCTCGAGCTTGGCCAACGCTTTGATCCCGCTGAGCAGGGTTATGCCGCCGCCAGGAACGACCCCTTCTTCAACCGCCGCGCGCGTCGCGGCGAGGGCGTCCTCGACTCTTGCCTTCTTTTCCTTCATCTCGACCTCGGTCGCCGCGCCCACATTGATGACGGCGACCCCGCCGGCCATCTTCGCCAGCCGTTCTTGGAGTTTCTCCTTGTCGTACTCGGATGTCGTGTCTTCGATCTGGCGCCGGATCTGGCTGATCCGAGCCTTGATGTCGGCGGGCTTGCCCGCGCCTTCTACGATGGTCGTGTCGTCTTTGTTAATCGACACGCGCTTCGCACGGCCGAGATCGGCCACCGTTACGTTCTCCAACTTGAAGCCGGCCTCTTCGCTGATCACGCGACCACCCGTCAGAACCGCGACGTCTTCGAGCATCGCTTTTCTCCGGTCGCCGAATCCAGGTGCCTTGACGGCTGCAACCTGGAGGGTGCCGCGGAGCTTGTTGACCACAAGAGTCGCCAACGCTTCGCCCTCGACGTCCTCCGAAATTATGAGGAATGGTCTCGAGAGCTGGGCGACCTTTTCGAGGATGGGCAACATGTCCTTCATCGAGCTGACCTTTTTGTCGTGGATGAGAATATAAGTATCCTCCAACACGACCTCCATACGCTCGGCATCCGTCACAAAGTACGGTGAAAGGTAGCCACGATCAAACTGCATTCCTTCGACGACCTCGAGCGTGGTATCCATGCTTCGCGCCTCTTCGACGGTGATCACGCCATCCTTGCCAACCTTCTCCATCGCATCGGCGATCAGATTCCCGATCTCCGGATCGTTGTTGGCGCTGATGGTGGCGACATTGCTGATCTCATCGCGGCTCTTGATCTGCTTGCTGCGTTTGCGAATTTGCTCGACAACCACCTCGGCCGCCTTCTGAATCCCACGTTTGAGGGCCATGGGGTTGGCCCCCGCCGTGACGTTCTTGATACCCAGGTGTATCAGTTTCTGGGCCAGAATCGTCGCGGTGGTGGTGCCGTCACCCGCGACATCCTGAGTCCGGGTCGCCACCTCTTTGACCATTTGAGCACCGAGGTTCTCACAGGCATCCTCTAACTCGATCTCTTTTGCGATGGTGACCCCGTCGTTAGTGACCGTTGGGCTCCCAAACTTTTTGTCGATAACGACATTTCGGCCCTTGGGTCCGAGTGTGATCTTCACGGCGTTGGCAAGCTTGTCCACGCCGGCCCTTAGCTTGTCACGCGCTTCTGAATCGTACGTGATCTGTTTCGGCATTGTTCAACCTCCTCCAACTTAGATGGTGGCAAGGATCTCGTTCTCTTGCAGTATCAGATATTTATGGTCTTCAACGCTGATCTCCGTGCCCGAGTATTTTCTGAACAGGACTTTGTCGCCCTTCTTGACCTCGAGACTGATTCTCTCGCCTTTGTCGGTGAGCCGCCCCTTGCCGACAGCAACGACTTCCCCCTCCTGCGGCTTCTCCTTAGCGGTGTCGGGAATAATGATGCCACCTTTCTTGACCTCTGTCGCATCCAGCGGCTTCACCAAGACCCTATCAGCCAACGGATTGATATTCATTTAGTTACCTCCTTCCAGTTGGTTAAACAGCCACGCGTTAGCACTCGACTTGTACGAGTGCTAATCGAGCAGAATATACACCGATATCCGGTGCCGATCAAGGCCAATTTCACGCGATGCCCCTATGACGTATCCTGATGTTAATAAAATAGATCAGTCTGTGCCGACTAGGCTGATGGACGGGAATCTTTCGCCCATCGCACGGGCGGATACTAGGTTGGAGATCAGTCGGAGTCCTTGAAGTTGAGCCGCCAGACGTGGTAGAGCCCCTTCTGCACCAGATCGGGCTCAAACATCCAGCTCTTGGGGAGTAAGCCAAGGAGCGGCTGTGCACCCCCACCGGTAATCACCCGGCGAGGCCGGTGTGCCAGGGCTCTTCCGACCCGGGCCACCGCTTCTTTGATCCCACCGGCCGCGGCCAGCCGGCTCCCCAGAATCATCGAACGAGCCGTGCGATCGAGTCCGGCCCCTGACAACGCCGTCCGCCGCGTCAAGTCGACACGGGGTAGTTTTTCTGTCTGACTGGCCAGCGCGCGCAGGGTGAGTCCCGGACCCGCGAAGATGAGCCCCCCCCTGTACTCTCTGCCAGCGATCAGATCAACGGTGACAGCGGAGCCAACATCGATGACGATCGCCGAACGGGCACCGTGCCGCACCGCCCCCACAGCCGCACAAACCCTGTCGATCCCTAGGCGACGCGGGTACGGGACACGCAACTTGAACGGAAAGTCGAAACGGTGATCAACAAATACCGCTTCTAACCCGGTCCGTCCAAACAGACGGTCCGCGAGCGTACGGTTTAGTGACGGCACGACGGAGGAAACGATCACCCCCTCGACCGAGGTCAGCGCTCTCGAGTGTTTGTGAAACGGACCTGGCCAGCGCCCTCTTTTGGATCCAGCCTCCTTTGTGGTGTGCCGACCGAGCCGAATCCAAGCGCGTGTCGTGGCCAAGCCATACTTCACGTGGCTGTTTCCCACATCAACGCACAATACGGTCACAAATCCAACCCCTTCACGTCAAAGGCCCTTCTTCGTCGTAAATGCTAAGTAATTCATCTCCGCTACGGATCACCAGAGCGCCGTCGTCCCTGACGTCGACCGCTTCGCCGGTTACCTGCCGCCCACAACCTCCGTACTTCAGCCGTTTGTCCAGCAAGGATAAACGGGCGACGTACCGTTTCACAAAGGGTTTGAAGCCGCGCGCAAGAAATAACCCATAGGCCTCTTCGAGACGTGGTATCAGTGTCAGTAGAACTACTTTGCGATCGTGTTCAACACCGGTCAACGAGTAGCAAGACACGGCACCCAGGCCTCTTGGCATCTCTGTCCCTCTTACGTTAACGTTGATGCCGATTCCAACAACCACAAAACTCGCCCGACCGGCACTGGAGGAGCTTTCCGAGAGTAATCCGCAGATCTTCCCCGCCGACGATACAACGTCGTTGGGCCATTTGACTTTCAAATCAACACCGAGCAATTCCGATAGCGTCTCGGCGATCGTCAACGAAAAGGCGAGCGTCAGTGTCAACGCAGCGCTCGATGAAACCGCTGGTCTGAGTATCAGCGAGAATAACAAGTTCCTGTGAGGAGGACTGACCCAGCGTCGTGCTCTTCGCCCTCGGCCCGCGGTCTGAAAACCGGCGATCACCAAAGTGCCGTGTTGCTCGCCGTTCTTGGCGAATTGCTTCGCTATGCGGTTCGTGGAGTCGACCTCAGGGAGATAGTAGATTCGTCGTGCGAACGATCCCGTCTTTAACAGCTTGTGGATCTCTCGGGGAAGCAGTTGCTCATCGGCGCTCATGGATG
>JAOTUR010000324.1 GCA_029863805.1 Candidatus Krumholzibacteriia bacterium | reverse complement strand
ACAGCCTCTTCGGTCGGCCTGGGACAAGAACGGAATCAGGTCCCTGTCGGTGCGCTACTCGGGCGGCGACGAGGCATTCGAGCCGGTGCAATCAACGATGCTCGAGATGGACACTGTGCTGTTTGCGGTTCAGCTGTCCGACTCGGTTACCGAGCAGGACACGTATTCGCTGGGCTTTCGAGCGGTGGACAATGTCGGTCGCGAAACCATCGAACTTTTTGCGGTGACCTTCGACTCCATAGCCCCAGCTCCCCCGGTGCTCGACCAGCCGGTTACTCCCACACGAAACCCAACGGTCCTACTCGATGGCACGACCAGCCCGGACACGGATGTGATGCGCATCTTCAGGAATGGCGCGCCGGTCGATACGATTTTCCCAAACGCCACGGTGCCCGAGCTGCCATATCAGTTGAGCCTCCTTGTCGGAGAGAACCGAGTGTACGCGATAGCCGCGGACGCCGCGGCAAACACCAGTGCACGATCGAACGAGATCACGGTTGTCTTTGACAGCTCACCGGGTCTGGTGATAAGCCAGCCCTTCTCGCCCAACGATGCGTTTCAGGTTAACCTTGCCAGGCCGGCGCGGTTGACCCTTCGTATTTTCGATTTGGGTGGCAACCTGGTGGAGAGACTTCGCCACCTGGACCCTGCAAGCACGATTACGATATCATGGGACGGATTGAACGGCGATGGGGAGCAAGTCAAGAAGGGACCACTGGTCGCCGTAGCGGAAATACAGTATGAGGATGGAGGCAACGATGTGTTGCGCGAGATTTTTCTTTTTCAGCCTTAGACTAGGATGTAACAGTTGAACAGAGTAACCACGGCTCTCGTGTGCTCGATGGCTCTTGTCGCGCTGGGCAATTCGCCCGTTGCGGCTGGATACTCGGTCGGCGGGAGCTTTGCGGCACCGGGATATGGCGCGCGCGCCTGGGGCAAAGGCGGTGCGGCCATCGCCTGGGGTTCGGACGAGGGCGCGGTTTATTGGAACCCCGCTTTGCTATCTTTGCTGCGCCAAAACCGCCTCGGACTATCCTACGTAAATGTGGTACCTGATGCAGATGCACGGCAATCTTACGTCGCCTATGCCCACATCCTAAAACGTGGCCTGGTCGATGAGCCCGGTCTGGAGTTTGCTGAGCATGCGGTCGGCGTTTTGTACAGTAACCTCTACATCAAGCTGTCCGATAGTCAGACTTATAGTGAGAACACTATCCGCGTGGCCTACGCGTACTCGCCACTTTACTTTCTTACCTTCGGTGCCAGTTTTAGCGTGCTTCTGACGTCGAGCGATGTCGACGGCTTTGGGGCGAGCGGTACCGCGTTCGATGCGGGTGTTCGCCTCGAGCTGCTGCAAGACGTCACTGTGGGAATGGTCTTTCGCAGCCTTTTGTCCCAGCTGGAATTCGATGACGGGGTGAATCTGTCTCTGCCCCGTTCTTACATCCTGGGGCTCGCCTACCAGGTCACAACCGGTCTCGTTGTGGAGGGAGATATGGAAATCAAGTTCGGCGATTTCTCGCGCCTGGTTCTTGGCGGTGAATACGCCGTCTATAAAGATCTCCTTTCCGTTCGCGGCGCGGTATCCGCCCGCACAGCGGGGGAAAGTCGCGCCGTCGGCCATCTGGGCATCGGCGTGCAGGTGAGAGGAATTCACATAGACTACGGGGCCGATCTTGACGCCGACGACGCCTTTGCAGACATCCACCGGTTTTCGCTTGGCCTAGGGCTCTGACTCCCACGTGCGTCCAAATCTACAAAGCATATCCGACCATCTGTGGATTGCATCGTTTTGCGGTCTGGCCATATTCGTGCCGTTTTCGATCGCGGGCGCCAATGTGTCGATTATGCTTGGCTTTCTCGCCAGCCTCATCGCGGTGGTGGTGAGTCCGGCCGCGCGAAGACGATACCGCGGTGCGATTAGGGACCCGTTATTCGCCGCTTCGATCCTTCTCGTCGTTTCCGCGCTGCCCTCGGTCTTCATGTCGGAGAATCTTCACCGGGCGTTACGAGAGCTAAAATCCTATTGGTTGCTACTCGTTTATTTTCTGGTCGCCTATAACCTGGTGTCGGACAGACTCCGCCGGGTGGTTTTCTGGATACTGTTTACATCGATGAGCCTGTCGTGCGCGGTGGCGCTCATTCAATACGGCGGCGGACTCAAGCTCCTTTTTTTGCGGATTGAATCCAGCACCTACCGACCTAGCAGCACGCTGTACACGATGACCTTCGCAGGAATACTGTATCAACTGATCACCGTGAATTTTGCCGTCCTCCTGCGCGAGCGCGCTGTCAGTCGTCGCGGCCTGGTCCTGACCTTGGGTCTTATTTGCCAGATCGCATCGCTTCTGCTCACGCTGACTCGGGGGGCCTGGTTAGCACTGGTCGGGGGTTTGTCCATGCTTCCCCTACTCCTGAAACGAAGGATACTCTTGTTAACCGGAGCGGCGGGTATCGTTGTCGTCGGTGTATTGGCATTGCAGAGTCCCACTGTGCGCGACCGAGCAGCGACGATAATTCAAAACGTCCGCGAACCCACTGACAAGAATATCGCGACCCGCCTGGTGCTGTGGGATATCTCGTGGCAAGTGTTCAGGAAGCACCCACTGCTCGGAGTTGGCCTTGGCGACTACAGCATAGAAGCGGAAAAACATCTGAGCGAGCGATTCGTGACCACGACCAGCGATTCACACAATATCTATCTGCAGCTGCTCGCAACGCGGGGGCTAGTGGGGTTTATTCCTTTTGTCGTTTTCTGGGTGGTCCTGTTTCGGGTTCTGTTTGAAAGCAAGAGACATGTGATCGGCAAAGACCGTTTTGGATACCATTTCGTGGCTGGCACCATCGCGGCCACGGTTGCGGTGTTGATTGGAGCATTATCCGAGAACAACATCGATGACAGCGAAGTGTTCACTGCATTCTTGCTTCTCGTGGGCATGGCACGAAGCTTTCGAGTGTCGAAAGCCGCAAGCAACTAGCCGGTCGCCGGGCCCTCGGTTTCAGGGGCCTATGCCTGACTCGCTTGCGGTAAAATCGACGCGAACCGCCCCGCCCCCGCTCGCACCTGCTTTTGGCACAGTTGCTGCATGCGATACGGTCAATCTAGTACCAGAAAACGGCTCTGCCATATGATTTGCTGACAACCAGTTACTGGACCAATTGCTGGCTGGGCTCGGGTGATTCTTGCAAAATAGCAATTGCCCGGGACAGGTGCGATTTATATGTATTAGGCGCGGCGTCCGCCACAACGTGGCGATTCGTCGCTGTGATCGAGTTTTCACTAGGAGGACGGAATGAGAAAACGAGGGTTTCAACACGTGAGAGCCCTGGCGAACGTCTCGGTGGTACTGGCCGTGATCGTGGGTGTGGCCGCCAGCGGCCTCGTGGGTTGTAGCGCCAGCCGTACCAAGAAGGGCGCTGCGATTGGGGCGGCCGCCGGTGCCGCAGTCGGTGGGCTCATCGGCTCAAAGAGCGACAACACGGGCAAAGGTGCGGTCATTGGCGGTGCTGCCGGTGCCGTGGTTGGTGGTGTGATTGGCCATTACATGGACAAGCAGGCCGAGGAGCTGGCAAAAATCGAAGGGGCAAAAACCGAACGGGTTGGCGATGAGATTCGAGTCACCTGGGACAGCGCCATCCTGTTTGATTTTGATTCGGCCATGTTGAAGATGAACTCGCAGACGAACATCAGCGATATGGCTGGTGTCTTCAAGGACTATCCGGATACTGACATCATCGTCGCCGGTCACACGGACAGCAAGGGAGCAGAAGACTACAACCAGAAGCTCTCCGAGCGGCGCGCTATTTCGGTCAGAAACTATCTCATTGAAATGGGGGTTT
>JAOTUR010000396.1 GCA_029863805.1 Candidatus Krumholzibacteriia bacterium | reverse complement strand
AGGAGATGCACGGAGGGGGGCAAGTCGACAAGGGCGGGGAGCTGGCGTTCGATCTGCCGCTTTTGGCCAGCCGCTTTCTCGACGACGCCGACACCAACCGATTGATCCTGTCTGCACCGCTGATCGGAAAGAGAGCCTTTTTTGGCCTTCTGGTGGCGATCCATAAAGGCGAGGGGGGACCGTATACCCGCGAGGACGAACAGCTGATCACGGTTTTGGCAAACCACGCGGCCATTGCCCTCGAGAACAACCGCTTGTATCAGGAGCTCGAAAAAGAGGCGATCACAGACGGGCTGACCGGTGTCTACAACTATCGGTTTCTGATCGACACGGTGGAAAAGGAGATACAGCGGGCCCGCCGTTTTCACCAGTCGTTCTCCTTTGTGATGTTGGATGTAGACAACCTCAAGGAGTACAACGACAGAAGGGGACATCTTTACGGGAGTGAGGCACTCAAGCGGATCGCGGCCATCCTCAAGGACACCTGCCGTCAGATCGACTTTGTGAGCAAATACGGGGGTGACGAGTTCAGTATAATTCTGCCGCAGACCGATCTCCCGGGCGCCCTCAAAGTCACCTGGCGGGCGGTTCGAGCGGTAGCCAAACATGCTTTCGAGAAGAACAGGAAGGGCCTTCTGACCTGCAGCGCCGGAATATCGGTGTTTCCCAGTGACGGAGCGACGGTCAGAGAGATCATCGCCAGCGCCGACAAGGTGTTGTATCACGCCAAGCGTCGCGGCAAAAACATGGTACTGACCACCCAAGACCTGCCCAGTGAAGAGAATGCCGAGTGAACACCCGGTAAACCACATCGGTCACCGGCCATCCGCGAGCCACCTCTAATTTGGCTTGGTTCCGGATGGTAAAATCTTGTATCCTCCGTTTACAAAAGGACGTGACTTGTGTCGCTCGTCGAGAGAATTAGGAATCATGAAGCCCGTATCGGCGTGATCGGACTGGGCTATGTGGGGCTCCCCCTGGTGGTGGAGTTCGCAAGGACCGGTTTCGACGCGTTCGGGATCGACGTGGCCAAGGCGAAGATCGACCAGATCAACAGTGGAAAAAGCTATATACCGGACGTCCCTAGCGAGTTGTTGGCCGAGGTGGTGACGAGTGGAAAACTACGGGCGACGACCGATTTCTCCGTGCTGGCCAACCTCGATACGGTCAATATCTGCGTGCCCACGCCACTGCGAAAAACCAGGGATCCGGATATCTCCTACGTGGTCAGCGCGGTGGAAGAAGTGAAGAAGTACCTGCACAGAGACCAGTTGATCATCTTGGAGAGTACGACATACCCGGGTACCACCGAGGAAGTCATTCTCCCCATCCTGGTGGAGACCGGACTCAAGGTCGGCGAAGATTTTTATCTGGCCTTCTCCCCAGAGCGTGTGGACCCCGGTAACAAGGAATACAAAACGGGCGATATTCCCAAAGTGGTGGGTGGGATTACCCCGAATTGCACCGAGGTGGCGTCGGAGCTCTATCGTGCGACGTCGATTGAAACGGTTGCGGTGAGCTCCGCGAACGTTGCGGAGACGGTCAAACTTCTCGAGAACACATTTCGTAGTGTCAACATCGGACTCGTGAACGAGATCGCGTTGATGTGCAACAAGATGGGTATCGACGTGTGGGAGGTTATCGAAGCAGCGGCGACAAAGCCGTTTGGTTTTATGCCGTTTTACCCGGGTCCCGGGCTAGGGGGACACTGTATTCCCATCGATCCGTTTTACCTGTCGTGGAAGGCGAAACTCAGTGGCTTCGAGGCGCGTTTTATCGAGTTGGCCGGTCAGATCAACGGTTCGATGCCCGAATACGTGGTGTCGAAGATCGCCGATGGGTTGAACCGGCTGAAGAAAAGTGTGAACGGATCGCGGGTTCTCATTGTCGGTGTATCGTACAAGGCGGATATTGATGACATACGCGAATCGCCCGCCCTCGATGTGATTCGCCTGCTCTCGTACAGAGGTGCCGAGGTTCTCTATCACGATAGGCTGGTTCGAGACGGACATGAGGAACTCGCTGGGGCTGAAAGAGTATCACTTACTAAGGAAATACTCTCGGGAGTTGACTGCGCTGCCATCATTACCAACCATTCGAATGTCGAGTATGGCCTCGTTCTCGAGCACGTCCCCGTTGTCGTCGATACGCGTAACGTATATAAAAACGTCAAATCCGACAAGATCGTGAGGTTGTAGACCAAGTGTGGTTTTTCTTGTTTTTATTGCTACGGACGCTGGAGGTTGCTTGATGTCCACGTTTTTGGTCACCGGTGGTGCGGGGTTCATCGGCTCTCACATTGCAGAAGCGCTCGTATCCAAGGGGCACACCGTCTCCGTTCTGGACAACCTGTCAACGGGCAAGCGTGAGAACCTGTCTGCCTTC
>JAOTUR010000053.1 GCA_029863805.1 Candidatus Krumholzibacteriia bacterium | reverse complement strand
TTTCTTTAGGAGATTATCCATATCAACTTTGGACCGCGCGGTTTAGAACGCCCGCCTAATGCAAAGCTATTCTAGGCGACTTGGGCCTCGATCTCAACGCTCTTTGGTTGATCGCTTGCGCCATAATAACCTATAATCCCCTCGAAAACCTTTGTTCCGAGAATTGCACACTAACGCAAAAGCCTTCCCATATGAATCTCAAAACCCACAAGGAGGACGACTTCTCGTGGGCAGCACGGTACTACAAGATCGTTTTACTCACTGTGGCGGCACTTACCATCGTTCTGCAAGTAGCCGCCCTGGGCCCGCTTCGTAACAGCTTTTGGGGTTTTCATATCTACGCTTTTCTGCCTTTGGCCGCTGCCATTGTGTGTTGGACGGTGGTCTTGCTAGCCACCATCGCCTTCCTGCGTCCGGCGCGGGAGGGTGAACTGCATGGATGCAGAATAGTGCCGCTAGACGGGCGTCCGCTTGTCTCGGCTCTTGTGTTTGCCCTCGCTTGTGGCGCAGTCTTCTGGATCTTTCGTTCGCAGCAGACGCTCCTGGGTGACGCGCATCCCCTGATTACGAATCTTCCCAAAGGACAGGACTTTCATCCCCGACAGCCCGTAACCATGTGGCTACAACAGGTGCTCTATCAAAATTTAGGTGGCTACTTTCGGCGTGAGGGCATCGAGGACAGTGAGGTCGCGCGTCATGTCGTTGCCGTGGGCAGCGTTGTCGTGGGTTTTCTCTACGCATTTGTTGCTTTCGCGCTTGGTCGCACGTTGGCCCGGGAGACCAGTCACAAGAATGCGGTGTCATGGATGGTCACGTTGTTGCTCATAAGCCAGGGCTATGCGCTTCTCTTCTTCGGCTACGTGGAGAACTACACCTTTTATACGCTGTTCATCGCCACCTATCTGTTGACGGCAGTGCTTTACCTGAACCGGCGCCTGACGCTGCAGATCGTCGCCGTCGTCTTTCTGGCCACCGTGTCGCTCCACCTATCGGCTTTTGGACTTTTTCCCTCCTTTCTTTTCCTAGTAGCGTGGGGGTTATACCGGCGCGACAGACGGCGCGATGCCATAACCGCAGTTGTTCTGACCGTCGTCGGCTTATTCATTTTGAATGTAATACTCAGGGCCATGTCGTCTGATTTTGCTCTTTGGGCCGGGCTTCAGCAGATGATCCACATAGCCCGCTCGTCTCAAGGAGGGGGCGGAGGCGTTGGATTGGCGTACATGTTTTCCTCGCTGCACGTGCGGGATTTTGCAAACGAACACTTCCTGATCGGCCCACTGGCGGCTTTTCTTTTTGTCCCGGCTCTCGTGATTGCTCTATACAAGAGAAGTCTGCACGCCCCTGTGGGCGTTTTTCTCTCGCTTACCGCGCTGAGCTTCCTGGCAGGTAGCTGGACGATGTCTGAGCCACTCTTGGGCTATGCGCGCGATTGGGACCTCTTTGCACCGGCTGCCGTGTGTTACAGCACCGCTGGGCTCTATTTCCTCCTGCGACACGTACGCGGCGGCCAGGCGGCAACGCGGCTTCTGGCTTTCTCCTTGATCTTCTCGCTTGTGCAACTGGTCCCCTGGGTGTGGCTCAATCACTCGGAGTCGTTATCTCTGACACGCTTCAAAACCCTGCCGCTTGGATACGGGAGAACCGAGGTGGTTGTCGCCAACTGGTATTTGCGTCACAACCAGCTGGATGAGGGCGCCGAGTGGTTGCGACGCGCGGTCAAGGTGAATCCGAGCAACGCCAACGCATACAATTTGCTCGGCAATCTCTTTGTCGAACGCGGTCAGTTGGAGCTCGCCGGCGAGGCTTACCGGGGCGCCATAACTTACAGGCCGGATAAAATCGAGTTTCGCCACAACTACGTCGGGCTAATGCTCAAGTTGGAGCGCTACGAAGATGTGCTGTCCGATCTGCGCTGGCTCTGCGAGAGGGAGCCTGAAAATTTGAGGTATTGGAAGAGCTTTCGTGATGTCTTGGAACGACTTGGCCGAACCGATGAGCTGCCCGAGGTCAAAGAGAACATGCTGCGGCTGTTCGAGAAGCGGCTGCTGGAGAACCGGCGCGATGGAGACGCATTGATCGAGACGGGCGTTCTTCTGGCGGATCTCGGACGTTATGACGAGGCTCTGTTGAGATTTCGAAGGGCACTAGAAATCGACCCAAGATCGGCGGCCGCGCTTTTCAACGCCGGATCGCTTTTGACGCGATTGGGCAGGCCTAGAGAGGCCCGTCCGTTGCTTGAGAAGTTCATTGAGTTATACCCCGAGCACTCGATGACGGAGTGGGCGCGAGAGCAAGTTGGCCGGTAAATACGACCGCGGCCGCTACTTAGGGCAAAGTTTTTTCTTGCCATATTATCCGTGCACGGTTAATGATTTGGTACTTTGCTTGCGTAAGATGTGCTGCGATGAGTGAATCGGATGGCCACTGGGAGAGGAGCAAACACCTGTAAAATGAGAAAGTTCGTGCCTTTGATCGTCGTTATCGCCGTGATCGCGTTATACGAGACGCAGTTCGTGGATCGCGGTCGTGGTACCCAGGATGGGGTACGTGAAAACACCTCACGCGCAACGGGAGAAGCGGCGCGAGAACTCATCGGCGACAACTCACAGCTCGCGGCCGCGGATGTGGTTGCAAGTGCGCGGGCGGTGCACGGCGAGATTGCACGCGGAGCCTCGTTCTTTGTGGAGATGCAGGGGGCCGGCATGTCGCCCGGCGAGATTCATCGAGTAGTCGAAGCGAGCCGCAAGGTGTTCAATTTTAAAAAGGTGCGCCCGGGGCAGAAATACGCCGTGTGGGCGGATTCGTTGGGGCAATTGGACAGCCTGCATTACGCCATAGACTCCGAGCACATGTTGACAGTGAGACGGGCGGGGGCACGCTTCGAGGCCATGCAGGACACGATCTCGTACCGGATCGAGCACTATGTGACCAGCGGTACCATCGACAACTCCATCTACGCCACGCTGCAGGAACAGGGTTCAAACCCGGAGCTGGCCTCACATCTCGCGGTGATTTTTCAATGGGATATCGATTTTTTCACCGACATACGCCGCGGCGACGCGTTTACGCTGCTCTACGAGAGCAAAGTGTATGAGAACGGCAAGACCAAGTTGGGTGATGTGCTCGCCGCCAGGATATTCACCCAGGGTAGAGAACACTACGCGTTCGCGTACCGTACACAGGCGGGATCGCGGAGCTACTACGACGCCCGGGGTAATTCACTGCATAAATCACTGCTGCGGGCGCCACTGCGCTTCATGCGCATTTCATCCAACTTTACACGGCGTCGTTTGCACCCGGTGACACGCACCTACAGACCGCACCTCGGTGTCGACTACGTCGCTCCTCGCGGCACGCCGGTTCGCTCGACGGGTGACGGTACGGTGGCCGAGGCCACAAGAAACCGGGCGAACGGCAAATACGTCAAGATCCGTCACAACAGCCGCTACACCACTTTTTATCTGCACCTGTCAGGATTCGCCAAGGGCATCAGAAGGGGCTCGCGGGTGAAACAGGGCCAGGTAATCGGTTATCTCGGTTCGACCGGTCTGGTTACGGCCCCGCACCTCGATTATCGGATCAAGGTTGGGGGAAGATTCGTCAATCCTAGGACGGTGAAGCTCCCCTCCAAACGACCGGTTCCATCGGATGAGATGGAACTTTTTGCGGTGAGCCGCGATGCCTGTTTACTAAGATTCTTCGAAGCGAGCCAGCAGGCGCGCACCACACGGGTAGATAGACCTCGCCCGCCGATGCAAAACCGCATGGGCGTCGTGTTGTAGAAATTCGCCGGGCACACCGCGGCAGCGGTCAAGTCACCTTGAGCAATACGTTTCGCCTCTCGGTCACACGCCCCACGATCGCCGCATCGTTATAAACCTCTTTTATTGTTGCAAAAAGCTCGTCGCAACGATCCGCGCGCACCGATATGAGAAGCCCACCCGAGGTTTGCGGATCCAGAAGAAAGTGGTCGACCGAGTCGTCTCGCCCCTCGTTCCATTCTATATTCCCCTGGATCAACACTCTGTTGCTGTGGCCCCCAGCGGTGAGATGACCCTTCTTGATAAGATCGATGGTGCCAGGCAGGGCTGGCACATCGGCGGCAACGATCTCCAGAGTCACATTGCTCGCCTCGGCTAGCTCGAATGCATGTCCCAAAAACCCGTTGCCGGTTACGTCGGTGCACCCCTCAACCCCAAACGCCTCCATCTGTTCGGCAGCATGCCGATTGAGCTGCGTCATCGTGTTGATTAGCGGTCGGTAGTACTCCTGGTTCAGGGCATCCATTTTCATTGCCGTGGAAAGAACGCCCGTGCCAAGCGGCTTGGTCAATATGAGTTGGTCCCCCGCTTTGGCACCGGAGTTGCGGATGATTCTTTCGGGGTGAATCATCCCCACCACCGACAAGCCGTATTTAAGCTCCTTGTCCTTTACCGTGTGACCACCCACGATCACGATACCCGCGTCCTTGGCCACCGCCGCGCCCCCCTTGAATATCTCGCCAAGGATCTCGAGCGGCAGATCATGTTCGGGAAAGGCCGCGATGTTGAGGGCTGCGATCGGCTTGCCGCCCATCGCGTACACATCGCTCAGCGAGTTTGCGGCAGCCACGCGACCGTAGTCATAAGGATCATCGACCACCGGCGTAAAAAAATCGACCGTCAAAACCAGCGCTCGCTCATCATCGATCCGGTATACACCTGCATCGTCGGCCCCAAGGTGTCCAACCAGTAGGTTGGGATCCACTTGTGGTGGTAGCACCTTTAGCATCTCACGCAGCCCCGCTGCGTCGTATTTGGACGCTCAACCTGCGCAAGCCGCGTACTGCGTAAGCCGAATCTTCTTACCACTGTTCAAGGCGTATCACCTCCCGTGAACTACTTGGGGCCACTCCATGACTCGTTTGTATAACACGCAAGAATCGCCATCGCGTGAAATCTTGGTCGCGTTGTCAGAGAAACTAGCAAAAACGTCCTGCCGTGTCCACCACACATGGACTTTCGTAATGGTTCTTGTCCGTTTAATCAAGCGCCTGATCGGTTCCTTTTCGCACAAAGTAACGCCACACCTTCCCCTCGATCGATACGGACTCGATCGTATGTCCGTGGCTCTGGCACCACGCCGGCATATCGAACTCGATGGCGGGATCATCTGTTATCACTTCGACCACCGCGCCGCCATCCAGCGAGCAGATCGCTTCCGACGTTTTGATGATGGGCATGGGGCAAAAAAGGCCTCTAGCGTCTACGATAATATTGGGTGTCTGGAGCATCACGCGCCTCGAACACCAACCCTGCCTTTAAGCGTTAGTATAACAAACTTGAGCTTTAGCCACGGCCTCGAGGGGGTACCGAAGAACGCTGCAACCCACTCGGATTTGGGGGCAATTATCCTCCACCAAAAATTCAGTTTTTCACGCCAACTCCCTACCTCCAACATGCAAAATCTGATTCTGTGAAATCTCCCCGGACGCCGCGTTGCGAAGGTGTCGTAATCTGCGTGCCAAAGAAGCGCGAAAATCTTTTTTCGCAAAATGCCAGGAGGTTCTAGCTCCGTGGCCACCCCATCGAGTCTTAGCCAACGGATCACATTGCCCAAGGTAAAACAGCCAGCTGGGTACACCAGGGCGGACCGAAGCCTCTTTGCCACGTAAGGCCACTCCAACTGCGAACCGAATCGAGTCAGAATGAGGCCAATGTCTACTGCGTGCAGAAGTTTGTCAAAGCACATCATGTTGTAGGTCAAACAAGACTGAATCAGCTGATCTTCGAGACCGATACTTCGCACCTCGGACAGACCGTCGCCCACAGCACGTTGCCTTTGCCACGTGGCCTCCGCCTCATCGGTCGCACCCAGGTCGAGGAGACGCAATCTAAGATACAGCTGATCTCCCTTGTCATTTTCGAGACAACACGGCGCAAAATACTGATAATAGCGCAACGCTTCTCGGCCATCTCGAAATCTCGGCTGCCGGTCACTGAATCGAAAGCCATTAGAACTACAACAGTCTATGACCGCTGACCAGTCCCCCTCCTTTAGCAAGACTTCGATCCGCTCGACCGGTCTCAGCTGCACAGATGGGTAAAGGGAATGCGGGAGCGCCACGTCGTTTACAAACAAAGCCTCTATTTTTCGCTCTGCAAAAGATTTTGACAACACCCTCGTCGTTGCCAGCAGATCTTCGCCCAGAACGCGAGAAGCCTTGGCTAGAGCCTTCATCCTTTCCAACGTGATGCGTGATACCTGAGGACGGAGCGCAAGCTGCTCGAGCGAAGCAAGGACGATGGGAGTGAGCGCGTGCCATTCGCACAACCACATGAGTTCTCGTTCAAACTCGGGCCCAGCATGAGCGGATATGCCTGGCGGCGGCCCTTCACTGCGTTTTACAAAGTGACCCAGCGTCTCAAGGATAAACTCGATAGCTTGCATTCGCTCAGCTCATAAGTAGTAACGCGTCACCCCGCGTCACGCCTAAATTGAATCTCTTTCTCCTGATCCTTGTACTGCAAGTCGTATAGCTTAGAATAGTGTCCACCGTGTTCCAGGAGTTCTTGGTGCGTTCCCTCCTCGATAATTCCACCCTTATGCAGGACGATGATGCGGTCGACAAAGCGAATCGTAGACAGCCGGTGTGCGATAACGATCGATGTACGCCCCGACATGAACTTCTTGAGGGCATCCTGGACCAGATATTCGGTATCAGTGTCAACACTCGAAGTCGCTTCGTCGAGCACCAAAATCTTAGGCTCATACACCAACGCTCGGGCAAACGATAGCAGCTGGCGTTCGCCAACCGACAGCGTCCGTCCCCGCTCTCCTACCGTTTCCTGATAACGCAAGGGTAGCTTGTTGATAAATTTGTCGGCGTTGATATACCGCGACACCTCCATCATCTTCGCATCGCTGATAGCACGGTCACCGAGATGTATATTGTGGCCTATGTCTCCCGAGAAAAGGAACACGTCCTGGAGAACGGTGGCGATGTAACGGTGAAGATCGCGTTGCGAAAAATCACGAATGTCCACACCGTCAATCAATATCCTTCCCTGCTCTACGTCGTAGAATCGCGACAACAGGTTTATAATAGTTGTCTTGCCCGCCCCCGTGTAACCTACGATCGCCACTTTTTCCCCCGGGGCCACCCTGAAACTGACATCGTGAAGCACTTCCTCCCCGGGGTTGTACGAAAAACTCACGTGATCAAAAATCACCTCGGCCGGAATCGTGGGTATTTTCTTGGGGTTTCGGCTGTCTTGGATTCGTGGCTCGTTGTCGAGCAGATCGAAGATACGTTCGGAAGAGGCCATGGCGGCCTGCAGGATATTGTATTTTTCGCTCAGATCGCTAATCGGCCGATAGAACCGCTGCGCATACTGGATAAAGGCGACCAGCGCCCCAAAGGTCATGGCACCGGCCAGCACCCCACGTCCACCAAACCAGATTATCAGCGCGATGGCAATGGCGCTGAGGATCTCGATGGCTGGATAAAAGACCGCGTACGCGACGACCGTATCGAGATGAGCTTGATAAAGCTTCTTATTACGGTGACTGAATTTCTCATACTGAGCCGTCTCTCGGTTAAAGATCTGAACCACACTCATCCCCGTAATATTTTCCTGAAGGAATGCGTTGATAGCGGCTACGCGCTTGCGAACGCTACGGTAGGTGCGATGCACCCTGGCTCTGAAGATCATCGCGGCCACAAAGAGAAAAGGGAGAACCGTAAAAGTGATGATCGCAAGCCGGAGATTCAAATAGCACAAAACGATCATAATGCCAAGAAGGGTAAACAAATCGAGGAATATCGCCACAACGCCAGAAGTGAACGTCTCGTTCAAGACCTCTACATCGCTGGTTAGGCGAGTCATCAAGCGCCCTACGGGGTTCCTGTCGAAATACGAAACCTCCTTTTTTTGTAAGTGTCTGAAGATCTGCATGCGGAGATCGAACATAATTCGTTGTCCAACGAACGCCATTACATAAATCTGACAATAACTAATGACAAACGCAAGAAGAAGCACCAGAACGAAGATACCAATGATTTTGAGCAAACCGAAATAGCGGGCGTCGATATCGAGTGAGGAGGCAGGTGAAAGATACTGGTCAATGGCTATTTTTGTGAGATAAGGCGGTGCCAGCTGCAGAACCGACACCAGCAAAAGCAGCACGATGCTGAGAACTACCATACCTCGATACGGGCGGAGGTATCCCAGTATTCGCCTCATCAGTGTTCGGTCATAGGGCCTACCCTGTACTTCGTCCTCGTCGAAGTATTCCAACGACTAGCTCCTCTCCAGGCTGTACATGATTTGTTGTTTATCATACATATCGGCATACAACCCCCGAGATGCAATTAACTCTTGGTGGGTACCCGCTTCGACCAGCTTACCTTCGTTTAGCACAAGAATTCGATCGGCTTCTCTGACCGTCGAGATTCGATGCGAGATTAGAATCGAAGTCCGTTGTTTCATCTCATCGCGCAGAGAACGAAGAATTCTTTCTTCGGTATCCGTGTCCACACTCGAAAGCGCGTCATCCAGAATCAGAATGCCTGGTTTCTTCGCCAACGCTCGGGCAATCGCTATCCGCTGTTTTTGCCCTCCCGACAGGTTAATGCCACGCTCTCCAATTACCGTTTGATATTTGTGTGGAAAATTCTGAACCTCACCATAGATAGCCGCTACACGACTTAGCCGATCCAGCTCGGACTCTTCGAGTCTCGGCACCCCAAACGCCACATTCTCAGCTATGGATTGGGAAAAAAGAAAGATGTCCTGTGGAATGAGACCAACTACAGTTCTTAGATCGCTCAAAGATATCTCCTCGATAGGAACACCGCCCACCAGTATGGTCCCCGTCTGTGGCCTATAAAGTCTCAGTATGAGCGAAACCAGCGATGTCTTTCCGGAACCTGTCGGCCCCACAATGGCAACGGTTTCACCATCGCGCACCGAAAAACTGATATCGCACAAAACTGGGGCTCTGTCCTGTGACGCGTCATAACTAAACGAGACATTTTCGAAGCTTAGGGAACAATCCGTGACAGGTATACCCCCCGCGTCGGAGCGGACGTCATCTTTGATTTCTGGTTTGGTATGGAGAATTGCGTTGATACGTCCCATCGACGCGAGTCCTCGTTCCATGATGTTCATCACCCAGCCCAACGCTATCATGGGCCAAACCAACATCGTCATATAACCGATGAAAGCGACCAGCGTACCCAGCGTGATGGCCTGATCGATGACCTGCTTGCCACCATACGCCAGGATAAATAATCCCCCCAACCCGGCAACACTCGTCAACAGTGGAGACAACAGGCTCTGGATTCTGTAGAGTTTCATGTTGGCGTCGACATAGATGCGGCTATGCTTCTCGAACTCTGCGGTCTCGTAATCCTCGCGCGCATAAGCTCTCACCACTCTCACTCCGCTCAGGTTTTCCTGCGCGCGAGAATTGAGCCCCCCAAATCGTTCCTGGACTTTCTCGAAGTACTTGTGGATCAGTTTCATACTGTGGTACATGCCAACTGCGAGTATGGCCATCGGTAGCAGCGCAACAACAGTCAGTCTCCACGACAGCACAATCATCAAGGACAGCGTCATGGCCGAGACAACAACGGTATTGAGCGAATACATGACACCGGGTCCCACCAGAGACCTCACCGCGTTGAGGTCGTTTGTCGCCAGCGCCATTAAATCACCCGTTCGATGCTGGTTGTAAAACGAGGGGCTCAAGCTCTCGAGATGAGCAAAGTATTCGCCGCGCATGTCCAGCTCGATTTTTCGAGAGATACCAATCATGATGCGCCGCATGAGGAAGCGAAACACCCCACTTGCCACGGTGATACCCACAAAGGCGATGGCATAATTGAGCAGTTCACGAGATGTGGTCCCCGCTTGCAGACCGTCGATCGTTACCTTCAGGATCCAAGGATTGGCCAACATGAGCAGGTTGGTGACGACCAGGCACAGCCCGCCGAGCGTCAAACCCCGTTTGTAGTTCTTCAAGTGACGGGCAACGGCCGCCAGCGCCTTTTTCCTTTTGGAATCTGGACTTTCGTGCTCGCTCATTTTATCCTTGGAATCAAGGGGCTGTCGTTTTTGACGGACGGTTCGAGTTCAAGGTTGACGAATCGCTCTCAAACAGCCTTAAATATAGAAGATACAAGTTGTGGAATCAATTCGTAACATGAGACGGAGGATGAGTGTGAAAGCTCCCAGCCGCGCCGAGGCCTTAGACCTGTTGCGGGAATTTACCAAAAACGAAAATCTCATCAAGCACTCCTTGGCCGTTGAGGCCGCCATGCGTCTCTATGCCAAGGCGTTCGCTGAAGATGAGGAACTCTGGGGAGTGGTTGGACTCCTGCATGACTTCGACTACGAAAAATACCCCTCTCTCGATGACCATCCGTTCAAGGGGGCCGAGATATTGCGCTCGCGAGGCTACGACGAGTCGTTCGTCAAAGCGATCCTCTCCCATGCCAATCATACCAACGTGCCCAGGGACACGAGGCTCGAAAAGACCCTGTTTGCCGTGGACGAACTGTGCGGGCTCGTCACCGCGGTCGCTTTGGTGAGACCGTCCAAACAAGTCGCCGATGTCGAGGTCAAGTCCGTGAGGAAGAAACTCAAAGACAAGGCGTTCGCTCGCTCTGTCAATCGCGATGACATCCTGCAAGGGGCGGAAGCCCTTGCCGTGTCGCTCGATGATCACGTCGGGAACGTCATCGAGGCGATGCGCGGGATATCTGCGGAACTCGGTCTCTAGGCTCGCATTTTTGCAGCAACTGCTCGGTATCACCGAGTAGCTAAAAACATCAAATTATTATTTGACAACGCCTTACGGCAGTGCGTTTTTGTGCGACGATGGTATAGATGTTGCGATTGCACCATGGCGTCATGAACGCACGCTTTCAGAAGCCCTTGGCAATAAGTCTGTTAGTTCTCAGCCTGGCCAGCCCCGCTGTCACCGGCCCGGGCGTCGACGCCGTGTATGCCCGGCCCAACCCTCAGAGCACCGATGATCCTCCCGCGAACGACAATCCCCAAATCGGCTTCGATCGCAACGCATCGACCGTACAACTGCTGGAGAGTGCGAGAGAGATGTTCATCGCCGACCGGTACGAAATCGCCGAGATGCTCTATAAGAGTATCCTCGTCCGCGAACCGGAGAATCTATCCGCCATGCTGGAGCTCGCCGTGATCTACGAGGCCAGGGGGCAGCTTCAGTATGCACGAGGACTCTTGACACGAGCACTCGTTATCCGTCCGTACGACGAAGAAATCATCGATCGAAACGCGCACATTGCGAAGAAGCTCTCGAGGACCCTCGAAGCCGAGGTGGATCTGCTCCTGGACAAGGGAGACTACGAAACAGCTTTGCCAAAGCTATCGATCTTGCTAACCACGCAGCCTGAGAACGCCGATCTGAACTACAAGAAGGCGTTTTGCCACCTCAGACTGGGTCGACCACAAGCTGCCCTCACCGAGGTCGATCGTGCACTGAACTTGAGGAGAGAACAGCATTACTACGACCTGAAGCAAGAGGCAACGGCCCTCATTCACGGGACACAGATGGGAAGTCTCATCGCAGAGGCACAGAGCGCGCTTAGGGGTGGCGATCCCGCGGATCAAGAAGATGCCCTACAGATAATCGGCCGCATTCTGGAGCTGGAGCCCGATCACGCTTGGGCCAAAGAACAATTCTTGGCTCTGACCGATACCCAGCGAGCCGACCGTAAGCCGCTCACGGCTTTTGGTAAGTATTTCGGAAAAGGGTGGGATGTGGTAACCCGGATAGCGAGTGCGACTGGTGTGGCCATACTCGTCGTATATCCCGTTCTAAAGAAACACTACGTCGCTGTGCTTTCGCTGCTGCTTATTATCCTCATCCTCTATTCCCCACTTACACACGTACTCATCCGGGGCTTCTCGCCCCGTCAGTCGCTCGCCGGTCGGCTGGGACACTTCAGCATTCAGGAGGTGCTGGCCCTGGTCAACACGCACCAACGCACTGGCGTTCTATCGCTCTCCGCTGATTCGGTCAAGGGTAGAATTTATTTCGATAGCGGAGAGATTTACCATTGCAGCAGCCGCGGTGTCCGAGGGCGCGGCGCACTGCAGCTGTTGATAAGGGAAGCACAGGACGGCTTTTTCGTGTTCAGAGACGGTGTCACCTCGAGGGAAACCACGATTGACACACCGCTTAGCCTTATCCTCCTGGAGCTCCCCGAACGCGTTGACACAGTCACCTCGAAGAGCATCTTGAAAAAACGGCAGTCAAAAATGAGATCGATGTTGGAGAAACAAGGCTGAGTTATTTGATCGTCTCTAGCTCCACAAGTAGTCGCTCCAGGCCAGCCGCCTCGAGCGGTGGTGATTCGTGGATGGTGGTTTCGATTCGATCTGCGCCCCCCCGTTCCGACACGAGTCCCCGCAGGTCACGGATGATTTTGGCCATCTCGTCACGGTTTCGCTCGATCAGAGCGAGATAGTAAGTCCCCCGGTCCCGACACCGGACCGCGACTTCCTCTGCAGACAGACTCGACAGGCAGAGCCGTAGAAAATGATCCTCACCGGCATCAAAACCGTCTGCATGCGTGGGGTCACGCCGCACCCTGCATTTGACGAGTCTGACACTTCTGCCCCTAAGCATGGCCATTCTGTGCAGTTGTGTCACGGGAGCCACGAGGTCAGCCCTCTGGTCAAAATCCGGAAAAACCGGTAACTGCAGGCGAACCCTCTCTATTCCTCCATCCTGCAGGAACGTGATTCGACCTCCCAGGGCTTCGACGAGACGCCGACAGGCCCGATATACAAGATCATGACCGCTATGCGCCTCGGGCGAATGGTCATTGCCACCACAAAGCCCAAGATAAGCCTCTGCCGCCGATCCACCGAAGATGTCTGTATTGGCAAAATCGAGAACAACACGCGATTCGCCTGCGGTGTCAACATGGGTCTCAATCGTAACGTCGCCGGGTGCGCTATCGATTATGTGTTTGATGACTAGTTGTAGGCGCTCTGGATCGGTGAACAGAAACAGCCCTTCGCCTGCCCCAATACTTTGTATGGCAATGGATTGCGACCGCCCGCCGTTGCACGCACGCGCAGCGTTTTCGATGATCTCCACAACACCTGCCAGACGCCTGGCCATCGATACCCCACCTGCGGCGATTTGCAACAGCTCCAGCTGGCCCTCGACCACATCGATAATGCGATCGACGTTACGCCGGCTGATGGCAATGAGCTGTCCGTACACCCGGGGAGCGATGGCGGACGGCTCGGCACCCAGTCCATCCAACGCGATCTTGATCGCGGTCAGCGGCGTTCGTAGCTCGTGCGATAGACTGGTCAAAAGACTCAGTCTCAGATCGTCCAGGCTGCCGCTCTCTGTGGTTTTTCTAAAGGATCCTAAAGCCCGATCGATCAGTGACGCGAGCTTCGAAAAGTCCTTGATCGGCTTGGCCAGCACGTGACTCACCCCGAGTTGCCTGACCCGCTGCTCGATTTCTCGGGTGATATGTCCCGAGACCACGATAATCGGAAACGTAAAACCCGAGCTTCGGATGCTCTCGATCAGCTCGAAACCACTCATCTTCGGCATTTGCAAATCGGAGATCAGGATGTCGGGACACGTCGAATCTAGCTCCAGAAGCAGCTTCCGCGGCGAGTCAAATAATGTAACGCGGTAATTTTGCTTTTCGAGGGCGCGCGCGAGTATTTCGCGCAAAAGCCCGTCGTCATCGACAAAGAAAACGCTCTTCATTCGCTGTCCACCCCGGTTCCCAATCGACAAAGGAACCTGTCGCTAAGCACCGCTGAATTCTAACCAATCAAAAGGGTGTTGCTCGAATACGGGTGGGCAAAGTCCGTGCCATGGAAAAGCCTGTTCGTATAGGGCAAACACGGTCTCTGCGGCGGAAGTGTGAGTCGGGATAGGGTCTCGTATGCCCCCGCAAGATATCCGGGGGAATGGCATCCACATGCCTGTTGGGGTGCGGCAGACAGAGCAATCTGCAAGTGGTCTACTAGAGGTGCAACCACGGTCGATCGAGATTCTGTCCGGGCCGGTAAAGAACTAGAAAGTCAGCCGCGTCCCTAGCCCCACCGAGAAGTCCATCGCCCGTGCGCCCCTGGACCCGCCTTCCACCTGTGCAAATCCGCAGAAACCGATCAAACTAGAGTACTTCCAGCACAAATCGGCGAAATAGATTTCCCGTGCGGGCTGACCACGCGAGAGATAACCGAAGGCGGCAAATTGAAGATCAAACTTGCTTTGCAGCGGCAGCACCAAACCGGTGCCGATGGTGACGTAATTTTCGTAGAGACCAGCTTGCCCGAGCACGTCGTCGACCCGTTTCGGATATGTGGCAAGCGATGAGACCCACCACGTGATCGATGTGATCGTATCTACGTACGCGACACCTATCTCCAGGTCCATACTGCCAGTCGCGTAGGGAAACAAACTCGCGTCCGATTCCAGGAATGGCCCCCCTCCGATCCGTAAGCCCGACAAAAGATGCACGACCCCATGTCTGGTCCCCCATGCCCTGACTCTCACGCGCAGCGTGAGATCGCCGAAGGCGTTTTCGATATCGTCACCCGTGACACGTGATATATATGGGAGTTCTGGCTGTAGGAACACGTTTTTGAACGGCAGCTGAGCGCTTAGTGTATATATGGCAGCCTCATCACCCGGGGCATCTATTATCACCCCACTGCCTGCCAACGAGGTCCTCGGTGGCGCAATCAAAAACGAGGCAAAACGATGATAATCCTGATAGATACCCGTCGTGCAGGCATGTCGGGGGGCTAACACGAAGAGAAACGCGCAGGCGAATACACAGTGACGGCTCCGCCTAAGCGTCGAACAAGGAGTGGGGGCTGGATCTTTTACTTTACTCCCTCGAGAAGCTGAATCTTGCCCTGCCGAAGGAACTGGACCCAGATCGTGTTTCTGTTGCCCGGCAAGTGATCTTTGGAAACGACCTTTCCATAATCGTTCCAAGACCGATGGTGCAAGATCTCACCGATTTCGTAGGTTAAGTCTTCCGAGTACTCCTTTGCGTTCTCGACATCGAGGTCTTCCAACGCAATTTCCGGTGTGTCCTGGTCCCCTTTGCCCGCTTGCGCAGCTTCTTCGGCCTCCACCTGCATATAAGGGAGGAATCCCTGGCAACCGGGGCATTTCAACCAGACCACTCCTTTTCCACTGCCTTGCTTGACCACTTCCATATCGAAATGGTCCTTGCAAACCGAGCAATACTGGTTGATTGTTCTCGTTTCTGTGTCCGGCATAACCATCACCTGAGACTCACGAGATCGGGACCTTGCAACAAGACTTGGCTTCAGCAACAGTCGCGAACTTCATCCCACAGAGTGTGCACTCGAAAGTCCCGTCCAATCTCCCTTCTCTCTCCGCACGTCTCAACAGCTGCACAAACTTAACGTATTCCTTCTCTTTCCGAAGAACCGTCGCTTTCTCCTGCTTCGACATGACCACGCTCCTCATGGTTTAGCGCTGATCAATCAGCAACCAGCTCGATGGGGAGACACAGGATGCTGTGCTTGGACTTGGAATCCATACAATATCTTGTGCAAAGCTAGGAGATTCCTGCGATTACGTCAAGCACAAAATGCAGGTCAGTTCGAAAAACACGGTGGAAAAAGGCAGCAACAAAAAAAATATATATCAATTCCCGAAAACTTGCAAGTGGTATGCGAAACGTTTCCGTCGAAAATATATCCCGTCACACTGCAAGCGCGTTGCGCAAATCACTTTCTAAATCTTCAACGTCTTCGATACCGACTGAAATTCGGATCAATCCCTCGGTGACACCGATATTGTCTCGATGTTTCTTTGGCACCGTTGCGTGCGTCATCGTTGCCGGATGACTAATTAAACTCTCGACTCCACCAAGACTCTCGGCGAGTGTAAACAGTCTTGTCTTCTTCAACACTTGTTTCGCACGATCCAACGAACCAAGATCAAACGCGATGATACCGCCAAATCCACGTGCCTGCTTTTGATGGAGGGCGTGTTGCGGGTGCTGTTCCAGACCAGGGTAGTAGATTCTCTCGACCGCAGTGTGTTCGGCCAAGAACGATGCAAGATGGCGGGCGTTTACCTCATGCTGTCTCATTCTCACGGCGAGCGTTTTCGTACCGCGCAGGGCCAACCAGCAGTCAAAGGGGCCGGGCACCGCACCGATGGCATTCTGGAGGAACCGAAGCCTTTCGGCCAGTGCCTCGTCATTTACCACGACTATGCCGCCCACCATATCGCTGTGGCCATTAAGGAATTTGGTCGCGCTATGCAACACGACGTCCGCGCCGAGCTCGAGGGGATTTTGAAAATACGGACTCATAAACGTGTTATCCACCGCGAGAAGAACTCCGTGAGCGTGCGCCATTTCAGAGGCGCCGGCGATATCCGTAATCTTCAGCACTGGGTTTGTCGGCGTTTCGACAAAGAGAAGCTTAGTACGGGAAGTAAGCGCACGCTGGATGTTGTCTAGATTCGTGGTATCCACGAACTTGAATCTCAGGCCAAACCTTCTGAGAACCATCTCCGTCAGCCTGTGGGTTCCGCCGTATACGTTGTCCGAGATAACGATGTCGTCGCCCTTTTCAAAG
>JAOTUR010000052.1 GCA_029863805.1 Candidatus Krumholzibacteriia bacterium | reverse complement strand
ACGGCCGGGCGCAGATAACGGACTTCGGATTGGCCAGCGTTTTGGAGGCCCACGAGACGTATGGGGGGGAGTTCGCCGGTTCGCCCGCCTATATGTCGCCGGAGCAGGCCCGCGCGGAAACGGTCGATGTAAGAACCGACATCTGGTCGCTGGGCGTGGTCATGTACGAAATGCTGACCGGCGAGCTGCCCTTCCGGGGCGAGTTCGCAGCGGCACTCATCTATTCCATCCTGAACGAAGACGCTATCCCCCTGGTGGAGCGTCGTCCCGATATCTCAACGGAACTCTGGCGCGTCGTGGACAAGATGATCGCGAAGGATCGCGACGCGCGTTATCAGGACATGGAAGAAGTGATCGCAGCCTTGTCAGCGGCGAGAAACGTCGTCGGGACCGGAGCGCGAAAGCCGGGGCTTCTGGCTAGACCATCCATCGCAGTCCTCCCCTTCGCCGACATGAGCCCCGAGGGTGACCAGGAGTATTTTTGCGACGGACTCGCCGAGGAGATTACGAGCGCGCTCACCCGCGTCGAAGGCTTACGGGTCGTTGCGCGCACATCGGCCTTTTCCTTCAAGGGGAAAGACGTGGCTGCTCCTGTGATCGGCCGCAAGCTGGGCGTCGAGACGCTCCTCGACGGTAGCGTGCGCAAAGCGGGCGACCGCCTGCGGATCGCCGTCAACCTGACGAACGCAGAGACTGGCTACGAGCTTTGGTCGCAAAAGTACGATCGGGAAATGGAGGATATTTTTGCGATTCAGGACGAGATCCAGCTCGCCATCGTCGAACAGCTCAAAGTGACTTTGCTGGGCGACGACATGGCGGCCCTCGCCAAACGCCACACGGTCGATCCGGAAGCGTTTAGCCTCTACTGGAAAGGCCGGTTCTTCTGGAACAAACGGACCGAAGAGGGCTATCGAAAGGGTCTCGGGTATTTCCAACAGGCCATCGAACAGGACCCGTCGTATGCGCTTGCCTACGTTGGCGTCGCGGACAGTTACGATCTGTTGGGGTGGTACGACCATCTGGCGCCCGAAGAGGCCTTTCCAAAAGCCCGGACCGCCGCGCGCAAAGCCATGGAGCTCGACGAGAGGCTCGCCGAGGCTCACGCGACCAGCGGTTGGATTTGCGCGAATTACGATTGGAGTTGGGAATGTGCAGAGGCGGGATACAAACGCGCCATCGAGCTCAACCCGGGATATGCGACCGCGCGCCAATGGTATGCCGAGTACCTCTCCTACCGGGGAAGACACAGAGAGGCCATTGCCCACGCGGAACGCGCGGTGGAGCTGGATCCGTTATCGATCATCATCAACTGCGATCTCGGCCAGGTACTCTACTACGCCCGTGAATACGAGCGCGCAGCGACGCAGCTGCGCAAAGCCCTGGAAATGGATGCCGACTTCGCCGTCGCCCACTTCTTCCTCGCGTTCGTCCATCTCCAGGATCAAGAGTATGGCGAAGCGATAAAGGCCGCAAAGCGGGCCCTGGACTTGTCCGGCAAGGACGATCCCCACCACGTCGCCCAGCTGGGTGCGGTCTACGCCTTCTCCGGTGAGGTCGACAAGGCTCGCGCTACACTCAAGACTTTGAGAGCACTATCGCGTGAACGATACGTGTCGCCGTTTTGTGTCGCGCTCGTCCACGCCGGTCTGGGGCAGATTGGCGAGGCGTTCGAGTGGCTGAACAAGGCCTTCGATGCCCACGACCACTGGCTGGAGACTCTCAAAGTCCACCCCGCCATCGACGTGCTTCGCCCGGATCCAAGGTACGCAGAGCTCCTCGGGAAAATGCGGCTCGACGCATGAGCGGAGTTCGAGTCCTACCCGGGGAGGGCTTCTCACACTTTCCTAGCAACTAGCAGCACGTTTCCATCTGTCCAAGGTATATTCTCTGAATCCTCGAATCGATTCTTCAGTATCTCCGTGAATCGCCGGAGGGCCGTCTTGAATTCCTCCTTGGCATAGAAGTGAAACGTTGAATAGTGATGATCCTTCGCCTGCGCTCTGAGTCGAGCTAGCGACGTATTCCTTTGGTACTCGAAGAGCTTCACCTCTTCGAGCGCCAATCCGTAGGCGTTGCGGATGGTGGCCTTCAGCTCCTCCATATCGTAGAGCCGAGTTTCTTTTTCTCTGAACTTCGGGAAATATCTTCCCCAGATACTTTGGGCGTTCTGTGACTTCGTGCGCGTGTAAACGAAGAGCGTGCCGCCTTCACGGAGGACCCTTACGGACTCGACTAGGAATCTTCGCAAGTCGAAGAGGTGAACCGCGTTGAGGGAGAAGACACAATCCAGAGACTCGTTACCCAGCGGGAGATCGTCGGCCAGACCAACCTTCGTCTCGAAGTTCCTGAGCCCGTACCTTCTCCCGTGCCTTTCTACCTGTTTCAGCATTCCCTTGTTGGGATCAACACAATAGAGATGCCTCAGGTTTTCGAAATGTTGCAGCAACTCGAGGCCGTACCGCCCGTCGCCGCACCCAACGTCGGCGGCGACGACCTCTCCGGCGCTCTTGAGGCGGTCTCGTATGAAGAAGACGGGCTCCAAGTCGGTTGTTCTGACGTTCCCGTAGATCCGTGCAATGCGGGAGAAGTGTCTGGCGATTGTTCCCATGTCCTTCTCCTAACAAACAAAAGCCCACAAGGTAACCACCGTCGTCGGACAGCTACGACCAGGAGACAAATCAAGCAGCTCTATCGGCATAGACCGAGAGCTACAGGCTACTTACGGAACTAGCCTATCGAGATCATCCCCGTTTTTCATTATCGAGCAATACTTGAGATAAAAGAAGTTCTAAGATCGTCCATTCTGGGGAGCCATTCAGGCCACCGCCCCCTGGACCCGACGTATCCGCTCTACTTTGTCCTCGGCGAGCGACAACATGGGAGTTGTCACTTTGTCCCGTTGAGGACGGCGTGAGGTGAGTAGATTGGGTTCGAGAGCGAGGAGGAAGGTGGTACCATTAGGGGGGCAGGTCAATTGAACCAAACACACTCACAAGGGAGAATACCATGCAGATCGAAATCAATACCGACGGTAACATCGAAGGACACGAGGCGCTGGCCGCTCAGGTCAGTGGCTTAGTGGAGAGTGCCCTGCGCCGATTCAGCGAACACGTCACGCGAGTGGATGTCCATTTGAGTGACGAGAACAGCGACAAGAAGGTTGGCTATAACGCCATGCGTTGCATGATGGAAGCCCGCCTCGAAGGCCGTCAGCCCATCGCGGTCACTCACCAGGCCACGACCTTGGACGAAGCCGTCGATGGTGCCGCGGATAAGTTGACCAGATTGATCGAGCACACCCTCGGGCGGCTGCGCGAGCAACAGAGTCACCGGACAGACCCTGACCCCGCAGGGTAAAATAATTCAGCCGATGTCCGGGGCGAGAGTGATGCGCCCGTGGCGGCGACGTGCCGAAGGAGGATTAGAAGGTCTCGCCAGGTGATCGGCAGAGGCGTCTGCAGTCGATTTAGCGGCGGTGACCTGACAGCAAGGCCCGATGCTCAAACATCACTCGAAGCGGTTGCCTATGATCCTCCTTTCCGTCAAGTGCGACCCCGTAGTATCCGAAACTCGAACGACCTCCCACGGAGTCAGTTACGGATCGTCTGACACACTCCCTGAATGCTTGAAAACATCCAATTGCAGCTCCTGCTGGCCACGTTTGCCGGATGGGTCGGCCGCAAGCAGTCCGCTGTCATCACCTACCTAGTCGAAGAGAACCGAATCCTCAAAAAGCAGCTCGAGTCGGGCGGGAACCGCCT
Source organism: Candidatus Krumholzibacteriia bacterium (assembly GCA_029863805.1). Classification (GTDB taxonomy): domain Bacteria; phylum Krumholzibacteriota; class Krumholzibacteriia; order WVZY01; family WVZY01; genus JAOTUR01. Next base: position 12,886 of record JAOTUR010000052.1, on the reverse strand, counting down.
GCGCTTCACTGATGATCACCGTCGTCGGCTGGGGGCGAAAGGCAAGCCGCTCGGGCGCAAGACCTTGCGACAAATCGCCACGATCGTGACACCGGACACAATCCTCGCCTGGCACCGCAGACTCATCGCCGCTAAGTGGACGTATCCTCGCAAGCGAGTCGGCCGTCCCGGCGTGATGAAGGAGATCCGTGGCCTGATAGTTCGGATGGCGGGGGAGAATCCGAGCTGGGGCTACGCCCGGATCCAAGGAGCGCTGAAACACCTGGATCATCGGGTTGCTCGCAGCACAATCGCCAAGGTGCTGAAGGAGCATGGAATCAAACCCTCTCCCGATCGACCCATGAGCTGGCGAACGTTCGTGCGATCACACGCACATCTGATCGCCGCCGCTGACTTCTTCACGACCGAGGTGTGGACGGCTCACGGGTTGGTCAGGTACTTCACGCTATTTGTGATCGACATCACCACGCGGCGCGTTCACGTCATCGGTACGACGGCGAACCCGACGTCGGCCTGGATGGAGCAGGTCGCCCGAAATCAGAAGGACTGCGAGGAGGGCTTCCTGAATGGGAAGCGCTTCCTGATCGTCGATCGCGACGCGAAGTTCTCGCGGAAGTTCAAATCGATCCTAGAGGGTTCGGGCATCGAAATTCTGCTCACGTCGTTCCTAGCACCGAACATGAACGCGTACGCGGAACGGTTCGTGAGGTCGATCAAGTCTGAGTGTCTAGATCAGATGATCTTCCTGGGGCGAGAATCCCTTGTCCGAGCAATCGCCGAGTACGCGGCGCACTACCATGAGGAGCGCACTCATCAGGGGATCGGGAATATACTGATCAGCGGAACGGGGCCTGAGAACGCGGGGATCGTTGAGACCCGTGAGCGACTGGGCGGGCTCCTCAAGTACTATTATAGGAGGGCCGCGTGAGCCAGGCGGCGTCGATCGTATTTTCGGACACTACGGGGTCGTGGCAACCACAGAATATTGTCGGTTAATACAAACAGCCAGAAACGCCGCCCCCGAAGTGGAGGCGGCGTTTTCTGTCATGACGCTGAGTGAGTTATCGATCGAGGCCCCAGATGCCCTCCATCGACTAGCGATAGAGCGACTTGATGTTGCCCCAGGTGCTTTCTTCGACGGGGACGGGGACCAAAAGCTCGAAGAACGCATCGTCGAAGAACGGAGCTCCACCAGCACCGCCGGGTTGAAAATCACCCGTGATCACGACCAACCGAGCAAACGCGGCATCCGCCGGAGCAACGCCAGTAATCGTTTGCAGGGTCCAGGTGTCGACCGGCGCGGTGGCCGCGGTAAACGTCCCATTACTGATGAATGGAACAATGGTGGACTGCGTGTTTCCGTCCGCTTGAATCCACTCGATGTTTATGGCGCCCGTCTGGCCGCCCGCCATCAGGTCGATGCTGGAGTTCAGCATCCAGACGCCGCCGTTCCAGGTCTCGCCTGGGATGGCCGGAAACTGCTGAAACGCGCCGCTGCAGCAGCCACCGTACAGCTTGAGGCATTGATTCCCCGAGTTCGGCGTAATGCCGATGGCGGAACTGACGGTGTAGCAGTTGTTAAAGGGCGTCCAGCCAGCACCGGCGCCGTAATAATCGACAGCGGGAGGCGTGACGGCCGGTAACTCGAAACCGGGGTTGACCAGCAGATTGACTGCCGAGGCCGAGCCAACGGTGACGAGGAGAAACAGAGGAAGCGCAATGAGAACAACAATTCCCAGTTTCGTCATGTGACATACCTCCAGGGTGTGGTGAACTGGGTGTTGACATCAAAATGTGATCGGAACCAGAGCCGCCCACCAAGCTCCTCGGCGTCGGTACCACCGCGGCCGCAGGTACGTGCTTTGACGGTCCGTCACAGTTAGTTATCCAAACAATATGGTATTCTATCCGATATTCCTCGATTGCGCAAGTCCAAAAGTTCGGCGGCCGAATCAGGCCAGTGTCAGGTAATGCCGCGCGAGCTGGCGCGATCGGGTCATCGATAGTCGAGGGTTTCCGCTGGCTTGTTCTGCAGGATCTCTTCGATCCGCTCCATGACATCGGGGGTGAGCTTTGCGACGATGTTCAGCGCCTCCATGTTCTCGTTCACTTGCTCAGCCCGGGAAGCCCCCGTGATAACCGTGCTGACGTTGGGGTTGGTGAGGCACCACGCCAACGCGAGCTGCGATCGGGTGCAACCGATATCCGCCGCAACATCTTTGAGCTTGAGCACTTTTGCGCGATTCTCGTTGGCTGCTTCTCCGACGAGCAGCTCTCGCAGCCACTCCATCCCCGGCTGACTGGCGCGCGTGTTCCGGGGCAGGCCGTCGTCGTACTTGCCAGTGAGAAGACCGCTGGCCAACGGGCTCCAGACCGTTGTGCCGAGGCTGATCTCGTCATAGAGGCGCGCGTACTCCCTCTCAACGCGGTCGCGATGGAACATGTTGTACTGCGGTTGCTCCATCTGGGGTCCAATGAGGTGCTCGCGCTGGGCTACCATGGTGGCCTCCATGATCTGGTCGGCACTCCACTCACTGGTCCCCCAGTAGAACGCCTTGCCCTGGTCGATCACCCAATTCATCGCGCGCACCGTCTCCTCGATAGGCGTGTCTGGATCCGGTCTATGGCAGAATACGAGATCGACGTAGTCGAGCCGCAATCGCGCCAGCGACGCATTCACGCCTTCGACGATGTGCTTGCGCGACAGACCCCGGTCGTTGGGGCCTTCTCCACCCCAGAAGATCTTGGTGGATACCACCAGGTCGGAGCGTATCCAGCCGGCGCGTCGAATCACTTTACCCATTACGACTTCGGCTTCACCCGAGGCATAAGCCTCCGCGTTGTCGAAAAAGTTCACGCCGTGGTCGTATGCGGCAGTCATGCACTCATACGCGACGTCTTCGCCGACCTGGGATCCGTAGGTTACCCATGCCCCTAGTGACAACGCAGACACTTTCAGTCCGGATGAACCGAGAAAGCGATACTCCATTTTCATATCCTCTTTGCTACGTTTGTTCGGTCGTGTGTGCGAAGACGTCCTCTACGATTCTCGAGGCCTGTCGGGCACGGGCTTTCTTCACATTGAGCGATCGTTAGGTCCAGTATGCCATTTCTCTTGGACGGTTTCCACTCTTGCCGAGGCGACCCGACTTGCGCTGTAGCTCGCTCAGGTGGTATACCATGCTGTATCTCAAGATCTTACTGGCACCGCCAACGGCCTGGATCCAGCGGATCCACCCTTTTCGAGACCGCCGGGAGGCAGCATGAGTCAGACGCCGCACTACGCGACCGCACCCGAGGACCGCATCCCGTTCAGACACAAGCTCGCTTACGGCGCCGGCGCCTTCGTCAACAACCTGCTGGCAGCGGCCAGCGGTGGGATGATGATCGTGCTCAACCTGGGTCTGGGAATGAACCCTGCCGTGGTTGGGTTACTGGGGGCTTTGCCGCGGCTGACCGACGCGCTGACCGACCCGATGATGGGCTTCATCTCTGACCATACCAAGACGCGGTGGGGTAGGAGACGGCCGTACATCTTTTGGGGAGCAATCGCCGCCGGCGTCATATTTGCGCTCCTGTGGCAACTGCCCGAGGGTCGCAGCCAGACCTTCTACTTCACGTACTTCCTCATCGGTTCCATTCTGTTTTACATGGGATACACAGTGTTCGCGACGCCATGGGTGGCGTTGGGGTACGAGCTCACGCCCGACTACCACGAGCGGACGCGCCTGATGGGCGTGCAGAACTTCATCGGTCAGTTGGCGTATGTCGTGTCCCCGTGGTTTCTGTGGATCATGACGTCCGAGAAGCTCTTCGAGAACCAGGTCAAGGGGGCGGCGGGTCTATCGATCGTGGTTGCGGTGGTTGCGATCGCGTTCGGCGTGCTACCAGCGGTTCTCCTGCGCGAACGCCTCAAGGAAGTTGCCGAGGCCGAGATCGAAAGCGTACGCGAGTCGATGCGTGGCGCCATCCTTCGCAACACGGTCAGCTTCTTCAAGGGCTTCGGGGTCACGGTCGCGTCCAAGCCGTTCCTCAAACTGTGCCTGGCCACGTTCCTCGTCTTCAACGGGTTCATTCTGATCTCGTCGTTTCAGTTCTACGTGATCATTTACTACGTGACCGGCGGCGACCAGAACTTGGGCGCCGAGTATGCAGGCTATGCCGGCACGGTGAGCGCGGTTTCCACGTTCCTGGTGATCATCCTCGTAACGTGGCTGGGGACAAGAATCGGCAAGAGGCGTGCGTTCTTCGTATCGACCGGACTCTCTATGATTGGCTACGCCCTCAAATGGGTATGCTACAATCCGGACATACCGATCCTGGTCGTCCTGCCGGCACCGCTGCTCGCGTTCGGCCTCGGAGGATTGTTCACGCTGATGCCGTCGATGGTCGCCGACGTCGTCGACGTGGACGAACTCAAAACGCACCAGCGGCGCGAGGGCATGTTCGGCTCCATATTCTGGTGGGTGGTGAAGCTGGGGATGTCCGCGGCATTGCTCGGCGGCGGGTACTTGTTGAACGCGACCGGCTTCGACGTCGAGCTGGAGGGGAATCAAACGGGACGTGCGATATTCCTCATGCGTCTCTTCGACATCGTGGTCCCCATTATCGCTTCTGCCATCGCGATTTGGGCAGTGGCGGCGTACCCAATTACGGAGGAGCGCGCGCACGAGGTTCGCCAGGAACTCGAGCGCCGAAGAGGCCAAGCGGGTGCTGCACCCGCGTAGGTTTACAGTACCGTCAACGCGCCCCGTGCTTGCTCAGGTTGACGGCGACATCGCCCGGCATAATGTTCGGCAAGTAGGCGCCGCGTCAGGCGGGTACGTGGACGTCGACGCGCTCTACGACGGCGGAACGGGCGAACACCAGCGCCGACACCTCCGCGGCGAGCGAATTGCCGGCGATGAGCTCGTGCCGGCCGTCGGCATAGCGCACCGAAATCGACGCGTCGCCCCCGCGGGTGTACACGATGGGTACCTGGCAAAACGTGAACGCGAGCGAGCCGGCGGCAAGGTCGAGCGATTGCTCCTTCCCGCCGGCGTCCACATATGAGAACCGCGCGTCGTCGGCCAGGTACTCGTCGTCGCGAAGCAGGACTGGGTTGAACGTTATAACCCCGTTGTCCACGTAGACACCCAGCTCACCCCACCGCGCCAGGATCGCTTCTTTCACCTGACCCGTCATTCCCGGTTGCTTGGCGCCCGCGAAGCCCGGCGTGTGCGAGTACGGGTCCAACGGGAACGCGCCGAACTCGGCGGGCGTTTTCATGAATCCCAAGCCGGCGCGAATGTCGTAGTAGTGGGCGCGCAGCGCCTCGACGACCGCGCCGTCCTCGCCCGCTTCCTGCGCGGTCTCGAAGACCGCCTGCGCGGCGAGCAGCAGCTTTGCCACCATGTGCCAGTAGATGCAGCCGATCCCCTCGTAGCCGTACATCGTTCCCGACCGCCCGGTGAACGACTTGTGATTGAACACGCTCTCGTACGCGGCAAGTACCGCCGCGACCTCCGCGTTCGGGAACCCTGCGAGCCGCTGCCGTAGCGCGTCCGCGTTGTGCAGGTCGGCATGGAAGCGAAGCTGTCCGGCGGCGTCGCGCGCTACCACGGAGTGATCGCCGTCGTCGAGCATCTGCTTCAGGCGCGGCGCGTCGCCGAGGATGGATTCCGGCACGCGGTTCTTGTCGGCAAAGTCCGGCAGTTCCTTGACCGGGTAGAGAAGGTAGGAGTGCTGGTCTTCGCTGTACAGGTTGCTCGCGCGGAGCGCCCGCAGCATTGACACCGCCTCCGACGGAGCGAGCAGCCCGCTGCTCAGCGCCGCCACCTGGCCCTCCAGCATGAGCGGGAGCCGCCCAATGGAAGCGGTATCGTCCGCGAGGTGCAGGACGTTGTAGGCGTGATACAAACCGTCGTCCCGCCGATTCGCTCGGATGGTCTCTGCGATCAGCTCGCGGGCGGCGCGTAGCACGGCCACCACGCGGGGCGTCTCCAAGTCCTTGCGTTCTCCCATACCATCGGTGTAAACACTGCGGTAGTCGGAGAAGGCGCGGCCGGCGTCGTCCATGAACGCTCGCCCGGCGCGGCCATCGTTGGTCGCGCCGCTGTGCGCGGCAATGACGACGCCGATCGACTGCAGCCAGCGCGCCACAGGCGCGGACACGCTCACGTGTGGCGGTCCAGCGTCCAGCAGGTCCGCGCAGACTCCTAGGTGCCGGTACAGGTAACAGGCCGTTACCACGGACACCCCGTTGCCCACCAGCGCGTTGTTGGCGTCGTTCCACTCCGGCCGCATCGTGTTCATCCAGATGCCGCCGCCGGGCACGAGGTTGGACATCTTGGAGAGGATGGGTACAAGCAGTTTCTCGGCAAAGTTGACGAGGAGCACCCCGCCGCCGTCGTGTACCAACCTGCCGTCCGTGCCGATCTGCTCGACGCGGGCCTCGGTGTTCCGTTGCCTGGACTGGTTGAAGTCGATTGTGTTCTGCGGGTCGGCGACGACGTCGGGGTAGGGTTTGATGTCGTAAGGGACGTCGGCGTAGCTGAACAAGTCTCGCTCGAGCAGCTCGTTGAGTCTGCCTGGGTGGTGCGCGATCGATGCTTCGAGCAGCTTCAGCAGGTAGACGATCTGGTGGTCTCCCCAGTAGCCGATCGAGCTCCACGGGTCGTTGGGATCGCTGATCTCCCAGTCTATCCCGTCGCGGGTGATACGGTACGGGTTGAAACCGTCCACCGTGGTGGCGTTGACGAACTTCGCGATCATCGGCTCGAGTAGCTCGGGATAGCTCCGCGCGAGCGCCTCCCAGTTCTGGTAGATGTCGCGCCAGTTCCCCTGGTACGAATAGGACGTAGAGCCGTCCGGGTTCTCCATCACGATGGCAAATTGGTTCCACGGGCGGGACGGGTCGCCGTGACGCCGCGAGAAAACAAGCGGCAGATACTCGTAGCAGAGGCGAAGCAGGTCCGGGTCTCCGACGGCGTCCGCTCTGCCAAGCAACTCCATGTGGGGCACCCGTTCCGGTAGATCGCGCAGCCAGCCCGCATGCCGGCGGGCTACCGGCCGGTTCCTGGTTGCTAGGAAGTTGGCGAGGTCGTCCCGCTCCACCTGGTAGTGGTCGGACGGGGTCCCGCCGCGGGCAACGTTGTAGAGCACGTTGGAGATGTGGTGGGCCGAGGCGAGCTCGTCGCCAGTCAGCTGCAGCGCGTCGGACCCCGCGAGCAGACGGTAAAGCGTCTCATGGCCTTCGCGAATGTCGTTCTCGATGGCCGCACCCGTGCTTGCCGGGTTCCTCTGGCGCAGTCGTGCGAGGCCCACGTGGTCCACTGGCGAGTCGAAAACCATGTGCCACCGCTTGTTCGCATCGGGACCCAGTTCGAACGCGCCGTTCAACAGGTAGGCGCCCCGCCGGCCGTTGAACTCGCTGTCTGGGGAGACGCCACGACCCCGGATGAAGTCCTCTCGACACGTGCCATCGAGTAACGTATCCGCGTTGTCGAAGCCGCTCCTCCACGCCACCGTGGTACCCAGTGCCTCGCTGGCGATGGCGCGGTCGATGATGTTGGCCGTCAGTCTGTAGAGCGCCAGTCCGGACGCCGGGTCGCATTCGGCGCTCTTGTACGCGTCCACAAGACAACTCGCGGAATCCTGCAGCCCCTGCCCGACGCCCGCGGGGAGCAGATTCTGGACGCCGTCGAGCACCTCAACCCTCAGCCCGCGCCCCGCCGTGTTCTCGAGCTCGCATGTCCGCACCCAACCGAAGCATGAGCTCGGGCGCCAACCGTACCGAAACCTGAGACCCAGCGTGAGGTTGTGTTCCTCGAACCAGAGCTCGCACCCCAGCGTGTGCTTGTACAGCGCACGCTCCACCTCGTAGCGCATCCGCCCATCGACGCTGAACGGCTCCCACACGTAGGTGTTCTCGTCCTGCTCGCAGCGCACGACGGTGGTGGGTCCGGTGTGAGTCTGCGACGCGTGAAGCTTGTCCACGGTCTCGTACGGGAAAAGGGAATGCGACGAATCCCGTCGCCCGGCGGCCAGACCGCCACGAGACGACGCGTACATCCACAGATCCGAGTGGCTGACCACGCTAATCAGGAACGGATCCATCAGGTCGTACCCGGTGATTCGATAGTAGGTGTGGCCGCGCCACTCGGTCAGGCCGCCGGCGACGGATGACGACGGTTCCGGTATCCGGGGCAGCCCCAGTCGTATTGCCACTTGAAAGAATGCTCCCGTTTGTGACTTCCGGTTCGCCCGCCGGGGATCGGCAGGAGTATCTATCATTATAGACTCAGGGCCGCAATTCAAGGGATGACTCGGCTCCGCGGTTCCGAACAGACTTGACTCCCCCCGGGCGCGTATACGATTATTGAATCTGGAGATACAACTATGAGATACCGCACGAGTGACGCGCTACTGTTGGCCCTCGCCGCGGCCCTGCTGACGATCGCCGGCTGCGAGCGCGACACCGCCGGACTCGGCCCCGCGCCGTTCAACACCGACCCCGTCGTGTTCCAGGACGAGTTCATCGGCATCGACTTTGCGGCGTTCGCGGGTTCGAAGCTCGACGCCTTGGATATCGATACCGAGGAGGGTTACCGGAGCGACGCGTCCATCAAGATCAGCGTCCCGGATCAGGGGGATCCATCGGGCGGCTACGCCGGCGGCGCCATCACGTCCAATGCGCCTCGGGACCTGTCGCAGTACAACGCGGTCACGTTCTGGGCGAAGGCCAGCAGGAGCGCCCTGCTCGACGGCGCTGGCTACGGCAACGATAATACGGGGACATCAAAGTACATGGGCGGTGTCAGTGGCATTCCGCTGAAAACTTACTGGCAGCGCTACATCCTCCCCATTCCACGTACCGGCAAACTGGTGCCCGAGAGGGGACTGTTCTTCTTCGCCGAGGCAGACCAGGTCGGGGAGGGTTACGACGTCTGGTTCGATGAGGTCGAGTTCACGAACGTGGCCAACATATCGAACCCCCGGCCGATCATGCGTCAGGGCGACGTCAGCGCGATTGCCGGAGTGCCCTTGGCCGTCGAGGGAACGTCGACGGCGCTCGATGTCAGTGGCGTCACCGTGATCGTCACCCACCAGGCGGGGTACTTCACCCTCGAGTCGTCGAACGAGGACGTGGCGATACCGGGTGAGGGAGTCATTCACGTGGTGGGCGGGGGTACCGCCGAGATAACCGCGAAGCTCGATACCGTGATCGTCGCCGGCCGGTTCACGATCAACGCGCTCGACCCGCCGTCGGACGCCGCACCCAGGCCGACGATTCCCGCGGCGGACGTGATATCGATCTTCAGCAACGTGTACACCAACCGCCCCGTAGACAGCTTCTCGCCCGAGTGGGACACCGCCGACGTGTCCGACCTCAAGATTGCGGGCGACGACGTGAAGGTGTACAACATCCCGACGCAGCTGGACGTCGCCGTGATCGAGTTCGCAACGCAGCTGATCGACGCGACCAACATGACCCACATCCACATCGACATTTGGGTGCCGCAAGGTACGGCCACGACGCCGTTCTTCGGTTTGGGGCTGTTCAGCTTCGGCCCGGACGGCGTCTTCTCGGGCGGCAACCCTCCCCCGGCTGGCGACGACAGCCAGTGGGTCGTCGCGATCGTACAGCCGGAACTGGTATTCGGAGAGTGGCTCAGCCTCGACATCCCGTTGGCCGATTTCACGGTGCCCGGTGGTCTGGAGGAGACGGCACACCTGGCGCAGATCATCCTGCGCAGCGACGCGGTTCAGCTGATCGTCGACAACATCTTCTTCTACAACGACGGGAATTGATCGCGCGCTCCACGGGATCCATGCCTCATGCACGCCGTCGCATGCTGACACTCCTCTCGCTGTCAGTGCTGTCTCTGATGTCGCTGGGCGCGGATTGTGACCGCGAGGAGGTGGTGTGGGAATGGGGGCTCGTCTGGCGGGATGAGTTCAACGGCCCAGAGGGCCAGTTGCCCGACCCGGAGAAGTGGCGCTTCGACATCGGCACCGACTGGGGCAACCTCCAGCTGGAGTACGACACCGACCGGCCCGAGAACATCTCACTGGACGGCGCCGGCAACCTCCGCATCATCGCGCGAAAGGAACAGTACGAGGGGAGCGCCTACACCTCGGGGCGGATCAACACGCGCGGGCTGTTCGCGCGCGAGCGCGGCCGTTTCGCGGCGAGGGTCCTGCTCCCCATAGGGCGGGGGATCTGGCCGGCTTTCTGGATGTTGGGCGCCGATTTCCCGGACGTGTCATGGCCCAACTGCGGTGAGATCGACATCATGGAGTACCGCGGTCAGGAGCCCAACATCCTGGTGGGAGGCATTCATGGCCCCGGACACTTCGGGGACAACGCCATCTCGCACAGGTACCGTTTCCCGGACGGGAATCTGAACGAGCAGTACCACGTGTTCGCCGTCGAGTGGGAAACAGACAGCATCACCTGGTTCATCGACGGCACCCAGTACCACCGGGTCGAACGCGACGACCTACCCCAAGGGGCGCGCTGGGTGTACGGCCACCCCTTCTTCATTCTCCTGAACGTGGCGGTTGGCGGCAGGTGGGTAGGCCCGCCCGACGACGAAACCGTCTTTCCCCAGACGATGCGGGTCGACTGGGTGCGCGTCTACGAGTTCGGTCCCCGGAGCTGATACCCCCCTACATTGCGAAGTGCAGGTAGGTGCGGAACTCCCATTCGGTACCGTCGGGGCCTTCCAACGTGGGGTCGCATTCGAGGTTCCCCAGCGCGTCCGGTGTTTTGCCCGGACAATACCGCGGCGAGTGCACGTCCAGCGAGCGCCACGTCCCGCGCACGCCGAACTTCGTCTGCGGGAAACCGAACCACCTCGGCATGCCCAGCGTTCGCGACACGTCGGCCATGAGCTGCACCGGGAACGTCAGGTTGAAGTCGCGGTGGTAGTCGTAGGGGCCCCAATCGTCGAACTTCGCCGCCGCCTCGAATGCCTGCTGTCCCCACGCTAGTCGGGCGAGGACGCCTTTGCGCATGATGCGCCGGTTGAGGGTCTTGTCCTCGCCGGTCGGGTCGAATCCGTTGCCCTCGGCGGTGCCCAGAAAGAGGGTCGCGACGAGCCGGATGTCGTGGCGCGGCCGCAACACAATGGTAGACCATAGCTCCCACAGGTCTCGCGCGGGCGGGGCGGCCCCGAAGGGGTACGGGGTTCGGCCATCCTCGGCGATGAAGATGGCGGCGTCCTGCGTGGTGGGCATGTGACGGAACACGTATCCCACCGCGGCGGCAAGCCAGGCGTCCTCGCGCACATCTTTATCCCAGGACCACATCCACGTGGCCGGAGTGGGGTCGTAGGTGATCAGTAGCTCGGCGGCCGTCATCTCGCGGTTTGCGCGGACGGCGAACGGGTCGTCGAGCACGTTGCGCGGCCGGCCGGGCGCGGGGGCGTTGCCGGGAACCGGGCCCACCATGGGGATCTGGTAGACGAAGTTCGGCGAAATCTGGAAATCACCTGCCTGCACGGCGATGCCGGTGATGATGTTCGACTGGTTGCCGATGCCGGTGTCACGCAGGCGCCAGCCGGTGAACGTCGGGATGGCGGTGGGGCCGCCGTTGGCTACGATCCCCATGATCGCGCCTTGGGCGTACCAGTTCCACCGGCCCCTCTGGTACGTCACCTTGGCCTTGCCGCCGAAGGTGTCCGAGTCCTTGACCGTGTCCTCCAGAATCCGGTAACTGTCGCCGTCTTTCTCCGCAATCTGGAAGGCTCTGCCCACAAAGGGCTCGCCGGCCCATATGCCGCCCAGCTGATACCCGATGTTGCCGCGCGACCCCTTTATTTGCAGGGTCAGCTTGCGCGTGGGCGGCAGCGGGATAGCGAACGAACTCGTGGTGAACGATTTCTCCGCGAAGTCGTCCTGGTAGATGGCGGTGGCCTCCCACTTCCACACGCGTCGGTCATACTTCAGAATCACTGAGGCGTTCGCGGCCCACCACAGCTCCGGTCCGTACGCAACCTTCAGGCCTTTCAGCGCTTTCTTTCCCGCAATCTCCACACCCACGGGCGCCACACCGTTGTAGATGTCGATGTTCTCACCGTAGTAGGCGTCATGATAAATGCCGAAGAAGTCGCCTTCGTACTGCCAGTGCAGGTGGCCCGTACGGTAGAAGCCCTCGAGGGTGAACCATTGGTCATCCCAGCTGAGCGCCGCCTGGTACAACTTTACGCGCTCGACGTCGAACTGGATCGCTTCCCCGTTCTCTCCCATGACCGACACTGGGCGGCCGCGATTCTCGTAAAAGATCTCGTCGATGGGGTTGTTGGGTACGGTCCCCAGAATGTTCACCGACACCCGGCCGGTGACGGCGTCGGTGGGCTTGGCCTCAAAATCAGCGTAGACCGACTCCATGTGGCCGAAGCCCAGAAACGCGGGGTACTCGGTGGGCACCTCGGCGGTCGGCTCACTCGGTGTGCTGATGCGATGACCGCCGGTGTTGTACGTTTCGAACTCCATCCGCACGTTGCTCACGCGGACGCGGCTGGTGGTGCTGGCCTTCTGCGCCGCCGTGTTGCCCCGCGCCTCGAGCGCGGCGACGGCCGGGTAAATGCCGCCGAAATGCTCGCGGATCTTCTCGAGGTCGGTGTCGGGTGCGTAGGGATCGAGCCGGAAGGCCTGCCTCAGCGCGTAATACGCGGCTCGCGGATAGACTTCGTAATGGCCCTTGACGTCGGGGGCGCCCTTGGCAGTGATGCCCCACCACTCCTCGTTCATGTTGTTATCGCCCTCGACGTAGTCTTCCACGTATCCGCCGTTGGGCCACGACGCATTGGTGTCGTGCACGTCGAGGCGTTCTTCCTGCTTGTACTTCCACCAGCCGTCGGTCCACTGAAAGATCATCCCGCCGATGGCGTTGCCCGCG
>JAOTUR010000322.1 GCA_029863805.1 Candidatus Krumholzibacteriia bacterium | reverse complement strand
ATCGTCACACGCAAATCCATATTGATAAGAGACCCCGAGATGCACCCCATCGGGACGATGAACGACTCCCAGATCTTTGGCGACAGCACCATGCACTCGTATCTCATCGTACCCATGGTGAAGAGTAAGTTCTCACAGCATTGTTGGAAAGCGGCTGATTGCATCTTGAAAAACCAGTCTCAGCAGTTGCCGGAGGCAGCCACCCTCGAGGACGCGATCTGCCCGGCCTGTGACAGGCTCCCCGTCCTGGGCATGATCGGGGTAACCGACGGTTTCAAGGCGGCGTCGCTCAGCAAGGTTGATCTGGTCGCCGTGGAAACGTTGGCCCTGCAGATAAGCACGCTACTGGAAAACACTCTTCTTTATAACGAGCTGCAGAAGGAAGAGAGTTTCCGCGAGAATGTCATAAACAGTATGATGAATGGTTTAATCACCATCAACACAGGGGGCGAAGTGTTGTTGGCCAACGAAGCCGCCGAACAGCTCACCGGCTACAGTGCACAAGAGCTGGTAGGGATGGATAGCAATGATCTCATCCAAGATGGCACCGGCGACCAGGGTGCTGGTCCGCTGGTACGAACGTTGCATGAACGCAGAAAATCGTATCAAAGAGAAGCCTGGCTGGTGAGAAGGGACAGCAAGAAGTTGCCCATCGTACTCAACACCTCGCTGCTCCTGGACGAAGAGAAGCGTGTGCAAGGTGCTCTGGGGGCATTCACCGACATCACCAGGATCAAGCGCATGGAGGAGAAGATCCAGCACCTCGACAAGCTGGCTGCCCTGGGGCGGTTCTCGTCGAGCATGGCGCACGAGATCCGAAACCCTTTGACCGGTATCGTGGCGGGAATAGAGTACCTCAAACGCGTGGGTGGGATCCCCGAGGATCAGAACGAGAATCTCACCTTCATATTGAGCGAGGTCAACCGAATCGATCGGTTGATAAGTGACATTCTCGGCGTGGTACGTACGGGTGACCTGGTTTATCACCCGGAGCAAATAGAGTCCGTTGTAAACGGCGCCGTCGCCAGCGTACGCGAGCTGGCTCAGAAGAACTCGGTCCGGTTCCGGACCGAGTTCCCGGAACATACACGTTCGGTAATGATCGACTCGGACCGAATGGCGCAGGTCTTGATAAACGTTCTCAAAAACGCTGTTGAGGCAAGTGATTTGGGCGGTGCCGTGCGCATCAAGGTGGCGTTTCCGATGGATGTCAACGATGTTTTGTTTGACGATATCAGAAATTTCGTTATCATCGAGATTGAGGACGATGGTGCGGGGCTGTCGGAGGAGGAAAAGAGCAAGATCTTCGAGCCGTTTTTCACCACAAAGACAGAGGGTACCGGGCTGGGTTTGTACGTCACTCATAGTATCATCGAGCAGCACGGGGGTTATATTCTAGTAGATAGTGTGAAGGGTAAGGGATCAGTGTTCACGATTTATCTTCCAGTTGAGAGGGTTCAACATGGAGACAGCGAAATCAGTCATTCTCTTGGTCGATGATCAAGAGTCCATTCGGTTCTTTTTGGAAAAGACGCTCGTACAGGAAGGTTACGAAGCGCATACCGCAAAAAATGGTACGGAAGCGGTGGAATTAGCGCAGAAGATCGTTCCGGACCTGATTCTCCTGGACCTGAGACTGCCCGATATGGACGGCCTCGAGGTTCTGCGCAGAATAAAAACGATTTTCCCAGAGATATGCGTGGTGATGATTACGGCTTTTGGTGATATAGAAACGGCCGTGCAAGCCATGAAAGAGGGCGCTTACGACTTCGTCAGCAAGCCGATTAACCTCGATCAGTTGTTGATGGTGATCAGCAAGGGCTTGGACAGCAAAGCTCTCAGCCGTGAAGTGCTTCAGCTCAAACGACAGATGGAGCTCGGAGACGGATTCGAGTATTTGATGGGTGAGAGCAGCTCGATGAAAAAGGTCTACGACGTGGTCGAACAGGTGGCGAAAAGCGACACCACCACAGTACTGATCGAAGGCGAGAGCGGTGTTGGCAAAGAGATGATTGCTCATTTGATTCATAACTACAGCAGTCGTGCGGACAAGCCGTTTCTCGATGTCAACTGCGCATCGCTCCCCGAGCAGCTGTTGGAGAGCGAACTCTTTGGTCATGAGAAGGGCGCATTCACAGACGCCAAGAGCCAAAAGCAGGGATTGCTCGAGCTGGCCAATCGCGGCACGCTCTTTCTCGACGAGATTGGTGAAATGAGCCTGACTATTCAGGTAAAGCTGCTTCGGGTTCTGGAGCGCATGGTGTTTAGGAGGGTGGGCGGCACGGCGGATATACACGTTAGCGTGCGCATTATAAGCGCAACAAACCGTGATCTCAAACGAGAGGTCGCGGAAAACCGCTTTCGTCCAGACCTGTACTACCGGCTCAAGGTCGTTCCCATGCGCATTCCGCCATTGCGCGAGCGCCGCGAAGATTTGATCAATTTCGCTAAGTACTTCATCAATATCTTCAATAAGAAGTTTAACAAGGACTTTGAAGAGATTGAAGACCAAGCGAAGGAAGTGATGCTCAGCTACGCTTGGCCCGGCAACATCCGCGAGCTCAAGAACTCGATCGAACGTATCGTGCTCTTGGAGAATGGACCTGTCCTCAAGACGAGCTACCTTCCTTTTGCGGGGGGGCGCGAGGAGGACAGCACTATCGGCAAAAAAGTGGATCGCATGATGTCAGAACCGTTTCCGGAGGAAGGTATCAACCTAGAAGAGGTTATGGCCGAAATCGAAAAGGAGCTGATCATCAAGGCGTCCGATCAGGTCGGCTGGAACCAGAGTCAGACGGCGCGACTGCTGAACCTCAAACGTGACAAGCTTCGTTATCGAATGAAAGGTTATAATCTACAGGAGAATAAGGAAGTGACCACGAAGTGATATGGAAGCTGTGCATCTTCTTCTCGGTCCTCATCCTGAGTGGCTGCGGATACAGCACGAGTTCCCGTACGGCAAAAGATATCAAGTCTATCGCGGTACCATTTTTTGAGAACAAGACCCCCGAACCTAACCTCGAGCTTCGAGTCACAGAAGAGATCATCAACAACCTGATAGCGGATAACACGCTTCGTGTGGTCGACGAAGCCGAAGCCGACGCCCTCCTCGACGGCACCATCGTGCGCTTCGAGAACGCCCCTTTTTCCTTCAATCAAGAGCTAAACGCCGAGGAATATCACGTGGTGGTAACGGTTCAGGCAACGCTCTTTAGCCGACTTCTCAATCAGGCAATCTGGGAGGGAAAAACCATAACCGGTGATGGATCGTACTTTTTGGATGTAGCGGAGTCCGGCTTCTCATTCGATGATGCCGTAGACGAGGCCATATTCGAGATAACCGAGCGTATTCTCAATCTGACGGTACAGGATTGGTGAGGTCGAACGGGCATGGGTAGGACGCTTCAGCGCTACAAGAGCCTGTTCGATCAGCTCAGAAAAACCGGTGCAAAACCGGTATATCTGCTCTATGGCTCCGAAGAATATATCAAAAAAGAATTTGTCGGCGAACTCATCAAATCGGCGTTGGGTGAAAAGAATCGCGCTTTCAACCTGGATATCTTTCACGGCGACGAATTCCAGCGTGATGACTTCGATGACCGGGTGAGCTCTTTTCCGCTTTTTTCGGAGCGCAGGATGGTCATCATAAAGAAGTTCGAGGCGTTGGCTCTGTCCAATAAAGATTTTGTCCTGGCTCGCATCCACAACATTCCGGATTCGCTGGTCGTGGTTATCGAAACGGGCGTAGACAAGATGGATAACGCACGCTTGAAGTCTCTCAAGAAGCTTGTCGATACACACGGCCTGTCATTTCGATTCCAGGCGCTCTCGGAAGCGGAGACCGTCGAGCGTCTGCAGGGGCGCCTTCGTCGCGAG
>JAOTUR010000321.1 GCA_029863805.1 Candidatus Krumholzibacteriia bacterium | reverse complement strand
GGGCTCTCTACCGGCCCCTCCTTGGGCTCGGTGTACTTCGGCAGGGGTTCGTAACCGTACTCCGCCAAGCTGGTGGATGAAATCTCAAATTTGCCGGTCGGCGTGGCAAACCCCGGCTGCCCGTCCAATCGCAGACCGCCTTTTTCCCATTTCTTGTATTCCATCATCGGCTGGGGGATCTGGACCCACCCCCCCGCTTCCCTTACCTGTTCGAGTGTGTACCCCGATCCCTCAAGCGCAGAACGAATCATCTCCTCTTCGCTCTGAGGAAAGAGGTGCCCGTATCCCAAACGGTTCGACAATTCGGCCATGATCAGGTAGTCGTTACGGGATTCACCCACCGGCTCGATGGTTTTTTCCCTCAGACGAAAGATCGGCCCGTAAACCATGTAAGAGTCGATCTCGAACATCGTGGTGGCGGGCAGAACGATATCAGCGTAGGCCGCATCCGCCGTTCGCTGACGGTCGATAGTTACCACGAAATCCAGTTTGGATAGCGTCTCGCGCCACAGCGGTGTCTGTGGCCAGGATGTGAGCAGGGACGCGCCGTGAATGATCAGACCACGGATACGATAGGGATCGCCCTCGAGCACCGACTTTACGAGTCCGCTTGCATGCGACTCTCCACGATAGCGACTGTAGATCGGAAACTTATCCCTTGCCACGGCCCGGTCGATGTCCGGGTTCTCCTGATTGCAAGACCGATTTATCGGGAAATGTGTTTTCTGCATCGCGAGCCCGATGCCACCTGGCACATCGAGCTGACCGGCCAAGGCGAAAACCGTCAGCACTCCACGGATCGCCTGTACGCCGCTGTTCGAATACTCGAGACCGGTGTACATGATCGGACACGCGCCGGTGGCGTTGTAGATGCGCCTCGCAAGATCGCGTATGGTTTCTGCAGGCACTCCGGTTATATTCGCAGCCACCTCCGGGGCGAAGTGTTGAACATAGCTCTTGAGCTCTTCAAAACCATGGCACCAGTTCTCGGTGAAGGCTTCGTCGTAGAGATCCTCATCGATCATCACCGACAGCAGGCTCAAGGCCAAAGCCCCATCGGTGCCGGGTCGGATTGGTATCCAATCCGCATCGGTGCGGTGGACGGTCTCCGTGCGCCGAGGATCGATCACCACGATATTGGCACCCCGTCTCGCCGCTTCCTCTAATCGATGCATGTCGAGCGGCGGCGAATCGGTGGCGGGATTCGCACCCCACACCACCACCATCTCAGCGTTCTCAAGGTCGACAAACATGTCAACCAGCATGCGGCCCATTGTCACATGCGGCGCGATCATAGCGAATGACACGTAGCACAGCGCACCCACACCCATGGTGTTGGGCGAGCCGAAAGGAAAAAGCACGTTGGAGGCCGAAGACACCGCCACCCCTTTTGGCTGATACATATCACATAGTGACAACTCGAAGGCGCCGCGTCCGGTGTAGATCGCGACCGCTTCCGGACCCGATTCACTCTTGATGTGCTGCAGTCTGTCTGCAATCGTGTCGTAGGCGCGATCCCAGGTAATTCGTTCGAACTCATAGGACCCTCTTGGTCCCACTCGCTTCATCGGGTACCTCAGCCGGTGCTCCGAATAAACAATTTCCGGCGCGTGTTGGCCACGTTTGCAGATCATTCCCAACGGATGCCCGGAATCCGGTCTTATCGCCACCAGCCTGTCATCACGATGACCCGTTTCCACCCAGCACCCCGCCGGACAGATGCCACAAATGCTTTTTTCCCACCGTAATGTCTCAGCCACATTCTCACCCTGTGTCGTCATTCTTTCCTCTCCGCGCACAATACCCGTCAGTTTACACAAAACGCTACAGCGAGTAAACCCCACAGCACGCGTCTCACCCCATCGCGTCGACCCTCTCGCTAGACGCAAAAAGAGGGTCAAGTGCACAATCTCGCTTATTGCCGGCGGTGGGGGCGGTGGACAAACAGCCGGTCGCGTCACACACTGTTGGCCACCCACGTTGACACACGGGGGCTCACTCGGCTAACATTAGGTGTAGAACACCGATACTTAGCGCTGGGAGAGGATATTGTTGGCAAAAGACACCGTCAGACAATTTTTGGCGCGATGCGAGGACTCGGTCTTGAAGGGTGAGAAGCAGCTCGCGGCAGAGCTTGCTACACAAAGCCTGGAACGAGGCTACGACATCCTTGATATCGTTGACAACGGATTCGCCGTTGGCATTCGCAGAGCAGGCGATCTATGGGAAGCTGGGGAGTACTTTCTTCCCGAGCTGGCTTTTAGCGCCGAAGCGATGAAGTCGGCCATGACAGTGCTGCAACCGGCACTTATCCGGGCCGATGCTCGTAGCGTATCCAAGGGCGTTGTGATCATCGGGACGGTGCAGGGTGACATCCACGACATCGGTAAGACACTCGTTGCCACGATGCTGTCGGCAAATGGCTATCAGGTGATTGATCTGGGATCCGATGTGCCTCACACGCGATTCCTCGAGGAGGCAAGCCGTCATGACCACTGTTTTCTATGCATGTCGGCTCTGCTGACAACGACGATGGCCAACCAGGCTCAAGTGATAGGCCTTCTCGAACAGCAACGTCTGAGAGATAAAGTAAGGGTCATCGTGGGTGGCGCTCCGACGTCGGAGCCGTGGGCCAAAGATATCGGCGCCGACCGCTACGCGGCCAATGCAGTCGAAGCCGTTCAAGTCATCGATTCTCTAATTTAGTCACACGTTGATGGATAGGACAATGCTCCCGTCCGTTTGCTTCGTGGCGCTAGGTAGGCAGACATGTCTCGATACGCTGACTTACGTGAACGATTGGCAAACGGCGGCGTCATCCTCGATGGCGGGCTGGGGACCATGCTTATCGCTCGGGGACTCCAATCAGGGGCGCCTCCCGAACAATGGAATCACTCGCAACCGGCTACATTGCAGAGCGTTCATAAGGCATATCTCGAAGCCGGTTCTGACATCATCTCCACCAACACATTCGGCGCATCACCCTCCCGTCTGCAAACGCACGGGCTCGACGATCAGTTACGGAGCATCAATACCGCCGGCGTAAAGCTGGCCAGGGCAGCGGTAACGGAGTTTTGCGATAGCAAGCGCGGGGGCAGAGCCGCTGACACGCAGGACCAGGTGGTCACCCCGGTCAAATTCGTCGCGCTGTCCTTGGGCCCCACGGGCAAGATGCTGCCGCCGGTTGGTCAGGCGAGCGAGGATGAGATCAGGGAAGAGTTCACGGAGCAGATACGAAGTATCGATGCCAGCTTTGACCTGGTTCTCATTGAAACCGTCTATGATTTGAGAGAGGGTATCGCCGCGTTGCAGGTCGCAAAACATCTTCTTGGCCAACCCGTGGCTGTTTCTTTGACTTACAATGTCAATCCGCGCGGGTTCTTTACGGTGATGGGAGACGAGGCAGCTGCCGCAGTCAAGCGGCTGGAGGAGGCCGGCGCGGACGTGGTCGGGGCAAACTGTTCGCTATCGAGTGGCGAAATGATAGATCTGGCGCGTTTGCTTCGCCGGACCACCGATCTTCCCATTCTGTGCCAGCCAAACGCGGGCAATCCCAAAATGAGCGACCGCGTGCCGGTGTATGATCAAACGCCAGGAGATTTTGCGGAGGACGCGCTGCGGATATTTGAGGCAGGCGCGAACGCCGTCGGTGGTTGTTGTGGAACGACTCCGGACTTCATTCGCGAGCTATCAACCAGGCTACGTTAGTGGTTTACGGCGGGCCAGGTGACGAACAGGACAGCGACAGGTTATGAAGCACATTCAGCGCATCGATGATCTGGAGATCTCCATCGGTCACGACGAGATCGCGGGGCTTCTTGGCTACAAGGGCGCCACGATCCCCGAGCGTGTGCAAAGAATGATCACCGAGATCGAGCGGATTGCTCCC
>JAOTUR010000320.1 GCA_029863805.1 Candidatus Krumholzibacteriia bacterium | reverse complement strand
CCAATGCCCTTGGGAGAGAACCCCCGACCCACCGGCGCCGACACCTACGAGATGTACCCCAGCCCCTCGAGCTTCTTCTTTATTTCCTCTTCGGAGTCGGCATCGCTCAGGCCGCCGAGCTCTTTTTCGAGCACGTGCGCGACAAACTCATCGGGCGACGAATAGCCGCTCAGCTTGGCGACCTTCTTGACGCGCTCGAAGAGGTCCTTGTCGAGTTTGATCTTGGGTCCAAACATCCCTGCTCCTTTCGAGATAGCGTCCGCCGCCACACCACGCGGCACGAGCAAACACCCGCAAGGTCCGCCGACGAACCGAGACCGCTCAACGCGAGGTCTGCAACACCGGCCCAAACAAGACGCGACCCGTCATGACCTCGGGCCGGGCGATCCCATAGATATCGAGAATCGTGGCCGTGAGATCGATGAGCGTGGGGTTGTCTACGCTAAGCGTCCGGTTGGCCAGCAAGACACCGGGTACCGTCTCAAAGGCCATGCAGTGATCGCCGCTCCACTTGTCGTGATTGGGGGTGATCACTTGCTCGGAGAGGTGCCCGATGGCGGTATCGTCGCTCGCACGGTAGCCGCGGGCATAGCCAATGATGAGATCGGGAGCCCTGCCCGCGGCCTCACCCTGGTACACCTCGGATGCCCGGTACACGCGGATCACCGGTGGCTCGCCGCTTTCGGGGTCGCGGTAGGCGAGTAACTTGTCGGTGATGTCCTGCAACAGCGCCTCGTACTCGGGCCCGCTCTTTACCGTGCCCTGCGACTCGCGACCGCGCATGTTGACATAGAGGCCGTTTATACCCAGTCCAAACGCTCGCGTCTTGCGCCAGAACACATTGCCAAAGAGCGGCTGCCGGCCGATGTCCTTGGGCCGGCGCAGCTCCATAAAGCCATTCTGGTAGAGCCAGGTATTGAGATTGAATTTCTTATAATAGGGGGCAAAGCCGTGATCCGACATCACCACCAGCGTCGAGCCCTCGGGGATGCGCCGTTCGACCACACCGAGGACGCTATCCATACGTGCGTAGAGGTTCTCTATATAATCACCATGCCGTTTGCTGTCCTCGGTGTGCGCAGGGTGGTTGGCATCCATGTTGCGCCACATCATATGGGAGACCTGATCGATCGACGAGAAGTAAAAGAACAAAAACCCGCCCCGGTAATCATCGAGCAAGACATCGAGCATGCGCAGACGCTCGGCCAGGGCAAAATTCGTCTGTTCGACAAACTCATCATCCGAGAAGATACCCCACTCGAGCGCCTTGGTGTCTTCGGGCATCCCCTGCGTGTAGTGGTAGCCGATCCTCTTGGCCAGCGACTGGGCAAAGTCATCGTCGCTTGCCAACGGCAGCGCGGGATCGCGTGGATTGATATTAATGGGGGTGGCATACATCTGAAAATACGGATCCACCGATTTTAGGTAGAGCCGCGTGATCCCGGACACCCGACTCAGCGGCCCCAGTACATCGAATTTGATCTCGATCCAATCGCTCCACTCGCCCTCCTGCAGGATCACCACCTCGTTACCCACACTCACGCGAGCGTTCTTGTTCTCCTTATCCACGTAAACCACAAACGGCCGCGTAAGCTCGGGCGTGTCGACCCGCATGGTGTTTTCGGGGCCATGAAAGGCGGCATCGATACGGGCGCCTTGCGGGCGCACGCGATAGACGGTGCCACCGGACGGCTCCAGAGCAAACAGCGTGGGGTCATCGGTATAAAAAGAAAAGGTCCCGTAGGTGCCCAAAAGATCGGGTGTGCCCATGCCGGCCACGCTCACCCCTCGGCTGGGCACCGGCGGAAAGTTGGAGGGAATACGAAACACCAGGTAGGGGACATCGCGCTCGTCCAAAAGCTGCCAGAAGGCCTGGCCCTTGCGCAAGAGTTCCACCTTGCCCTTGGCCAGCGGGAGAACCCACTTGCCGAGCGTGATGGTGCGGTCGGGCGCGGCCACCAACGCGCTCGAAAACTCGGGCATATAGTTGGTGCGGTCCTGGTGCAAAAAATCAAAAATGCCGTGACCCCCGGGATTCATGCCGGTGATAAAATTGGCCCACGCCACCGGGCTCTGCGGCGGAATGCTAGTCTGGATAGGGGAATACGAACCTTCCTTCATAAGCCGCTCGAAGTTTGGCATACGCCCTTTGGCCACAAACTCCTCGAGCAGCAACGGGTCCATGCCATCGAACCCGAGGACCACCACGTTGGGCTCCTTAGCAGAGTCTTTGGCAACGGCGCTCGGCGTGGCCACGGCACCCAGGATGAGAAGCGCAACGAAAAGTAGCCCAAAGCCCCAGAGCGCGCGGTCGCGACGCCCGCCCGGTTTACGCCTGCGGCGGCCAGGACGACGCCCCCGCAGCGCTTTCAACTTAGCTAAACCAACCCGGGTCATCATGGGCTCACCAGACTCTTTCCGACCATGTGTGCGGGTTTATCGATGCCAAAGAGATCGAGCACGGTGGGCGCCATATCCATGAGGCGCGGGTCTTCGTCATCGATCGTCAAATTGCTAAACATAATCCCGGGTACCACCTGCGGATCCATACAGTGATCGCCGCTCCAGCTCTTGACGTTGTCCTCGAAGACATCATTAGTGACCAGCCCCCGTGCGCAGTCCCAGGCGACTCGGTAGCCCTCGCTAAATCCGACCAGGAGATCCGGCCCGTCGTTTCGATACGGCCCCTTGAAATCACGGGCGGGGTTAGTGATGCGACCAATCGCGCGCCCGCCGTTTGCCGGATCTGTGAGCTCGAGGAGCTTCCGGGTGAGCTCTTCCTTTAGGGCCTCGCGCTGCGAGGGATCGACGGTGCCGTGGCGCTCGCGCCCTTTTACATTTATATAAACGCCGCCCAGGCCGATGGCAAAGGCGCGGGTCTTGTGCCAGTCCACATCGGTCAGGTATTCGCCATCACCGGTGTGTCCTTCTTTTAGTGTGAGATAACCGTTGTCGCGAAGCCACGAGTTCAAATTGACGCCTCGTTTGAAGGTCTTGAAACCGTGATCCGATATGACAAAGACGGCGGTCTTCTTATCCTCGTAGGCGAGCGTCTCACCCACCAGCTCATCCATCTTGCGATACATAGTATAGAGGGCGTCTTTGTGGCGGGTGGTATCCTTGCCACGATTGGCGGGATGGTCCTTGTCGAGGTACCGAAAACAGATGTGTTGCAGCCGGTCGCTCAAATCGAACACACAGCACACCATGCCCCTGCGCAGCTTGCCCAGCGCGTGGAACCACATCCTCTTACGCTCGTCGTGATAGAGATACGCCTGTTTTAGAAAACCCTCTTCGTCGAGCACGCGCTCGTTGACCGCCCACGTGTCTTCGGCCAGCCCCAGCGTGGCAAAGGGGCCGATGAGTTTGGAGAGATAAGTGGAATACACCGAGGGCGATGACACCGGCATCACCGGTTTATCCGGGTCGATGTGAATCGGTGTGACATACAGCCCAAAATCGCCGTCGAGTTGTGTCACATAGAAGCGCGCGATCCCGGTCATCTTAACATTAGGGGCCGCCTTGTAGGTCAGCCGGACCCACGGCGAGTACTCGCGCTCTTTTAAGACCACCTTTTCATCACCGATCTTTAGCTCGGCGGTGCCGTTGGCGCGGCGTATGTGCATATCCAACTCGAGGGGCTCGCCCGATAGGGGACTGTTGGGACCGGGTAACGTCGTCGTTAGCGGGTTGCCGTTTCGCGGCAGTCGAACCACCATGCCGCCAATTTTATCGGCCGAGGTCGACTGCGTATAAAAGGTAAAGCTGCCCATGGTCCCGCGCAGGTCGGGCACATCCATCCCCGCGAGTAGGAGCCCGTTTATCTTCTCCGGGGGAAAGGTGATGGGCACCCGAAGCACGGTGCTAAAGATGCCGTAGTCGTTTGAGGTA
>JAOTUR010000050.1 GCA_029863805.1 Candidatus Krumholzibacteriia bacterium | reverse complement strand
GATAAGGTCGAGCGGGAGCTCGTAGGCTTGTGTCACGGCCACCGTGTTCTGTGCCGTAATCGCCGTCACCACCGATGTGCCGAAAACCCCGTGGGCGTGCATGGTTTTGAGATCCGCCTGAATACCCGCGCCGCCCCCCGAGTCGGATCCGGCGATGGTAAGTGCCTGCTTCATGGTGGCTCCTGCTTTGCGGTCCTTGTCACTGAAGGGCGTCCTTGAGCTGTTTGGTGGCACGCTTAGGATCTTGCGCCGCGCAGACCGATCCCACCACGGCCACTCCCCAGACTCCGGCATCCACTACAGGTCCCATATTATCTGTTGTGATGCCACCGATGGCGACGACGGGGATGTGCAACGCCTCACAGACGGATCGCAGTGGGCCGACACCTTGCGGTGGCCCGGTTTTGATCTTGGATGAGGTGGCGTAGATGTGCCCAAAACCGACGTAATCAGCACCCTCTTTTTGAACCTGTAGCGCTTCACCGAGAGTCGATGCACTGCCTCCGATCAACTTGGATGGCCCGATCAACGCCCGCGCCACCGGTATAGGCACATCATTCTGGCCGAGATGAACCCCATCGGCACCGACAGCCATCGCGACGTCGGGACGATCATTGATGATCAACAAAACACCGGCATCGTGGCACAGCGAGCACATGGCTTTTGCGGTCTGTATCAACGCCTTCGAACCCACCGATTTGTCTCGCAACTGTATGGTATCGGCGCCGCCGGCGATGGCCAGCTCGGCGATACGCAGATGGCTGAAACGATGTTGAACGTGCTCATCGGTGATCACGTGCAGTCGTCCGACGGAAGGCTTCATAATCCACCAAGAGCCTCTTGGAAAGCCTCGATCGCGGAAGCGATGTCATCGCCAGCCAGAACCGCGGATATCACGGCGACGCCACTCGCGCCGTTCTCCACACAAAGCGCCGATCTTTCCGGCGTAACACCGCCAATGGCGAAAACGGGAATCTCCACTTGCGCACATACAGCCTTCAGTGCCTCCATACTCACAGGCGGCCCAAACGCCGCCTTGGATGGTGTCGCGAACACCGGACCGTAGAACAGAAAGTCGACGTTCGCATCGGCCGCGGCAATCGCGCTCTCCAGCGAGTGACAGCTGGCACCGATGAGGGCCCCCGGCCCCAGAATCTCTCGGGCCACCGCTGGGGGAAAGCCTTCCTGCGGACAGTGGACTCCGTCGGCCCGCAGCGCCATTGCGATATCCACTCGGTCGTTGATTATGAGTTTGGCACCGTGGGTCGACGTTATACGACGTATCTCTCTCGTCAGCGCGAACAGGCGTCGCGAATCGAGGTCTTTCTCTCGCAGTTGGATCGCACGCACACCCGATCGGCACGCCACATCCGTGGCGCTCTCGAGCGAGTCGCACAACCTTCTGTCGGTGACCAAGCACAGCCGGAAGTCAATCATTCCTGTCCGTATCGATCATGCCCTCGACGGGGCTGGAGGCCGTAGCAAAAAGCCTCCTGGGAATGCGGCCGGCCAAATAGGCCAGACGTCCGCCTTCGGCCGCGAGACGCATGGCACGGGCCATTTGCACGGGATGCTTGGCCTCGGCGACGGCCGTATTCATGAGCACTCCGTCGATTCCCAGTTCCATTGCCACGGCGACGTCCGACGCCGTCCCCACGCCCGCGTCCACGATGACAGGAACATCAACCACCTGGCGGATGATCTTCAGGTTGTAGGGATTTCTTATACCCATTCCCGAGCCAATCGGCGCGCCCAGCGGCATGACAGCGGGACAACCCATGTCGGCGAGTTTCCGGCACGTGACGGGATCATCGTTGCAGTAGGGGAGCACCAAAAAGCCATCATTCAACAGCTGCTCGGCTGCCTTTAGCAGTTCGGGAACGTCCGGAAACAATGTTTCATCATCTCCGATCACTTCCAGTTTTACCCAGTGTGTGTCTAGAGCCTCTCTGGCCAGCCGGGCAGTCAAGATCGCTTCTTTGGCGGTGAAACAGCCGGCTGTGTTGGGTAAGACGAAGTGCTTGTTGCGATCGAGAAGCGACAGAATGCTTTCGGAAGATCGATCCTTGAGATTGAGGCGGCGGATGGCGACCGTCACCATCTCGGCGCCGCTAGCCTCGAGGGCTTGCAGCATGACCTCGGGATTGGGGTACTTTGCCGTGCCCAATATCAACCGGGACTGAAAATCCTTGTCGGCGATTTTCATTGAGTCCATTTTGTTCACCTCGGTGTTGGACAATCCTCTATCCACCCTGGACTGCGTGAATCACTTCGATGCGGTCCCCGGACTTTAGCGATGTCCGATTCCAAAGGGTTTTTGGCACGACCTCATCGTTGAGGGCCACAGCGATACCACCCGCGTCCGCGGCGAGGTTGAGCTGCGCGAGCGCTTGACCCAGGGTGCGAATATCCGTCAGGCGCCGCTTCTCTCCATTTATGAGCAGTTCCATTGGTCTTGCCTCGCCAAACGCTTTCCGACGGTCTTCTTTGTAGCAAAAAAACGGGAGGTGGCAAACGGCTTGAGATCGTACGACGTCACACCTTCGACGATGAGATCGGTCAGTGCGTAAGCTGTAAGCGGCGCCAATAGAATCCCGTGACGAAAGTGCCCTGTTGCGTAGTAAAGGTTTTCTATAGGGGAGGCACCGATGATCGGCGCATTATCGCGGCTCCCCGGCCGCAGTCCCACTTCGATGGCATCGATGGCAAGATCATAAATCGAGGGGACCGCTTCCCATCCGCGTTCCAGCATACGCATCACCGGACCAGCGGTCGGTGTCGTGTCAAAGCCCATTTCTTCTTGCGTCGCTCCCACGATCACGCGACCGTCGTCCTTGGGTATGATATAGACATCCGGTGCGCGGATCACATGGGCGAGCTTGAACTCGGAGTCCATGCACAGCGAGACGAGTTGCCCCTTCACCGGTCGCACCGGTGGCAGAATCTCGGTGGGAACTCCGCCGATTTGTCCCGACCAGCAACCTGCGGCAAGGACGACACGTGATGCCGACAACAGCTCGTCATTCGTTTTCACCCCGATCGCGCGGTCCTCTAGGAGTAGGATCGATGTGACGTTCGTGTTCTCGCGCAGCACACCGCCCCTCCTGGCGAACGCTTCTTTTAGCGCATCGACCAGGCTCCGGTTGTTGACCTGACTGTCATCCGGCAGCCAAATGGCGCCTGTGGTCTTTGCAGAGAGCGAGGGCTCGACATCAATGGCGTCGCTTCCCGTGAACCACTCCACGGGTAGGCCCAGCTGTTGACGAAAGTCGTAGAGCCGCCGGATACGCTCGCTGTCATCGCGGTTGAAGGCGACGATAAGCGTGCCGCGAGAGTCCAGCGACACTTTCCTGCCAGAGTCTTGCTCGAGTTCGTCGAGAAATCGCGGATACTGTTTCAGGCTCTGCAAGCCCGCCTGCAGAAAATCTTCCTCCTCAAACCCGACCTCTGAGTGCGGTGCGAGCATGCCGGCGGCTATCCAACTCGCCGCTCTGCCCGCGCGATCGCGCTCGACAATGGTGACTCTTTTGCGGCGTCTGAGCAGTTGCCAACCCAATGCCAGCCCGATGATGCCGCCACCGACGATTACGATCGGGTCTCGGGAGCCATTATCTGAGTGTTTATCTGTCACGGCATGTGTGCTCACGTCATCAAACGGAGTGGTCGTGGAAGCGAACAAAAAAAGCCGCCGATCCTCCACTTCAGAAGGGATACCAGCGACAACTAATCTAGGTCATCCCTTCGCCGGCATTATCCGGATCAGGTTCAAAGGGTTTGATCTCAGCACGTCGCGGACGAGCACCCCTTAAGTGATTGTTTCAACTGCTAATAAGATACCATACCACCCCCGTGTGTCAAGCGCGTGGGGGGTGTCCGCAGGGCATATTTTTGCTGTCATTTCATCGATTTACGGTATAATGGTCCAGCTCAAAACCCACACTTGCTCAAAACCCCCAGGAGGTTTCCAATGTTTGCAGTCGATACCGGCTCCGCCCGTTGGTGGCAGCTGCGTTTGGCCGCCGCGCTAGTGGCAGTTCTATTTGTCTCTGTGACGTTGGTGACGGGTGCGCCGACAGAGGCCGCGGCCAAGGGCTACGATTATCCTAAAGCCAGAAAGGCCGATGTCGTTGATGACTTCCACGGCACCAAAGTGAAGGATCCGTATCGTTGGATGGAGGACCCTGAGGCTGAAGAGACCCTGCGGTGGGTCGAGGAGCAGAACAAGCTCTTCCAGGGTTATATCGAAGGCGTGTCCTCTCGTGAAGCTATCGAGAAAAGACTCACCGAACTATGGGACTACCCGAAGTATTCGCTGCCGGCAAAGCACGGCAATCGCTACTTTTTTACCAAGAACGACGGGCTGCAGAATCAATCGGTTCTTTATGTTCAAGAATCGCTGGATGGTGAGGCCAAGGTCGTTCTCGACCCCAATAAGCTCAGCGAAGACGGAACCGTCGCGCTCAGGGCTCAGACCTATAGCCACGATGGAAAGTTTCTCGCCTACGGACTGACGCAAAGCGGCAGTGACTGGCAGGAGATCCACGTGCGTGACGTGGATACGGGCGAAGATTTCGAAGATGCCATCGAGTGGTGCAAGTTTTCGGGGATCGCGTGGAAAACCGATAACTCGGGATTTTACTACAACCGCTTGCCGGAACCCGGTTCGGTTCCTGAAGAAGATCAGAGCAACTATAGCCGTGTCTACTGGCATACGCTGGGTACCCCGCAGTCGGAGGATAAGCTGGTCTACGAGGATCCGCAAAACAAGGAGCTGGGCTTCTATCCTTTCTCGACGGATGATGGGAAGTATCTGGTTATCTACGTGTATCACGGGACGGATGACAGGAACGGGCTTTATATCCGACGCATGGACGACGAGGGCGAATTTCAGCGTCTGGTAGATGTGGGCGAAGCCGAGTTCAACCCCATCGACAACATCGGCTCGGTGTTTTACCTGGGCACGGATCTCGACGCACCTCGTGGACGGATTATTGCCGTTGATATAAAAAAGCCAGACCGCAAGGACTGGAAGGAGATCGTGACCCAAACGGATGATGTGATCGATTTTTCAGCGATGGTGGACAACAAGCTCGTCGTAGCCTATATGAGGAATGCAAACCACCTGCTGAATATCTATGACCGCAAAGGCAAGAGGGTCCGCGAGGTTGAACTCCCCACTATCGGATCGATAGCCGGCCTATCGGGCGAAAGAGAAGACAAAGAAATGTTCTTTGGGTTCACATCCTTCCTCTACCCGTACACGGCATTTCATTACGAGTTCAAAGACAACAAACTCTCGGTTTTCCGTCAGCCCGAGATCAATTTCGATCCGACAAAGTTTGAGACGAAGCAGGCTTTTGCCTCCTCGAAGGACGGTACCAAGGTCCCCATTTTTATTACCCACAAAAAAGGGCTGAAGCTCGACGGCAACAACCCCACCATCCTGTATGGTTACGGTGGATTCAATATTGGCCTCACGCCGAGCTTTTCGATCACGCGACTGGTGTGGATGGAGAGCGGTGGTATCTATGTGCTGGCAAATCTCCGTGGTGGTGATGAGTACGGCGAGGAATGGCACAAGGCGGGCATGTTGGAAAACAAGCAGAACGTCTTTGACGATTTTATTGGAGCCGCCGAGTGGCTCATCGAGAACAAGTACACCAGCTCGGCCAAACTGGCGATCGAGGGGGGGAGCAACGGTGGCTTGCTGGTGGCGGCCTGTATGCTCCAGCGTCCGAACCTCTTTGGCGCCATCTCTTGCCGAGTTCCCGTGACCGACATGCTTCGCTACCACAAATTCACCGTGGGTCGGTACTGGACCCCGGAATACGGAAATGCCGAAAAGAACCCGGAACACTTCGAGTTTATGTATGCCTACTCACCGCTGCACAACGTAAAGGAAGGAGCAGAATACCCGCCCACGCTGATCACAACGGCAGACACCGATGATCGTGTGGTTCCATTACACGCGAAGAAGTTTGCTGCCACGTTGCAAGCTGCCGATGCCGGCAAAAACCCGATACTGATCCGCATCGAGACAAAGGCCGGCCATGGGGCCGGGAAGC
Source organism: Candidatus Krumholzibacteriia bacterium (assembly GCA_029863805.1). Lineage (GTDB taxonomy): Bacteria > Krumholzibacteriota > Krumholzibacteriia > WVZY01 > WVZY01 > JAOTUR01. The sequence continues at coordinate 10,921 of JAOTUR010000050.1, read as the reverse complement.
CGACTTCAAAGCGTATCGAAGAAGCGGCAGATATATACGCGTTTCTCTTCAAAGTCTTTGCAATGAGCGCGACCATGGTCGGGCAAAACTGATGGGCGCATAGTCCGCCGACGCAGCAACGGGCAGCATGCAGGCGAGTACGTTACAGCAGACGATATCGGTTATCATCCCCGTGTACCGGGAAGCGCATCGAATAAACAACGTCATCGGACACGTGCGCCGGCTCGATCGCATGGGCCGATGCCAGGTCATCGTGGTTGACGGCGATCCCAGTGGCGCCACGCGCGACGCGGTCGAGGACCGGAATGTGATCACCCTCACCAGTTCCAGAGGCCGTGCTCGTCAGATGAATGCGGGGGCCTCGCTGGCAAAGTCTGCGATATTGCTTTTCCTTCACGCGGATACGTATCTTCCCGACAACGGAATCGAGCTTATATCGGCGACCATGAAGGATCGACGCTATGTCGGTGGAGCGTTTGGTTTTCGCTTTGACTCAACGCGAATGAGCCTGGCTTTGTTTGCTTATCTGGCGTCGATGAGCGCGCGGATTACCCGGTTGCCCCTCGGCGATCACGCGATCTTTGTGCGCAAAGAATACTTTGCGCAGGTGGGCGGTTATCCCGATATTCCGATTATGGAAGACGTCGAGCTCATGCGCCGAATCAAGAAGCGGGGAGACAGAATAAGCGTCCTGAAGGAACGGGTCACGACGTCGGCCAGGCGAATCGAACGGGAGGGTATGGTTTACTGCGCGATAAGAAGCGCGCTGTTGCTGTCGTCGTACTCACTGGGGATTTCGCCCGCCCGCCTCAAGAAATATTACCCGGACGGCGCCGTTAGCCGCGACTGGCTGGGGCGGCTGCGTCAAAGCGGCGACGGCTAGGCGGCTACTGCTGCATAACGGCCGAGTGAGAGCTTGCATTGCGGAGTATCGTGCTTTTTATTCGCTTCGTGGTCCGCTCGCTACTTGTTTAGACATACTGAGGAACGATGATGGATCTACTAAGTCAGATAACTGTTTTTGCCTATCTCGGGGTATTGGGGCTGCTGTCGATCTACGGATTGCATCGTTACTTTATCCTGTTCCTGTACCACCGATACTACAAGAGGCGCGGCCGGGCGCAGCCGCCTCCGCTGGCGCCAGAGGACTATCCGACGGTAACGGTCCAGTTGCCCATATTCAATGAATACTATGTGGCCGCACGTGTCATCCGCAGTATCGGCGAACTGGATTATCCCAGGGAGTTGCTCACCGTGCAGATCCTGGACGACTCCACCGACGATACCCAGGGGGTTGCAAAGCGCGAGGCAAGCAAGCTTAAAGAGCAGGGGATACACGTTGTATATCTGCACCGGGAGGACCGCGAGGGATACAAGGCGGGAGCGCTAAAGGCCGGACTCGAGCACACGACGGACGAATTGGTTGCCATTTTTGACGCGGACTTCATCGCGCCACGCGATTTTCTCACTCGCATCGTGCCTCACTTCCAGGACCCATCGGTTGGCATGGTTCAGGCCCGTTGGGGGTACTTGAATCGAGACTACTCATTGCTCACGCGAGTACAATCGATTCTACTCGATGGGCACTTCGTGCTCGAACATACGGCAAGGAATTTCTCGGGGCGCTTCTTCAATTTTAACGGAACAGGCGGTGTTTTCCGCCGACGCGCGATCGATGAGGCGGGCGGTTGGGACGGGTCGACCCTGACCGAAGATCTGGATTTATCGTATCGAGCGCAAATGGCCGGGTGGAGGTTCATCTTTCTGCCTGATCTGGTGTGCAAGAGCGAGCTTCCCGTCGATATCTACGGATTCAAGACCCAGCAGCATCGCTGGACCAAGGGATCGATCCAGGTGGGGAAAAAGTTGTTGCGCTCGCTGTGGCGAAGCAACCAGCCCCTGCGGGTCAAAGTTGAGGCGACCTTTCACCTGAGTGCGAACCTGTGTTATTTGCTCGTCGTTGCGCTGTCTATGTTGCTGCCGTTATCGCTTGTGTTACGCCATCATCTTTTTCTCAAAGGGATCGAGCTGTGGGAAATAGTCGTGTTTATGTTCACCACAGCTTCGGTTTTTGTGTTCTATCTCAATTCCCAAAGAGAGATTTACCCCGATTGGAGATGGCGACTCAAAGACATCCCCTTCATCCTGGCGCTGGGTATTGGGATGTGCATAAACAACGCGTGGGCGGTTGCGGAAGCGCTGCTCGCTCGTAATACCCCGTTTGTCAGAACCGCCAAGTACCGGATAGAGTCTCTTAAAGACAGCTGGAAAGGTAAGATATACCGGTCGGTGAACCGCAGATCATTGCTGCTGGAGTTCGTGTTTACCGTCTACATGTGTATTGCCTTTTTTGTGTTAATCTCACTGGAAAACTGGGGGGCTCTGCCGTATCTGCTGCTTTTTGTTGCCGGGTATCTATACATATTCGGCCTGTCTGTGCTCCATGCGAAACGTTAAAACTCCTGCGTTGAAACCCAACTATCGGTGGCTGCCAATAGTCCTCGGGGCGCTGCTGGTCATCCTGTCCGTTTACGTCACTTCGCTCGGTGATCTTACAAAGGAGATTCCCCGGTTCCTGACCGTCTTTGGCGTCATGTTTGGTCTTTATGCCGCTGCGATACTCTTGTTGTCGAGACGTCATGGGCCGCATCGACAAACGCTGATCCTGATATTCGTCGTGGCCATCGCCTGTCGCGTGGTTTACCTGACGTCGACGCCGACGCTGTCAAACGACATCTACAGGTATTTGTGGGAGGGCCGGGCCGTCCAGGCGGGTTTCAACCCCTTCGCCTATCCACCCGAGGCCAGCGAGCTCGAATCTCTACGCGACGACAACTACGACAGCATTCACCATCGACATCTCGAGACAATTTACCCGCCGCTGGCGCAGGCAGCCTTCTACCTGGGGGCGATCATCAGTCCCAAGGTGAAAGTCCAACGTGCCATTTTCGTCTTTTTTGATATGGCGACCATGGTTTTGATTGTGCTCCTGCTGCGCCACCGGCGGAGAAACGTCAACCTGTGCGCCGTGTACGGATGGAGCCCCCTGGTGATGCTGGAGTTCTCACACTCAGGGCATATGGATTCGCTGGGCATATTCTTTTTAGTTCTAGCCGTGCTCTTATTTCACCTGGCCAAGAAGTCGTTTGCGGTCGCCTCACTGGCGTTGTCGTTTGTGGCAAAGTATTTTTCGGCAGTGCTTTTGCCATTTCTGGTGTGCAAGAAGGGGTACCTAAAATGGCTACCCGTTTTTGCGCTGATCGTTGTGGTGGCGTATGTTCCCTTCGCGGGTGCACCGTCCAAACTTGTCTCGAGTCTGGCGGTTTATGGTCGGCAATGGGAGTTCAACTCACTGATCTATACAGCGGCAAGACAACTATCGTGGTCCCCAGATTGGATACGTTTAACGTTAATGGCCGTCGTGGTTCTTTTCGCCCTGTATCAGGGCTACCGGCTCAACGATTTGGTGAGGTACTCGTATCGTGTGCTTGGAATTGCACTTCTCTTATCGCCCACGATCTACCCCTGGTATCTTTGCTGGATCGTGCCCTTCTTATGTTTTCACCCCAGCCGCGCGTGGCTCTTGCTGACTGGTGCGATTGTAATCTCTTACTGGGTTTGGGTGTCTTTCGCCGCTACGGGTAATTGGGAGGTGGGCATTCGCTTGCTGCTCATCGAGTACGTACCCTTCCTGTCGATTCTGGTCTATGAGAGTTACAGGAGCCGAACGCTCCGGGGTGTTGAATCTTGAAGGCGGGCATCGTCATACCAGCCATGAATGAGGCCCGGTCCATCGGATTGGTTATCGATGAAATTCCGATGGATGATGTCGCAGAGGTGATCGTCGTCGACAATGGCTCGACCGACGATACGGCGACGGTAGCCGAACGCCATGGGGCGACGGTGGTGAGAGAAGATCTCTACGGGTACGGTGCCGCGTGCCTCAGGGGAATAGCAAGCCTGGGACCACATGCGGAGATCGTGGTCATCCTAGATGGCGACCACTCGGACTACCCAGAAGAACTCACGGGGATCCTGGCACCGATCCAGCGGGGTGAGGCCGACTTTGTAATTGGCTCGCGGGTCACGGGTGATGCGGAAAAGGGTGCGCTGCAGTGGAACCAGCGATTTGGAAACGCGCTCGCATGCAGTCTAATTGGGTGGCTTTTTGGCGTTCGTTTTACCGATATGGGACCTTTTCGGGCGGTGCGCCGCCGGTGCCTGGAAGCCCTCGACATGCAAGATACAACGTACGGCTGGAACGCGGAAATGCAGGTCAAGGCAATCATACAAGGGCTAAAGATCGTAGAGGTCCCGGTTCGATATCGCCGGCGAATCGGCAGATCCAAAATATCTGGAACGGTGAAAGGAACAATTTTGGCCGGCATAAAGATAATTGTTACAATTCTCAAGTACTATCCGAAATATAAACGATCGCGCACAAGGAGTTGAACGGCTAATGCATGTCGTGCGTTGCTTGCTGGTGGCGTTGCTTTTGTTGGTGCCCACGTTGCACGCGTGCGGTGACGGTAAAGGCGTCGAATCAACCAAACCGTCGGCAGTTGCGCTCGAAGTTGTGCGGGCTTTTCCCCGGTTGACGTTCACAAGACCGCTGGATCTGCAGAACGCCGGTGATGGCACCGATAGACTGTTTGTCGTCGAGCAAGCGGGACGGATCCAAGTCTTTCAAAACGTCGATACGGTGGCGGCGGCAAGGGTATTTCTCGACATTCGCGATCAGGTAAACGATGCCGGTAATGAAGAAGGTCTCTTAGGCCTTGCTTTTCATCCTGACTTTGCGACAAGCCGGCATTATTTTGTCTACTACTGTCTTGTTGAAGACAACCAGAGAAAGACGCGCGTCTCACGCTTCACAGCCGACGCACAGAACCCGAGTACCACAGAAGCGGGGTCCGAGCAGGACGTGATAACGATCAACCAGCCCTTTTCCAATCACAACGGTGGTCAGATTGCCTTTGGGCCAGATGGTTACCTGTATATCGCCGTGGGTGACGGAGGATCAGGCAACGACCCGCTGAACAGTGGCCAGGATAGAACAACTCTACTGGGAAGCATCCTGCGCCTCGATGTTAGCTCGCTGCCCTATACGATCCCATCCGACAACCCCTTTGCGAGTAATCAGATGGGTTATCGTGAAGAAATATACGCCTACGGACTGCGCAACCCATGGCGCTTTAGTTTTGATCCGGTGACGAATCGTTTGTGGGTAGGGGACGTTGGACAAAATGCCTTCGAGGAGATCGACGTCGTCGAAAAGGGCAAGAACTATGGCTGGAACATCATGGAGGCGAGGATATGCCGTCCGCCCACGCGGGGGTGCTCGATGGCGGGTCTCGAACTGCCGGTGTGGGAATACGCTCACGCGTCCGGTGGCAAATCGATCACCGGAGGATATGTCTATCGGGGGAGCAATGTGTCCGGCCTCGTCGGCACATATGTCTATGCCGACTATATCACCGGCGAGATCTGGGGTTTGCTATACGACGGTGTTACCCCCGCATCAAACGCCTTGCTGCGTGACACGAACCTCAATATCGCGTCTTTCGGCACCGATGAAGGCCAAGAGCTCTTTATCTGCGCCTTTGACGGAAAGATCTATAAACTTGACGAAAAGTAAGACCAAGACATCATTGGCTCACGACGAAGCCGTGCCGATGCAGAAGAGCGACACGCCGGCCATGTTTTCCAAGATCGCGTCGCGCTACGATCTGTTAAATCACCTGCTGAGCCTCAATGTTGACCGGCTGTGGCGAAAGGAGCTGGTTCGAAAGGCCGGACTATCTGGTAAGGCGCAAGTGCTCGATGCGTGCACCGGCACTGCCGACGTCGCCATCGAATTCGCCAAGGCTCTGCCTTTGTCAACCGTGACTGGCATCGATCGCTCTCCAGGAATGTTGCGTGTCGGGCAGGAAAAGATAGCCAGGCACAATCTTCACGACCGAGTGAGTCTTTACGAGGGTGATGTGCTGGCAATTCCTTTTGGGGACGAGCGCTTCGACGTCGTGAGCATCGCGTTTGGGCTGAGAAATCTACCCGATTATTCCAGGGGTGTAGCCGAGATGGTACGTGTGCTCAAGCCTGGGGGCCGACTCCTGATACTCGAGTTTTCCCCACCCTCGAGGGGGATTTACTTGAAGGCCTATAATTTTTACTTGCAGAACGTTATTCCCGTCATTGGGGGTCTGGTCTCGGGTTCGAGAGAGGCTTACCGGTACCTGGCATCGTCAATCGGCGATTTTTTGCCAAGAGAACGGATAGTGGATCTCATGGGTCGGGCCGAGCTCGACCGTATCGAGACCAAAAAGATGGCCGGTGGCATCGCGCACATCCTGCGCGGCGAACGCCGACTTACGTGATGCGCGACAGCGTTATTGAGAGCGTCATTGAGGGTCACGCTCGCGTTTAGTATCTTTGCACATATGAACCTTACTTCAGTCAAAGGACAGCGATGAGTGGATCTGAGAGAACGAAGATACTCTTTATTTGTTTTGGCAATATGATACGGTCTCAAATGGCGGAGGGTTTTGGGCGTAGTTATGGGGATGCGTTTCTCGATGTTTATAGCGCCGGTCTTCATCCAACCGGTGTTGTAAGCGCAGAGGCAATTCAGGTCATGCGGGAAAAAGGCATCGACATTAGCGGTCACCACTCGAAGGGTATCGACGATGTGCCCATTGAAGAGATGGACATCGTGGTCAGCCTTACCGGACACGCCGCTGCGGACATTTGTCCACCGTCGTTTACGGGCAGTACTGTGGATTGGAAAATCGACGACCCGGTGGGACAACACTTCGAGCGTTTCCGCACCGCGCGCGATGAAATCGAAGCGCGGGTAAGGGAACTCGTTGAAACGATTTGGAAGACGGGTGGACCCCCTCAGACTGGTTGATACATTTTGCAGGGAGACGGAGAAGAAGTATGAAAGGCATAGAGGCACTAGACGTAATCTTCAAGCCTCGTTCCATCGCGGTCATCGGAGCAACCCCGCGAAAAGGCACGATCGGCTACCAATTGTTGCACAACATCATCCAGTACGGGTTTAACGGGATGGTTTTCCCGGTTAACCCGAATCACAAGTACATAAAGAGCATCAAGTGCCATGCCTCCGTGCTGTCTATCACAGATGACGTGGATCTAGCCATTATCGCGGTGCCCAAAGAGTATGTGCTGAAGGTCGCCGAGCAATGTGGTGATAAAGGTGTGCGTGCGCTGGTTATCATCAGCGCTGGTTTCAGAGAAGTTGGTGGAGCTGGAATCGAACGCGAGGAGGCGTTGGGTCGTCTAAGAGAGAAGTACGGTTTTCGTATTATCGGGCCGAATTGTATGGGAGTGATAAACGCAAATCCCGAGGTCAGGATGAACGGCACCTTCGCCCCACTGGAGCCGCAAAGCGGTGTTCTGGCGATCATGACGCAAAGCGGCGCGCTGGGTGTGGCGATCTTGTTGTCGGTTGCCAAGCTCAATCTGGGGCTTTCCTATTTTGTGAGCGTGGGCAACAAGATCGACGTTAGTGGTAACGACCTGCTCGAGTACTGGGCGGACGATGACAAGACGGAACTCATCGGGCTGTACCTCGAGTCATTTGGTGAACCACGGCGCTTCACTCAGCTCGCAAAGAGAATTACCAAAAAGAAGCCGGTCGTTCTAGTCAAGTCCGGCACGACCGCCGCCGGCGCCATCGCGGCATCGTCACATACCGGACATCTATCCGGTCTCGATATCGCCGTGGAGGCACTCCTCCAGCAGTGTGGCGTCATCCGTGTGTCTTCGATCGACGAAATGATGGATCTCGCGCTTGCCTTTGTCAAAAATCCGGTCCCGAGGGGCAACCGAGTTGCGGTCCTGACCAACGCCGGTGGCCCGGGCATCATGGCAACCGATGCGATTATAAACCAGGGGCTTGCCATCTCGCAGTTGTCGGACAAGACACAGGAAAGTCTGGCCAAGATGCTTCCCGAGGAGTCGAGCGTCCACAATCCAGTCGATATGATTGCCAGCGCAACGCCCGAACAATACGAGCGCGCCATGCAGTACATCCTCGAGGACGATAATGTCGATGCGGTGATTGTGATATTTGTGCCGCCGATAATGATCGAGCCGAGAGAGGTCGTGGAGAAGGTCACCTCGGCGAGCAGACGTCGTGGCAAACCTGTATTCACCGTGATGATGGCGGAAGAACATCATTATGAAGAGCTGCCTCGCACCATCACCGACGCACCGCCCCTGTACCGATATCCGGAGTCCGCGGTAAGGGCGCTGGTCGATATGAACCGACATCGGGTTTGGTGTGAGAGACCCGAGGGTGAGGTCAGGAGGTTTGCAGTGGCGAGCGACATCCGAGACATCGTCGACGGTAAGAAGGCTGCGGGTGGGGGGTACCTGCGACCCGATGATGTGAGCCGGCTCCTGGCCGCATACGGTTTTCCCGTGTGTAGGGCAAAGATTGTGTCCATGAGCGACGACCTCGCCGATGCCGCCGAGTACGTGGGGTACCCCCTGGTGCTCAAGGTGTTCGGAAATGACATCATTCATAAGTCGGATTTCGGTGGCGTCGTCGTCGGCATCAAAGACGCGCAGGAGCTCGAAGAAGCCCGGTCAAACGTGAAGCGATCCTTGCAGAGGGCAGAGGTGGTCGATCAAGCCCAGGGGCTGATGGTCCAGGAGATGGCGAGCGCCGGCAAGGAGGTCATCCTTGGCATGGCGACCGATCCTAAGTTCGGCCCATTGCTCATGTTTGGTATGGGTGGCAAATATGTGGAGATTATTAAAGACATCAACTTTCGTGTCATGCCCGTGACCGATGTCGACGCGTGGGAGATGGTGAAAGGCATAAAATCTTATCCAATATTGGAGGGTGTTCGCGGCGACCAGGGTGTAGACATTGAATTCATCGTAGAATCCATCCAACGACTCGCCCAACTGGTGATTGATTTCCCCAGTATCGTGGAACTCGATATAAACCCGGTGATCGTAACGCCCGCGAGAGAATCATGTCGAGTGGTCGACGCCCGGATCCGGGTGGCAGGCGAGTGACCGGCACAGAGCCTGGGGACGGCGAGGCGGAGATGCTCCGCCCCGCTGTTCGATCGGCCGCTAGGTGAGTTCGAAGCGCGTCCCGCTGGTCATCGCTCTGATTACGCGGTCTTTGACCCGATAAACCCGTGTGCTCGAGCTCAAAAGGCTATGCTGCTTTGATCTCGGTTGTACAGAATGCGCAGCGAACCGCCTTGATCGGAATGGCGGACAAGCACTGAGGACACTCTTTGGTCGTCGGCTCGGCAGGAGGTGCTTCTTCTTTTTGCTTCATCTTGTTCATGTTGCGGATGACCAAAAACAAAACGAAGGCGATGATGATAAAGTTTATGATGGTGTTGATAAAGACGCCCCAGCTCATTACTACCGCACCCGCCTCTTTAGCTGCGTCGAGCGAGGCATAGGGCGCAGCGGTCGCCCCTTCCTTCAGCACCATGAAGATGTTGCTGAAGTCAACGTCGCCTAGCAGCAAGCCGATAGGTGGCATGAGAACATCGGTCGCCAACGACTTGATTATCGAACCAAACGCTGCACCGATGATGATGCCCACGGCCATGTCCACCATGTTGCCGCGCATGGCGAAATCCTTGAATTCCTTTAGCATCGGAACCCCCTTTGTAAGGTGAGAGCGTAGCCTCGCCGGTCAAAATCGTGGCTACAGGTGTCTTTTATCACCCTTTGGCCAGGTGTACAACCCTTTTGTCTTTGGTCGGCGCCAGCCGGCCGCTGAATGGGGCAATAGCCGGCGGACGCTCGCAGTGAGACGATCAGGATTCTGCATCCACCGAGATCATGTGGACCGTACGCTGTGGGAAGGGAATCTCAATACCGTTGGCATCGAAAGTCTCCCTTGGATTTTTTGCACGTCGGTTATGCGAGTGACCATTATAGCGATGCAGGGCACACTTGACAAAGCTCGGTTTGCTGTACATGGATATGGTATGGCGAACTCTGCGCAGGAAAGGAGCGGAGGATGGTCCGACCACACTTGGTGAAGTTCAATGAGGGCAAGCTCGAGCTAAACGGTTCCGATCAAGACGAGCCAGTCCTGACGGATGAAGATTTGATGGACAACTACTCCAAGGCCATCACCTACGCGGCCTCGGTGGCGGGTTCATCGGTAGTTGGCATTCGTGTCAGTCAGAGCGGGCGTGGACGGCGCAGGCGGGCTTCGGGAACACCACGAGACGATGTGGGCAGCGGCTCCGGCTTTGTACTTACGCCCGATGGGTACGTCCTGACCAACAGTCATGTGGTCGACCACGCCAAACGCATCGAGGTGACACTCTCCGATGCCAACCGGTATAACGCTCATGTCGTGGGGGACGATCCGGACACTGATCTGGCGGTAATAAGAATCGACGCGCCAAATCTAGCGGCCGCTCGCCTGGGAGATTCGCGGGTTATTCGCGTTGGCCAGTTGGCTATCGCGATCGGCAATCCTTACGGATTCGATTTCACGGTGACCGCCGGCGTGATCAGTGCCCTGGGACGCTCGCTACGATCGCGAACCGGCAGGTTGATCGACAACATCATCCAAACCGACGCCGCTCTCAACCCCGGCAACTCGGGTGGCCCGCTGGTCAACTCGCGTGGCCAGGTCATCGCGGTCAACACGGCGATCATTCGCCCGGCCCAAGGGTTGTGTTTTGCCATCGCCATCACTACGGCCAAGTTCGTGGCCGGAAAGCTGATCACCGAGGGCAAAGTCCGGCGCAGCTTCATCGGCGTGGCGGGTCAAGTGATTCGCCTTCACCGCCGAACCGTTCGCTACCACAAGTTGCAAAACGACAGCGCCATCCTTGTTGCCTCGGTCGAAGAGGAAGGCCCGGCGGAACGCGCGGGTGTTCGAGAGGGTGACCTGATC
>JAOTUR010000319.1 GCA_029863805.1 Candidatus Krumholzibacteriia bacterium | reverse complement strand
CGTCACCCGTCCAAAACCCTGATGAGGCGGTAAAGATGTTGACCCCGACCACTCGGTCCCCCTGCGTTGCGACAAACGGCAATCCGCTATTCCAATCGGCGACCCAGCTCGCTCCAGCTGCCAGAGTTGTAAAACCCAACAGATCGCCAGTGGCGCTGGTCACCCCCTGCATGATGGGATGTGTCGCGTCAAAAGCCCCCAGAGATGCACCCGCCACCGGACCCGCGCCCAGCGTAAACGGCGCATAACCCCCACTCAGAAACCGACCTCGGATCTCCCACCCGGATATGAAAGACGCCAGCGTCACTATCACGCCGCCACCCGCATCGGCATAGTCGGCCAACACATTGCCCGCAGCGTCGGAATTGGCCAACGCGTTGTTCAGCATGACGATCACGGCATGATACGCCAGCAATTGGTCCAGCGTGGGTGTTCCCGATAGACCGTCGAAGGTGTCCACCACGGACACATCCGGCAGACTCAATAAAAAGCTCCGTATCTCCGTAACATCCCCGGTATAAAACAGGAGGATGCGGAGATCTTCATTCCCCGCCGTCAAGTCAGCCGTCTGCATGCCCGGCGCCGGCGCCAGCATTTCATCACGGCTCGGCGTATGACCCGCACTGTACGCCGCGCCATTGCCTGCGGACGTTGCAGCGGCTTGAAGGTCCTGACCGGCGTTGGCTCCAAATCCACCCTGGGGAATCACACGGACCTGGTTGATCGTCACCCCCACCGCATCGCCCTCGAGCGCAAAGGTCAAATCGCTACCACCGGTGTTTTCAATGATCAGAGTGCGCGTCGAGGTTTGACCCACCAAAAGGCTCTCGCTTAGCGAATCCGGGGATACGGCGATATCGGGTGGAATCAACCCCACGCCCTGCAGCGACACGTTGGCCTGTGGCTGATCTGGGTCATCACTATGAATGGATAGGGTGCCAACGATGGCGCCGACGCTAACGGGAGCAAGGGTGACCACAACATCGCGTGACTGAGAGGGGGCCAGCATGAATCCCGATGTATCGACCGAGTACTCGGGATTATCGATGTTGATCCCGCTGACATGTAGCGAATCGGTGCCGATGTTGGTCACTGTCAGCGTATCCTCATACGCAAACCCAATGAAGCGTTCTCCATAGTCGAGCGAGGTATCGGACAACGCGATGTCCGGTGCGTCGGTCACCTGCAAATGGACATCGATGCTCACCGTGGGTTGATTCGGATCGTTGGTGGTGAGGACGACACCCGCGTTGTAGTCTCCACCGGATAAACCGGTCGCGTTGAAGATCATGTCGACATCGAGGCTGTCACCGGCAAACAGTCTCCCCGACCGTGGATTAGCCGTCAGCCATGTCGGTAGCGGTCCAGGCAGGCTAAAGTCGAGGGTGCCCTCGGCGGTGTTGCTTATCGTGACCACTTGTGTCGAGGTGCCGCCGGTCAATAGGTTCTCGCTCAGCGAATCCGGCGCAAAGGCGAGTTGGGGGATACCCAGAGTCGTTCCCGAGGGCAGGTTCGAGATCCACGATATGATCTGCTGCTCGTCCAGCACGGTCAGGGCAAAATAGTATGTGGTGTTGAAATCCAGACCTTGCACCCTGAAGGTCTCGGGCGTACCCGCCGGCTGGGGTACCGGCTCTCCCTCTACGGTCATGGCAGAGTCAAAATTGCTCCAGTAGATTTGCGAGGTGGAATAACGCAAATCGTATACCGACGCCGTGCCCTCCGTGCCGTCGTCACCGGTTGCGGTCCAAGTCAGGGTGGCTGTGTTCGATCCGGTCGAGACAACCTGGAGATCGGTGACCGGGGCCGGAGGAATGCTGTCCAGCCCGGACAGGATGTTGAATATGTTGAGGCGTCCTCCCGATACGGTTCGACCAGCCAGTGCGGGGATGGGGTCGGTCGAGGAGAGAATGATATCTTTGATCTCCAAGTGGGATACGGTGGGGGCGGCTGACCACAACAGACTCACCGCACCCGCCACGTGCGGGCTGGCCATCGACGTACCACTAGCGAAGGAATAGGAGTCTCCCGGCACGGTGCTCAGAATGCCCGTTCCGGGGGCTCCCAGGTCGACGGAGGTGAGGCCATAGTTGGAGAGGCCCGATAGCTGATCGCTGTGGGTCGTGTTGGCCACCGATATAATATTGTCGAGGTCATAACTGGACGGGTAATGCGGGAACACGTCGGTATTGGAGCCGCCGTTACCCGCCGCCGCTACGAAGAGGATCCCCGCGTCACCCGCCGCCGCTATGGCGTTTCGCAGTGCTTGCGAAAACGAGCCTCCACCCCAACTGTTGTTGGTTAGCCGCACCCCCATTAGCGTGGCGTATTCGACGGATAAGATCGCGTTCGCCGTGCTGCCAAACCCACCCGCGCTCAGAAACTTGATGGGAAGGATCCGTGAGGACCAGCTGACACCGACGACGCCGATACCGTTGTTGCCGATCGCCGCAACCGTCCCCGACACGTGCGTACCGTGTCCGTTATCATCAAAGGGGTTGTTGTCGTTGTTGACGAAGTCCCAGCCACGGACGTCGTCTACAAAACCATTCCCATCGTCATCGACGCCGTTGCCCGGAACCTCGCCCGGGTTCGTGTAGATGTTGTCCGCGAGGTCTTCGTGCGTCCAATCCACACCCGTATCGATCACGCCAACCAGAACCTCTTCGCCCGTTTCAAGGTCCCAGCCCTCGGGAGCATCGATATCCGCATCAGGGATGCCGCCGGTCTGACCGAGGTTGTGCAGCCCCCACAGGTCGGAAAACCTCGGGTCATTGGGAATGATCTCGTCTGCCCGCAAAATGTAGTCCGGCTCGATGTACTCCAGTCGGGCATCGCCTTGAAACTGATCGATGGCGTCGGCCACCGTGGTCCCCTGGATATCCCATAGTTCCGCGTCAATACTTGTAAACCTCTGCATGACCGAGGCGTTCAGGCTCGCTTGGATGACCGTGATCTCGGTTTGCGACACCCAATCCTTTACTTTGACAATCAACTGTCCTTCGACGTACTCGTTGTTGTTAGACTGTTGGCCCCGGACGTGAAACGCACACAGTACGGTAACCACGAAGACCACTGCCATCGGGATAAACCATTGAAACCGTTTCATCGTGTCCCTCCTGGGCTTTGCAGGCGACCAAAAGCCCTAAGAAAAAGAAAAAGAGGGTTGTGACCCTCTTTAGTAAAAAGCAAAAACAATCACGCCTCGCGCGCCCTCCGCGGTGTTTGTCTTTTTGGGACTAGGTTTTGCGAATCACATACAACGGTGGGAACTAAGCGCCAAGAAAGAGAAAGGCCGTTGGAGAAGTTCACAGTGACGATCCCTCGCGACCGTGTGACGGACCCAACAGTGACGGACTGGAAAGACTCTCCACAGAGTGCTTCGGAATCTCTCGGTGTGACCAGTGAGCCCTCAGATGGAGCCAATTACTGATGTGCTGCACGGCTCGATGATGAATCACAGGCAATCTTATCATCGCACAGATTACACGTATAGTCAACCGAGGTTCCAGGTTGCTGAAAGGCCAAGTCCTGTGTAAACTTCATAGGCGCACTTAAACGCGCTTCCGGAATTCCGAGGCATAAGGGGGATCATGATTTATAACAACATTCTCGAGACCGTTGGCAATACGCCCGTCGTGCGACTCAACCGCATCGGCAAAGCGACGGGTGTGGAGCTTTTCGCCAAGTGTGAGTTCCTCAACCCCGCCGGTTCGGTCAAGGATCGCATCGCCGTGCGCATGATAGAGGAGCTCGAGAGTCAGGGGAAAATCCGCCCCGACAGCACGCTGATCGAACCCACGAGCGGCAACACCGGTGCCGGTATGTCGATGGTGGCCGCCGTCAAAGGCTATCGATTGATTATCACCATGCCGGAGAAGATGAGCCGGGAGAAGCAGGTGGTCATGGAGGCTCTTGGGGCGGAGATCGTCCGCACCCC
>JAOTUR010000049.1 GCA_029863805.1 Candidatus Krumholzibacteriia bacterium | reverse complement strand
CTTCTTTGATAACGCCAACGTGATCGCCGTCGTCAGCATCGTCTTGCCGTGATCCACGTGTCCGATCGTCCCAATGTTCACGTGCGGCTTGGTCCTTTCAAACTTTTTTCGCGCCATAATCTCCCTCCAAAGATTTGGCTGGAGCCCACGAGCGGAATTGAACCGCTGACCTTTTGCTTACCATGCAAATGCTCTACCGACTGAGCTACGTGGGCGTCTATCAAATACTCACTCAAAAAAACTGGAGCGGGAAACGGGATTCGAACCCGCGACCCTCAGCTTGGAAGGCTGACGCTCTAGCCAACTGAGCTATTCCCGCCAAATTGCATCAAAGCATTGTGGTGGGGAGGGGAGGATTCGAACCTCCGAAGGCATCGCCGACAGATTTACAGTCTGTTCCCTTTGACCGCTCGGGAACCTCCCCGTCGATCGCTAACACTTCAGCGCATTGCTTGTTGATTGACGCACGCAATGAGTCATTCATTCGAAAACACAAAAAGAGACACGAACCCCCAACCCGATAAAAACGGGTCTCGGGAAAGGTTGAATCCCGCAATTACATTATTGTGCTGTTGAGTTATGAAGAGAGATTAACGAAAACGGCCCGCTCACCATAACCGGCTAAAATTATGGAGCTGGCGAGAGGACTTGAACCCCCAACCACCTCATTACAAATGAGATGCTCTACCGATTGAGCTACGCCAGCTCGCAAGTCCTTGTCCTCTACCACCAAATAGAAAACAGACTTGCGACAGTATGTTCATAACGCCTCGCCTGTCAAGCGCAAAAATAACAGAGTTTGCGCGATAAAGTCAACGCGGAATTGTTAATAATTCTCATAAATTTCTGTGGATAACTCGTCCCCACCGATTATTCCGCGGAGACCGCTCCGGCTTCCTCGTGGTACGGCACGAATTGGCCGTAATTAATTTGTTATGAGTCGGTTAAAAGGTAATAGCGGGGCGCATCGTAGCCAGGCCGGTGTGAAGCCCTTCTTTTGGCGGAGGGGCCGAGAGATGAATCCCACTCGGCCCCTAGATCTAACGCTATTTTTTATAACTGGTTATGCTCTTGACTAGACCGTCGCCCGTCGCATTCGGCTGGGCTCACGCACCTACGCCTTCTCGCCACCCTGGCCGGGCTCGAGTTTCTGTTTGAGAAGCTCACCGATGCCCGCGATGCTGCCGAGCAAGCCCGAGGCCTCGAGGGGCAGAAAGACCTTGGTCGCCTTCCCATTGGCGATATGGGCCAGTGCTTCCAGGTATTTGATGGCGATTAAATCGTTGGTGGGATCACCCTCGTGGATCGCGCCAAATACCGTCTGGATCGCTTGACCTTCCCCTTGCGCCACCGTGAGTTTCTGGTATTTATCCGCATCGGCCACCTGGCGAATGGCCTCCGCTTCGCCCTCAGCCTTCCGAATCGCCGCCATTTTGACCCCCTCGGCTTCGAGGATGGCAGACTGCTTCTGGCCTTCGGCTTCAAGAATCGTGGCGCGACGAAGGCGTTCCGCCTTCATCTGGCGGTGCATGGCGTCCGTCACATCCTGCGGAGGCTCTATGCGCTGCAATTCAACGCGCGTCACTTTTGTTCCCCACTTGTCGGTCGCATCATCGAGTATCTGTCGCAATTTCGTATTGATGATCTCGCGCGAGGTGAGCGATTCGTCCAGGGCGAGATCACCGACCAAATTACGTAGGTTGGTTTGCGCCAGCTTGGTCGCTGCGACGTAGTAGTTCTCGACGTTGTATGTGACCTTGATGGGATCCGTCACTTCGTAGTAGACCACCGCATCCACTTCCACCGCGACGTTGTCCTTGGTGATAACCTGTTGCGGTGGAACGTCGACCACCTGCTCGCGCATATCCACCTTCATAATTCTCTCCAGGAAGGGAACAATCAGGGTCAGACCGCTGTCCACGGTTCTTTGATACTTGCCAAGGCGCTCGATGAGTCCCTTTTCCCAAGGTCTGACGATTCTCAAACCGGTTGCTGCAATAATAAAAACGAGGACAGCAAGTACAATCAAGACCAGAACGTTTGCTGCTTCCATGTCAATCTCCTTTCTTGACCTCTGTGACCAAAACGTGTGTTCCCGCGACGCCTGTCACCCGAATCATCGCACCCGATGAAATTACGCCCCCATGGTCGCTCTCCGCACGCCACTCTTCGCGGTCGAGACGTACTCGTCCCGTGTTCTTTTCGTTATCGATGGTCTCGATGACAATGCCTTGGCGTTCTTTAAACCGGTCTGCGCCAATCCCGGGTGGTTGCTTCTTGCTGAAACGGTCGGCAAACTTTCTCGACCAGGCAACTAAGACAACAGAGACGACGACGAAAACCGTCAGCTGCCAAACGGTCCCTAACCCCAGGAGCGCGGCCAGGCCCGCTACAGCCGCGCCTACCCCAAACCACAGCAGAAAAAACGCCGCGGTAAGTATTTCGCCCACCACAAACACCGCCGCCATGATCATCCAAATCCACCAGTAATTTGTTGGCATAACTCGACTCCCTTGAGTAAACCCTTGGTTCTCAATGTAGTTACCCGAAATCCTCGATATTATTCGAGTATCAGCCTACGATTTTGGGGGGTCTATGGGATAGGGATCAATTCATTTTTTGCGTATTCGCTGTCCGTCAGGCCGATCTTCGATGACATATCCCATCTGATCGACCTGATCGCGTAGCGTGTCCGCTTTCTTGAAGTCGCGGGCCTTGCGCGCCTGTTGGCGAGCCTCGACGAGCGCCAGCACTTCTCGGGGTATCCGTTCTTCGGGGGGGGGAAACCCGTCCGGAAAGAGGCCGAGCACCCGGTCAAAAACGATGATGGCATCCCTCAGGTTCTCGAGCGCCGAACGATCCTGGGTGACGGCGCTTCCTTTTTCTTCGACGAGCTTGTAGTAGTTCTTAACCAGATCAAACACCGACCCAATGGCGCCGGCACTATTAAAATCGTCATCCATTGACGCGAAGAATTTCGCCGTCGCAGCGTCGATGGTGTCCTTTAGCGCCTGTCCGGCCGGACTCGATATCCCGCCCGAGTCACCGAGCTTGCCCAGGTGCTCAGCGATCGACCGGCAGGCCAGCACAAGCCTCTCGTACCCTCGCTTGGCATCCTCCAACCGATCTCGCGAGTACTCTGCCTGCTTTCGAAAATGCGTCGAAAGCAAATAGAAACGGACCACAGCTCCTTCATACTCGCTCAGCACATCCTCCATGGCGAAGAAATGTCCAGTCGATTTGGACATTTTCTCTCCCCTGAGGTTTAACAAACCATTGTGAAGCCAGTATTGAACGAACGACACGCCCGTCGCCGCTTCGGACTGCGCGAGCTCGTTCTCATGATGGGGGAAAATAAGGTCCTCGCCACCGCCATGAAAATCGAGCGTGTTGCCCAAGTACTTCATCGACATCGCAGAGCACTCGATGTGCCAGCCGGGCCGGCCTCTACCCCACTGACTGTCCCAACCCGGCTCGTCATCTTTAGCGCCCTTCCACAGCGCAAAGTCAAGGGGGTCTTCTTTTTCTACCCCCACGGCAATCCTTGCCCCGCTCATGAGGTCGTCGATGTTCCTTTTGGACAACTGACCGTAGTTCTTGAACTGTCTGACTTTGAAATAGACATCGCCACCCGACTCGTACGCATAGCCCTTCTCCACCAGCAAACCTATCAGATCCAGAATCTCTTTGATGTGTTCCGTGGCACGTGGATAGAGTGTGGCAGGTTTTATGTGGAGCCTTTTGGCAACTTCAAAATACGCCTTTACGTTTCGCTCGGCCACCTCACGATAATCCACATCTTCCTCCTTGGCCTTCGCAAGGATCTTATCGTCGATGTCGGTGAAGTTCTGCACGTACTTCACGTTGTAACCCTTGTACTCGAGGTAGCGGCGGATCATATCACCAGACACAAACGCCAGCATGTGGCCAATGTGAGGTTTGTCCTGGACCGTCATGCCACAGAAATAGATCCCGATATTGTTGTCGTTGACCGGTTTGAATTCGACCTTCTTGGCGCGTAGCGTATCGTAGACTCTAAGTGGCATAGGAATACCTGCGGATAGCCTGCAACGGCATTATACAGCGATGGCAGATGTAGATAAACGCAAAATCCGCTCTATCAGTTGGGAAAAGTCGATGCCGGCGGCACGAGCCGCTTTCGGTACTAGACTATTCGATGTGAGTCCGGGCAATACATTGGCCTCTAGAAAAACGTAGTGCCCGTGATCGGCCCGGCGAAAATCGATTCTGGCGTAGCCTCTGCAGCCGAGGACACGATAGACCAACTTCGCCGATGCCGTGATCGCTTCGGTTGTTTCCACATCCAGCGGTGCGGGCACAAGATAATCGCACGATTTCGGCTGGTACTTGTTGTGGTAGTCGAAAAAACCGTCTTTGGGTCGGATCTCGATGAGGGGGAGATCGCAGAAGTCAAGCACGGCTGCCGTGATCTCTTTGCCCGGGACGTACTTCTCCACAAGATAGGGACCACCAAACGACCGCGCCTCGTCGATGGCCTTTCTCAACTCATCTCGTGAGCGCACGATGGTAACGCCCACACTCGAACCCTCTTGATTGGGCTTGACGACAACGGGTAATGAAAGCGCTTCCAGAACCTGATCGTCGACCACGACCGCCTCGTGCACCGCTGAATCTACGAAAATCTCTTTGGCGACGGGCACACCCGCCGGCGCCACCAGCCTCTTGGACATGTGTTTGTCCATGGCCACCGCTGCCGCGCACATCCCACTTCCCGTGTACGGTATGCCCACATAATCGAGCAAGGCTTGAAAAGTGCCATCCTCCCCTGCTCCGCCATGCAATCCGTTAAACACCACATCGCAACGAAGCTCGCGAAATCGTTCGAGCATACGCACGAAATTCTGACGCGCCTTGTACACATCGCTGATGAGCTCCGGCGGTCGACTCTTGATGCTGGTTTCGGTGAACAACGCGTTCGGGTCTTCAGTGGGCTCGACGTCCGGACGGGCGGGGTCCACAACAAGCACACGATGGCCCAACTCCACCAGCGCTTCATGGATACTTCTGCCACTATCCAGCGAGACGTCTCGTTCCGATGAGTCGCCACCGGCCACCAGCAGCACACCTAGCTTTTTGGTTGTAGTCATCTTCTCCCCACAACTATCTGCTGTCACCCATCGCCTGTGCTCTTTCAATCAGGCCGATTACTTCTTCTCTGCCCTTGATCACGGCGACACCAGCCAGATCCGGACCGTGCACAGAGCCGGTCAAAGCCGCCCGTACCGGAAAGAACAGATCTTTGCCTTTTAGAGACGTCTTCTTGCCCACCTCTTTCATCATGGACTTGAAGTCGGCGGACGTAAGATCATCTCGACTGTTCACGAGCAGCTCTCTTAACGCGGACAAAACGGCGATGGAGTTCGCCGACTTTACTGCCTCGGTCGCGCCGCCGTCGAAATCGGGTGGAGAACGAAACGGCGCCGCCGCCTCGGCCAAGTCGCCGAGGTTCTCCAGACCATCGTGCAACAATTCGAGTATCTTTTTGCGAACGTCTTGCGGATACGAGGACCGAATCTCACTGGGAAAGAATCGATCCGCCGTTTCGAACAGTTTTTCTACCGACGCTTCGCGTATATAGTGTCCATTCATCCAACGAAGCTTCTGCTTGTCGAACACCGCGGCACTCTTATTTACCCGCTCCACACTGAAACTTCGGATCAACTCTGCGGTTTGTAGAATCTCTTTTCCGTCTGGATGCGACCAGCCCAGCAGGACCAAGTAGTTGACCACTGCTGGTGGCAGAAAGCCAAGAGATCTCAAATCTCCTATTGAGCTTGCGCCGTGACGTTTGCTCAGTTTGGAACGATCCTCAGCCAGTATCAATGGTAAATGTGCAAACTCTGGCAGTCTGGCTTGAAACGCAGCGTAGATCAGAATCTGTCTCAGGGTGTTGGGAAGATGTTCCTCGCCGCGAAGAACGTGTGTAATACTCATCGCGTGATCATCCAGCGCCGCTGCGAAGTTGTAGGTGGGTCTGCCGTTTGAACGGATCAGCACGAAGTCCCCCACCGTGTTCGTGGCAAACTCGATATCACCTCGTACGAGATCGCGGAAGCGAACGACACCGTCGGGCACGTTGAAGCGGATGACCTCGGGCACGCTCCGTGAGCGCTTGTCTTCTATCTCTTTTACCGATAGACCACGGCAGGTGCCATCGTACTGCGGTGGCTTGGCTTCTTTGATGGCCTCCCGCCTCTTGGCTTCGAGTAGTTCATCGCTGCAAAAGCACGGGTAGGCAAGATCGTTTGCGAGCAATTCCTCTGCCTGCTGTCCGTACCATTCGATCCTTTGCGATTGCCGGTACGGCGCAAAATCCCCTCCGCAATCGGGCCCTTCGTCCCAATCCACACCCAGCCAACGCAAATCCTCGACAAGAGAATGCTCGCTTTCGCGGGTGCTGCGTTCCATATCGGTATCTTCGATACGCAACACAAAGGTGCCCTTGTGTCGGCGGGCAAAGAGCCAGTTGAAAATCGCCGTACGGGCGCCGCCAACGTGCAGGTGGCCGGTGGGGCTAGGTGCAAAACGGACGCGAACGGGCTTGGGGGAAGCGTCGGACAACTCACTCCCCCTTCCGGGCTACCATTGCTATCGCCTGGCAAGCGATCACCTCGCCACGGCCGACAGCGCCGTGTCCTTCCCAGGTCGTTGCTTTCACCGATACATGGGACGGCTCTATTCCCAGGTGAGATGCGATCGTTTCCTGCATCGCAGATTTCCTGTCCTTCAACCTCACGGCATCGCTCATCACCGTGCAGTCTATGTTGACAATTCGGTATTTCTCACCGGTCACCTTGCCCTTGGTGATCTTGAGCAACTTCCCGCCGGAAATGTCTCTGAATTTTGGATCGGTGTCGGGAAAGTGCTCGCCAATATCTCCGAGCGCCAGCGCCCCGAGTAACGCATCACAGATTGCGTGGCACACCACATCGGCGTCTGAGTGCCCTTCCAGGCCTCTGGGCTCGCCCTGAAAATGGACAGCACCAAGAAAGAGCTGACGTCCTTCTACCAGCGCGTGAACATCCCAACCTATTCCGGCTCGGTAGTCCAAGGTTTCTCCATTTCGATTCGCGTCATGGTTTCGCTGCAGCACCGTCGTCTCTTACATCCCCAAGCAGATCTCGGTCATCACTTTGTGTTCGTCCGTGCACCCAAGATTGCTTCAGCGATCGGGACATCGTCCTCGAACGTGATCTTGATATTGGTGCTTTCCCCCCTGACCGTACGAACGGTCTCGCCCAACGCAAATACAAGCGAGCCATCGTCACTCGACGACAGGCCCTTTGCCTCGGCAGAACGGTGGGCGCGAGACAAGAGGTCGGTACGGAATCCTTGTGGGGTTTGCACCCCCGATATGTTGACACGGTCTAAGATAGCATCCAATTCCCCCGACCTTTCGTGGACCAGCGTGTCAACCACCGGCACTGCAGGAATTACCGCGTCGTAAGCGCTCATCTCGGTTAGAATCCGCTGCAACAAGTCCACCGAAAAACAGGGTCTGACCGCATCATGCACCAGAACCTTGCTACTGTCCTGGCCGACGGCCATCAGGCCCAGCTGAACCGATCGCTGGCGCGTTTCACCACCGGCAACCACATGGTCGACCTTTTCAAGGCCGTGCTCTCGAACAATCTCTTTAACCTGTTCTTCGGTGCCTGGTGTCGTAACCACGGTGATCGCGCTGATATCGCCGTGGCTCATGAACTGTTCGATGGACCACACGATAACCGGCCGGCCGTGCAGCAACATAAATTGTTTCGGTGCACCCTCTGCAAACCGCTCACCCCTACCTGCGGCCATGATCAAGACGTCCGTTCCAGGCATTTTTTCTTTCTCCGTGAAGATACAACCGTGTTTGGCTATGCCTATTCGGATATCGGTGACAGTCGCTCGAAACGTGTGTATTCCTTCATAAACGCAAGTTTGACAGTGCCGGTGGGCCCGTTACGTTGCTTCGCAATGATGACCTCGGCCATCCCTGCATGCTCCGAGTCCTCGCCTTCGTAGAATTCCGGACGGTACAGCATCAGCACCGTGTCTGCGTCCTGTTCGATAGCGCCACTCTCACGCAAATCGGAAAGCATCGGTCTTCGGTCACCACCGCGAGATTCCACAGCTCGGGAAAGCTGTGACAGCACAATAACCGGGATTTCGAGTTCTTTGGCAAGACCCTTGAGGCCACGCGAGATCGCTGAGATTTGCTGCTGCCGGTTTTCGAATCTCTCCCTGATCGTGATCAACTGAAGGTAATCGACGAAAATGCAGCCGACATTGACTTCAGACTTGAGTCGCCTGGCTTTTGCTCTGAGTTCCATCATAGAAATCCCTGCCGAATCATCGATGTAGATAGGGGCTTCGCTCAAATAGCCAGCAACTATCGCCAATTCCGCAAACTCGGAACTCTTTATGTAGCCCATTCTCAGTCTGTGCGAGTCAATCCTTGCTTCACTACAGAGAAGGCGCATGACGAGTTGCTCGCTGGACATTTCCAGACTAAAAACTCCTACCGGTATCTTGTGCTTGATACCGAGGTGTTGTGCGACGTTTAGAGCAAGACTGGTCTTGCCCATCGATGGTCGCCCTGCCACTATGACCAGTTCAGCGTTCTGGAATCCCGACGTGTAAGCATCTAGTTCATCAAACGGCGACGGTAGACCAGATATTCGATCTTTGTCTTCATAGAGTTTCTCGAGGTTTTCGAATCTCTCCTTTATGATCTTGCCTATTGGCTCAAAGGTCTTGCGTACACCACGTTCCGAAACCTCGAAAATCAATCGCTCCGCCTCATCGAGCACTTCACGAGCATCCGTTTCACCTAACAAAGCTTGCGTCGTTATCAAACCGGAGATCGTGATCAATCTCCTCAGTAGATACTTTTCGAAAACCAGTTTGGCATAGTGTTCGGCGTTCGCAGCCGTGTGCACGTTGTCCATGATCGTTGTCAGGTATGCAGCCCCGCCAATGGACTGATACGTACTGAGACGCTTGAGTTCCTCCGACAGCGTGATGACATCGATCGCTTCGCCTTTGTCCGCCACTTTCAGCATCCCCTCGAAAATATCTCTATGCGCCTTCTTATAAAAGGCATCCTGGCTGAGATACTCGGTGATGACCGACATCGCGGTGTTGTCGAGCAGCACGGCGCCGATAACCGCCATTTCAGCATCGATAGAGTGCGGCGGCACCTTATCTGAACGTTCTATGGGTGCAGGAGTCGCCAAAGTAACCTCATTCGCTTATGATAGCTGTCAGCTGTTTGAAGTCTTCCCAAGCGCCGCGTTTTAACCCGGGGTTTCGGAGCAATGCTGCGGGATGATAAGTCACCAGCACCTGTGTCCCTCTGTAAAAATTCTCGCGATTTCTTAGCGCTGCAAGGGAATCCTTTGTGTCGAGAAGCCAGTGAGCGGCCACACGGCCTAACGCACATATAATGCGGGGCCGAATCAAATCGATCTGAGCGATCAAATACTTTTCACAGCAGCGGACTTCCTCCTCTTGTGGATCTCGGTTATCCGGCGGCCGACATTTTACAATGTTCGTGATGTAGACATCCTCGCGACTCAGATCGATGGCCCCCAGCATTTTCGTGAGGAGTTGTCCCGACCTTCCCACGAACGGTTTCCCCTGAATGTCCTCGTCTCGTCCCGGACCCTCGCCAATAAACATAACCTTGGTCCCAGGATTGCCGGTGCCGAAAACGGTATTGGTTCTGCCTCTATGCAAACCGCAGTCCTCACACACGGACACTTTCGCATCGACTTCCGACAGTTTTTCTACGATCCCACCCATTGTTTCCTTTGCCACGGAGCGCTCCTGATCACCCGACAATTGTTTTTGTTCGGCCGTCGCCTCGTGCACGGCACCAGGCGGAGTGAGGTATATTGACTTTATACCTTTTCGCTGCAACATTTCTAAGTAAGAAATAAGATGGAGATTGATTTCTTGTGGAAAATCGCCGCGAGTCGTTTTCATCTCTGCACTTCACCAACTAACATTCCCAAGCCGAAGATTGTCTTGATCTTTCTATTCGTCTTAGCGGCAAATGCCAGCCAGGGATCGCCGCTGGACGCCGAATTGACGACCCCGTGTTTGAAATACCTCGCAGACTAAGGCGCAATTTTTGGTCTGAGAATGTCGTCGCCATTTGGCTCATGCGCGACTTCGAGCAAAAACATACACGACAGATCGAGATCGGCGGATTGCCGGGAGGACAGTGATCACGACCCCTGTATCACACGAGGATCTTTTGGAAGTTCTTCTCTTTCCGCGCCACCTGCAGGACGATATCCGCGATTTCGCGCTTACTCTTTATACCCGTTTCAAGCAGCAGGCCCTTAGTATTGTAGATTAGGACGGAATTGGTATCGTGTTCGAATGCCGCCCCATCCTCGAGGGGATTATTCACGACCAGCAAGTCACAGTTCTTCTTAACGAGTTTCTCTTTGGCGTTTTCCTCGATGTTGTCCGTCTCCAGTGCAAAACCGACAATAAATCGCCTGCCCTTCATCTTGCCAATAGATTCGAGAATGTCCTCGGTTGCAATTAGCTCGAGAGTCCAAGTGTCTCCCTTTTTCTTGCGCACGAGGGGCGAGCTAGCTTTGTAGTCTGCCACGGCGGCAGCCATTATCAGCACATCCGCTTCGACAAAGGCCTGCTTGACGGCGCTCGACATATCCGCAGAGGTTCTAACAGACAACACACGCACACCGACCGGCGGGGGCACCGACACCCTCCCAACGACGGCGGTCACCTGGGCACCGCGATCCCTGGCAGCCTCCGCGATAGCGAAACCCATTTTCCCCGATGACCTATTCGAAATAACACGAACAGGGTCAAGATCCTCTTCGGTACCACCCACACTCACCAGAACCTTCAAGTTTCCAAAGTCTGAGTCAAAAAGCCTCTCGACAAAGTCAAGGATACGCTCGGGCTCGGCCATTCTTCCCTCAGCCTCGTATCCACACGCGAGGTCGCCGGTACCCGGGGATATCACTCTGTAGCCGCGGTGACTTAGCGTTTGCAGGTTTTCTTGGGTTGATTTGTTTCGCCACATGACATCATTCATCGCGGGAGCCAGAACGACGGTCCCTTCATAGGCAGAAACGACGTTACTCAGAAGATCATCGGCACCACCCGCCACTAACTTGGAAAGCGTATTCGCCGTGGTTGGAGCAATGACAACCAGGTCCGGCCACTTGGCTAGTTCGATATGCTCCACGGGGGAGACAGTACCCTGGTCACCACCTGCCCCAAACAGACGAACTTGTACGGGGTGTTCTGAAAGGGTCTCAAAAGTCAGCGGGGCCACAAACTGGCAAGCAGATTCGGTCATGACGACTCTCACATCCGCTCCCCGGGTTTTCAAGAGCCGGAGGAGAAAAACGGACTTATAGGCCGCAATGCCGCCGGTGATGCCCAGCAATATCTTTTTATTTTCTAGTCCACGGTTCATGTACATGTTGTGAGTGCACGGGCCTCATTAAGAGAAGCGCCGCGCAGGACGCCTACTCGGCGTCCTCGTCAAAGTCAGGCCGAGCTCTTTCCGGTTCGGCATAATCAAATCTTACTTTGCTGTCGAGAACCCTCTTCAACGCCATCATGGTGGGCTTCTCATCCACCTCGCCCTGAGCGCCACGGATGAGTAACGAGTTGATTCTTCTTGCCTCTTTGGCCATGACGCGAACAGCTTCGTATTTGTTCGCTATGACTGCGGTGAGTTTTTCGATCAGTACGACGTGCTGCATGAGACCTCCTGTTGGACTACATGTGGGGATCAAAACGCTTGAAGTAACTCTCCGGATAACGGTGGCGGCGTTGCCGCTCAGATCTGATGATGGCGAGCACAGTGGCCACGGTGTCTTCGAGTTCATCGTTCTCTACGACGTAATCGTACTCCACCGCTACGTTTATCTCACCCCATGCGTTTTCCAGTCTTTTTTCGATTTCCTCGGCCAAGTCTGCTGCTCTACGCCGGATGCGCTCCTCGAGGACTTCCAGCGACGGTGTTAAAATAAATATCAAAACGGCGTCCGGAAAGGACTTTTTTACGCTCATGCCTCCTTGGACGTCGATGTTTAACACCACGTCTTTCCCCGCACCTAGCGTCTTATCCAAGAAGTCTTTGGGAGTACCGTAGAAATGGCCATGGACCCGGGCCCATTCAATTAGGCGTCCCTGCTTGAGTCTCTCGAACTTCTCATCAGTTACAAAGAAGTAGGCTTCCCCTTCCACCTCGTCGGCGCGTGGGGACGGGTCGTCGCCGATATAGAGCACTTGAGCTGTGGATCTCGATGCAGAATCTTCTCCACGACCGTCGTCTTGCCAGCCCCAGACGGGCCCGAGATCACGATTGGAAATGCTTGAGTGATTCTCAAACCTTGCCGGCCTTTCCCAACTGACTACTCGAGGTTTTGAACCTGTTCCCTCAGTCTTTCCGATTCTTCCTTGAGCGAAATCACGTACTCGACTACCTCCGCGTCTGACGCTTTCGACGCAATGGTAGTGGATTCACGATGCACTTCTTGAAGCAAATAAGTGAGCTTCTTGGACACCGCCCCACCACCATCCAAGCAGGCCTTGATCTGTGACATGTGGCTTTTTAGCCGAATTACTTCCTCGGTGAAATCCAAGCGATCGGCGAGAAGTGCTACCTCGGTCAGCAATCGATCCCTATCCACACGCGCGCCGGCCATAATCTTGGCCAGCCGCTGTTTTAGCGCCGCACTGTGGTGAGCAACTACTTTTGGTGCGCGCTTTTCGACTTTTTTTATGAGACGGTTGATCGCAGTGATTCGCGACCTGATATCAGCCTCGAGTGACTTGCCCTCTTCCTGTCTCATCTTCGAACATGCGACAAGCGCTTGTTTAAGGCTTTTCGTCACTAGCGGCCAGAGCTCTTCATCATTTCTATCGTGCTCGTGCAGATGGAAAACCTCGGGCAGCGTCGCCAGCGTATTGATGTCCAAGTCCGATGGCAGAGAATGTTTCGAGGCGAACTCCCGAAGCTGACTCACGTACTGCTCGACCAACGGCACATTGATGCGCACATCGTATTCCGGCTGATCGATCTCTGTCGACACGGTGATCGACACCCTGCCGCGCTTTATCTTACCCTTGATCAGATCCTTGATCTCGTGTTCTCGATGCGACAACACCTTGGGAACCTTGACCGAAAGGTCGAAATAACGATGATTGACGGTTCGGATTTCGACTGTTACTCTTGACGTCCTAGTGGAGGCTTCCCCTTGACCAAACCCGGTCATGCTGACCAACATAATTAGCGCTCCTCGCCGATTAGACCTGACGTTTTTGACGCCATATATTAAGTGGAGATCGGCGACCTGTCAATGGGTAAATGCTCACAGTATAATAAGTTAATTCGTGCCAGCCCGGTTGTGACTGATACCGGTTAGACAATGAACCACTTGCTGCTTTACCTGTTGATTAGAAACATCGCGGCTGCGGTGGCAGACAGCCAAGTCCGTTGCCTGCGGTTGCTACCGCCCGTACTAACGATCGAGCTGGGTCATCGATCGCAGACAAGCTATTTGGTGGTCATACTGTCGACTCCCGGCCCCTTCCTCTTTTTCGACACGGTGGATCCACTGGGCGGTATGGGTACGCCGGTGTTGAAACGCATCCACGGCCAGCGCGTCGAGCGTGCCCCGGAATCGCCCCTCGACCGGGTGATCGCTTTGCCGCTTGCCCGCGAGGAAGAAGCCACCGCGCTGGCTCTGTATCTTTACGGGAGTTCGGCGAAGGTTCGAATCCTCGGGCGTGAGCATATCGTCGAATCCCTTGACCCCCGAGACGCCGGGCTCCCGGTCCCTGACGTGCGCGCTCCACAGGTGCCCCCCTTTGTCGCGATTTCCGTAGCCGAGCTGTGCAGGGCGTTGGACCAGGAAGGGGAGGCTTCGAGACCGGTGCCGGGGCTCGACCGGCAACTCGCGGCCTGCTTTACGGCAGAAGACGGGGTGGTCGATGTGGACGCCCTGCTCGTCTTTCGCGACGCGCTGTTGGACGGCAGAACCGAGTTCTATCTGGGAACCGATGCAAGGATCGGCCGTGCAACGCCGATTCCCAGCTCGTGTCAACACATCCAGCATCTTGCGCATCGCTGGGGACCGTTCGGCACGGTGCAAGAAGCTTGCGCAGCCGTGGGCCGGATACTGATTGGGACGGCACAACAGACGATACTGGAACGCTACCGGGCGTTGGTCCGCAAGCATCTGGATAATCGCAAGCGTCTGTTGCACAAACTCGAGGCCGAATTGAGTCGCGCACAGACCCACACGATGGGTCGCAACGAGGCCGATGTTCTTGCAGCTTTTCAGTCGCAGGTTCCGGCGGGAGCCTCCGAGGTTGAATTGCCCGATCTGTACTCAGCGGGCAACGTGCGAAAGATAAAGTTGGATCCTTCACTACCGGTTAGCGAACAAATACAAAGGCGTTACAAACGTGCGGCCAAACTGGAAAGGAGTCGGGACATCCTTGCGCGCCGGGTTCGAGAAACCGCCAAGGAAATATCCGGATTGGTCGAGGACCTGGTTGAACGCAACGCGACCTTTGCGCAGGCGCTGGGGCGTTTGCAAGCAGCCGTGCAGGAGCACCACTTGGGCAAACAGATTTGTCGCAACGTCCTGCGAGAAGCGGCGACCACCAAGCAATATCGCCGGTTTGATCTGAACCAAGGCTGGTTCGTCCTGGTAGGGCGCAACGATAAAGAGAACGATGAGATTACCTTCCGGCTATCCGGTCCGGAGGACATCTGGCTGCACGCGCAGAACGTCGCCGGTTCTCACGTCGTGCTCAGACCAAGCGGATCGGCCGGCAATCCACCGAGGTCGGTGCTCGAAGCAGCGGCGGAGATAGCCGCGTTTTATTCGAAGGCGCACCACTCGAACCTGGTTCCGGTAATCTACACGAGGAGAAAGTACGTTCGCAAGTTCAGGGGTGCGAAACCGGGGCAGGTCAGGTGCGAACGTGAAAAGACCATCTTTGCGGAGCCCAAGTTGCCCGCCACCTGACTTGCAACGGCGCCGAACCCCGGGGTTGCGACCCATAAACAACCAGAGGCACGCCCCGAAGGGCGTACCTCTGCTCGCGTCTAAGAGGGCAATACACCAGAAGAACCACGCTAAGGGCAAGGGCTATGATTCACTGGCCTGACTAGCCATCAGGGGAAGGTGGACAGGTGCGCTTTGCACGCGCGACTCATGAGAGCCACGGCGGAGCCACATGTACAACCCTCTTCTTGCCACCGAATGTTTCCTCTTCCTGTGCTCCATCGTTATCAGGAACACAGTCGTTTCGTGACGAACGCACAAAACGACGTAGAGGAGTAACGGCAACTAACGTGCCAAATCGGCAAAAGTTGCCTCTCAATCTTATAATGTAAGCGGTTGTTGGACTAGGAGTTTATAGATAGTCACTCGAAACGGCGGAAGATAATTACCGAAGGCTCTGAGGCGTAGAGTTAAAATATTTTACTCTCGTAAAACTGTTTTACTTCTCGGTCCACCCACCCTCGGTCAGCGGTATCTCGTTCCATTCGCCCGGTGCCGCATCGTTATAGATTTCCTCACCGGTGTTTTCCCAAAATACCACAGTCTGGCCCGGCCCAGCGGCGGTCGCGGGACCTTGAAGCTGATCACGGGAATAGGCCTTAAAAGCGAGGATAATCTTGGTCGAGTCGACCGGTCTGAGCTTGACCTTCAAGGCAACGCTGGTGGTGAACACCAGCGTGTGACCCGCGTACTGGATGGTTGTCACGCCTGGGAAAACGCTTTTCTCTACGGGCACCGGAAGCTGCTGAGAAATGACCGTGGACGGTACGATCAGGAAAGCTATTATCGTCAAGGCGATTAGCACTTTGGCATGCGATTTCATCACATCCCCCTCCTTGAGTTGGATAGATGCGCGGGAACCTAAATGTGAAAACCCCTATGTACGATGCATGATTATGTAAGAGTGCCTAGGTTTACTAGCTCCCAACTTAATATAGCACAAACCCACGGGGTTTCAAAGGGCCAAAGCGAGCCGTGTCCATTGCGCCGGCGACTGGTTTACCCCGAAATGTTCCCCCGATCCCATCTCCGTCCTCCTCGCCTTTCACACGGAACATACTCAGCATACGGCCTCAAGAGGGGTCGCGCAGCTTCGAGCCAGCCACGCGAACGTTTTCCTGTCTCGCCGTTAATCGACGTGAATCCAAAAATTCCAAGAGTGGTATCGCTTGCCTTCGCGTAATACCAAAAAGATCTTTGAACTCGGGAACGCTGATCTGAGGGCTCTTGGCAAACCACCGCCGCAAACGCCCGATACACGAAGCAAGAACATCGCTGTGGATATAGGAATCCTCACCAATTCTGTGAATCCGACGTTCGTCCCGAAGCAGCCGCAGTGAATCCAGTAAATCACTGGGCCGAACCCATTGTCGGGACATGTCCGCTTCGCGCTTGAGGAGCACGCCCGCTTCTCTAATCATGGTCTCCAGGGTTTCCAGCCTCTCCGCCAGATCCTCGGGTAGTTCAATGCTTTCCGTGTCGGCTCGTACCAGGTTGTTCCTTATATAAATACTGCTCGAAACTGCGATGTGCTCCAAGACTTTGTTAAACGTGGAGGTGGAATGAGGAAACTTGAGTCTCTGTCTGAGTTCCTCTTTGTCGAGACCGTAGCGGAGAGGGTGTGCTTTGTTGTACGCTCGGGCCAACTCATGCACCTGATGACCGAGACAAGACAACGAATCGGCGTGAAAGACAATCTTGTCGATGGCAAGGATTCGCCCCTGCTCCATCAACCTCTCTCTGGCAGCCGCATCAATCTGTCGGGTGGGAACCCCTGTGAGTCCCATGTCCCGGAGCTCTCTCATGATCCTGTCCTGCGGATCACCACTTTGCATGATCCTCAGGCTTTCGATAACCTCGCCGTCGAATGGGCGATGCTTCCTCGCTCTGGGATCGAGAACACACC
>JAOTUR010000318.1 GCA_029863805.1 Candidatus Krumholzibacteriia bacterium | reverse complement strand
TGGCGCCTGGGTGGAGCGATGCGACGCGCCCACGACGGAAAGTCGTCTCGAGTGGCTCGTGCCCCGGGGTAATTCAAAAGGGTTTACCCTTCCTAATCTGCGTTTACTGCTGTAATTGAAATTGGCCTTGCTGCCGAGACGTAGGTGCTCGTTACCGGGGATAACCGATTGCAAATCTGGTTCCATCGGCCGCGTATTTCAGTCAAAAAACGACTGAAATATGACAATATAACTTGTTATTGTTGAAGGATTTGTGTAGACGGCAAAAAATACATGCGACAGAAGAAATGGCAAATTCCGCCAAGGGAATCAGTTGGCGGGGTATTCTCCGCAGGTACTGGACGAGGTAGCTATGTCAATACGTTGTATTGTAATAGCTTAGTCACTGTGGAAAAGAAAACGCACAGTTGGGCAGAAACACGCAGTTTCTAGCGCTCTTCGGCCACGACTCGGAACACGTGGCCCTTCTTTCTAAACTTCGCCAGCGCCTTTTCCGCCTTCTTGCGTGAACCGTACTTGGCGATGAGGACGCGCAGATGGCCTCCAGATTTGTCGACCACTGCGGGTATCTTGAGCAGTCTCAGGGCACGCACCTCGGCCTGAGCACTCTCCATCCTGGAATGCACACCGGCAATCACCGCGAAGCCTCCTGAGGCGCCCTTCTCGGGCTTGTTCTTGCCGGCCGCGGCGTCCTGGGCCGGTTTTGGGTCTGCAGGCTTGGCAACGGGCTTTTCTTGATCGGTGGGCCTGGGTTGCGCTTTCGCTGTCGCCTTGGCCGTGGTGACTGGCTGAGCCACCGGTGGCTTACGACCCTCCGACCGGCGCCGCGTATTGGGGCGCATCGCGTCCCCTCCTGGGGACAGCCCAAACGAGTACAGGAACGACACCGTGTGGGTACTCGAGAAGTACTCTTGCGACGTGTAGGCGTAATCCAGGGTCAGGGCGCCAAAATGAAAGCCAAAGCCAGCGCTCACAGGCATTTGACTGGTTTCCGGCGCAGAGAATACGTGCTCGAACCCCGTTCGCAGCGTCAAAAAGGGATTGGCCAGATACGCCGCCCCAATTCGAAAGCGCTTGGCTTTCGATCGTGAAAACGACATCTGCGTACCGACATCAAAAACGCCCCAGGCGGGGCGAAATGAGCGCCCGTAGCCAATGCCGTAGCGGCTATCGATCGGATAATCCCGGCTGGGGAAAGAGAGCGCCCCACCGATGTCCTCGGCAACCAATTCGACGCGATGACCCGAACGCTGATAGGAAGTGCCCAGTGAGAACACCACTCCCCGTCCATTCTCCTGCGGCAGGTGTTCACGAAGGTACGTGACGCCGACACCCACACCCAACCCAATGCCCGTAAAACGGCGGCTCAACGCCGTTGAGAAATCCAGGTCGTAGTAGCTGTCTTCGCTGACCACCTGTCCGGCCGCGTCATAGCCCTTTAGCCCACCGGAATATAACAGGCGCGAGCCAAACGACCATTTCAAATCCAGCGGAGCGGGCACTACGAGTCCTATGGCATTCAAGCTGAGATCGTCCAACCAGTTTGCCCGCGACAGGTACACCTCCCCCGCCGAAATCTCCGCCAACACCGCGGGATTCGAAAATATCATCGATGCATCCGGACGCATCCCCGCCACCACTCCCGGCAAGGTCATCGCCTTTGCTCCAACGGGGATCCTCAAGAAAGCGGCACCGAAAGTGCCCGCCTCTTCGTTGGCAACCGCAGCAACCCCCTGCGGTAGCATAAAAAACACAAGAGATAAGCATATCGAGGCGAGGGCGCGACGAGCCCGCTGGCGTCTGAGCACGGTGTGAACCTCCTCGGGTTGCCGATGTCTATTGCTCTCTAGTGGGATGTCTGCGAAGACCCTGCAAGCCCAGGACCAACCCTGATGCCGCCTGGCCAAAGTGGAAGGAAACCGCTTTATGCCGTCAGTTGAAACAGAAACCGTCTTGTCCACCCCTGAAAACCCCCTCTTCTCCCAGCCTCAAAATCCATGCATTTTGGGCACGCTGGGTTGCAAAGCCATCTACGGTGTCGAAACTTCGTTGCTCCTGGCCGAGTTGCCGCCCTTGTCAAATACATAGACCCGGTAGTAGTACGTGTTGCTTACCGTGTCCAATCCCGTGTCGTCGTAGAACGTCTGAAAGCGATCGGTGAGGGTCACTACCCGCTTGGCGGGATCATCGGTGACACCAGGACTGGTATCCCGGTAGACCCTGTACTCCATGAAGTCCGTGTTGTTGTTCATGCTCCAGGTCAGGGTCAGGCGATCCACACCGATCGCGGATGGCGGGTCGAGAACAACCGGGGTGGGGGGTATATCCTCGGTCATCGCCATCCGGGTGTTGCTGGCGGTGCTTTCATCGAGATCGTTTACCACATAAACCACGTAGTAGTAGGTTTGGGCTTCCTGCAGGTTCATATCTGTCCGAGATGTCGTCGTCACCGAAGAGATCGTGGCCACTCGTGGCGAGGTGTCCTTGGAAACGGCCGGCGACTGATCGCGATATATCTCGTAACGGGAGAAGTTCGCATCACCACTTTCGCTCCAGCGTAGCGAGATCGATGTGGTCGTGGAGTCTTCCGCCGGGAAGAGCGTGACCGCAGCCGGCGGATCGGTAAAGCTCAGCTTATCCGCGAACTCGACCACGGCGCTCCTGTTGCCGGCGGCATCGGTGAAGGTAGCGGAGACGATCAAGTCCACGCCTCGGAAAGTTTGTGAAAAGGTATAATCGGTTTCGTAAATACCATCGCCTCCGACGGGATCACCCGCCGTCCCATCGTCCAACGCGACTATCGTTGTTGCGAGTGATTGAACGGTGATGTTTGCGAAGCCGTCAAGCTCATTGTTGGTCGGCGCGACCACAACGTGCAAGGTGGCTCCCAGCTGAACGGGCGGCCCGGGCGTGAAGTTCGTGCTCTGAATCGAGGCTTCGGTATCCAGGATAATCGTGTCGACCACCGTGTCGGTGGTGAAACCGGACGGGTCGGTGAATTGCGCGTAAACCTGTTTGGGCCCATCTCCACTGCTCAGCTGAAACGCAACCAACGTTTGAAACAGCTCCCAGTCGACGCCGGCGAGCACGGGATCCTGTGAATATCGGACGAGTTGCGTCCCCGCGGGCGCGGAGAACCTGAGAAGCACGTCGCGCTGACTCGTAAACTCGCTACCATCATTTATCGACATTGAGAAAAACGACGCACGAACCGTGATGCTGTTCGAGCGTTCGCCTTCGACACCGTTGGTGTCGATACCGGCGACACGGTAAAGATACAGGATGCCAGTTCGTACTGTGGCATCTATGAATGGCGACGCCGCCGGTGCACCAATCTTCGACCACGTCTGACCGCTGTCTTCACTTCGATACACGGCGAACCCGGAGTACGCAAAAATGGCGTCGGCGTCCCAAGAGAGCGTGATCTCGTCTGTTCCGATCACCGCGTCGAGGTTGGTCGGCACGGGTATGTCCGGAACCGGGACGAAGGGGTCGCTTTGCTCTTCTGAGCAGGACACCAGCGCCAAGGCGACCATCGCCAACACACTCAAGATGACAAACTTCGGTCGAACCACTGACTCCTCGCAACCGTTAAAAGCGAAAACTCATTCCCGTTCGCAGGACTGAGTCTTGATACAACGTTTCGAATGCAAACCGTCGCGACGATAGCGATGACCCTTTTGCAAAGGCCACATCGATGACGTTCAAAAGCCACACCGAACCCAAGGCAACGAAGGCGGCATCCCTTATGGCTTCCTTATCGTCACGGGTGCTGAGCGCCGCTCTGGCTTCGCGCTGTGCCGACTCGATATCGCCCACCGTCGAAGCCCTCTCCAGGTCCGCTCTGGCAAGCACGTGACGATCATCGGCCAGGCTGTATTGTTTTCTCGCTTCGATCGCCCACACCGCCGTCGCCATGAATCCGGTCTGAATAATAGTGCCTTTGACATGGTTGCCCAAATAG
>JAOTUR010000317.1 GCA_029863805.1 Candidatus Krumholzibacteriia bacterium | reverse complement strand
GCATCCAGCATATGATGACGCTGGACGTCACCGGGCAGATTCGAGCCGGTGACCAGCGCATACGCATTAGCAGCAACATGGAACTCTACTGGGATCGCATCTTCCTCGCCGAGCATCTCGGTGCCTCGAGCGTCTCTTTGACCGAGGTGCCGCCGCTCGCCGCCGACCTCCATTTTCGTGGGTATCCCAGAGAGTACTCTCCCGACGGACGTCACCCGACTCTGAGCGACTACGACAACATCGACACGACCGTGCCCTGGAAGCTGATGTCGGGAAATTACACGCGCTATGGCGAGGTTGCCGAGCTGGTGCGAGAAGCCGATGATTGTTACGTCATCATGCAGCACGGCGACGAGTTGACGCTGCGTTTCGCGTCCGAGGCGTTGGGCCCGGTGCCGAAGGGCCGGCGTCGCACGTTTGTCCTCAAAACCGACAGCTTTTGCAAGGACATGGATCTTTACACGGGTTATCCCGACACCGTCGAGCCGCTTCCGTTTCACGCCATGAGCGGTTACCCGTACGGACCGGACGAACACTACCCCGACAACGAGAAAACAAGAAAGTACCGGCGCCGATACAACACGCGGCAGGTGCGGTCGCGCTAGCGAGCCTGGTCGGGTCTCGACTGCGTGGCCCCAGACCCGCGGTCACTCGCTGGGCGTCGTTGAAGCGATGTCGCGCAGACGGCGCACCAAACCGGCGAACGCAGGCATTGCCCGGCGACGCCTTGACGTTTGTGCAGTTTGGCGTCATACTACATCAGTCGCAGCACTCGCAGTTCCCAAGCCATGAGCCGGAGATTCGGGCATCACGGTATGCCACACGTCGAACGTATATGAGCGGGTCGAAGAAGAAGCCAAGGAAGTCTGGAAAACGCCCGTCGGCGGTGCAGCCAAAGAAGGGCAAAGCCAGCGGCGGCCGCCAAAGATGGAGACCACCGCTAAAGCTCATCGGCGTGCTGGCGTTTGCCGCCGCGGCGGTTGCCGTTGTTCTCATCGTGATTTCCAAATCGCCCCAAGGCCCCCAACCGATAGGCGTTGGCGACGAGGCACAGCGGGCCGTACCCGAAGCGAGCGACCTGGCCTTTAGAGAGGAAACATTTGCGGTGGCCCGCCAACTGATGACGGATTTTCCCGCGAGCGCCTATCCCATTGGGTTGATGGGGACCGTGTACAATCAGTTCGGCAACTCGGAGGAGGCGGAGAAGTGGTGGAGAGAGTGCCTCGAGCGCGATCCCAACCGCACCGATGTGTACGAGGTTCTTGCCGTCGCCTTTCTCAGAAAGGGCGAATACGAGAAAGTCGCCGAGTTGTTGAGCAAGGCACAGGAGATCGATGCGAATCTACCCCACGTACACCGGCGCTATGCGGAAGCCCTTCTGGAGATGGGCAAGCTAGATGAGGCACTGGCGGCCATCGAGAAAGAGATGACCATATCCCCGGAGCTTAGCGAGACACACCTGCTCCTGGCCAAAATATACCTGCAACGGCAGGACTACGAAAAGGCGGTGGCAGCCTACAGCCAGGCGCTGCGCCTCAAACCCGGAGACTCGAGGTGCTACTACGGTCTAGCCACTGCCTCGGCGCGGCTGGGTCAAAGCGACAAGGCCAGGGAGTACATGGAGACTTTCAGCAAGCTGCGGGCCGATGAGGACGAGGTGTCGACGACGCGAAGAATGGCGACCGACAAAATGCGGCAGGCGCCTCAGGTTCTGGCGGAGACATTGATCGATGCTGGCCGGGTGTACGAGGGTTACCGACAGTTTCAGAAAGCGGAAGAATACTGGCAACGGGCGGCGGCCCTCGATTCGACAAACACGATCTGCCGGGCTCAGCTGTTGAACCTGTACAAGCGGACCGGACGCAGACAGGAGGCCCTCGAAGTGTGCGGGCAGCTCACGAAGATCGACCCCGACAATGCCTTCTATGAACTGTTGACGGGCGTGGTGCTCGCCGAGCTAAAACGATACGATGTCGCGGAGGAGACCATTCGAAGAGCAATCAAACTTGCGCCGGAGAATGCCGGTGGATACCGGTCATTGGCGGAAGTGCTCCTGCTGCAAAATCACAAACTCCCCGAGGCGAAGACGCTTGCCCAAAAGAGCGTCGATCTGGAACCCACCGCCCGGCACTACTCGTTGCTTAGTCAGGCGTGTATGCAAAACCAGGACCGCGTCGGCGCGCTGGCGGCGATGAAGCGGGCCACCGAATTGGCACCGGACAGCGAGGATATGCGAAGAGCATACGAGCGGCTGCAAGAAGGGCAATAAGACATGAGAGAACGGAGTCGTGATAGACGTTTATTGCTGAGCCAGATTGTGGTCGCGGCGTGCGCATGTGTGTTTACCGCGGCGCATGCAGCGAGCCCGATCCAGCTTCGCGATGTGACGGGCGAGACAGGCATCACCTTCAAGCACACCGACGGCAGTGGCGGCAAACGGTACATCATCGAGGTCATGAGCGCAGGGGTGGCGCTTTTCGACTACGACCGTGACGGAGACGCGGACATCTACTTTCTCAACGGCGCCCCACTCGAGGGAACCCAGGTCGACGTGCCACCGACGAATGCGCTGTACCGTAACGACGGCAACTTCAAGTTCACCGATGTGACCAGCCAGGCCGGCTTGGGGGACACGGGCTTCGGACTGGGGGTCACCGTCGGTGACTACGACAACGATGGAGATCTCGATGTCTACGTCAACAACTATGGTCCCAACGTGTTGTACCGGAACGACGGCGACGGCACCTTCACCGATGTGACCGACGAGGCAGGGGTGGCTAACGGCTACCGAGTCGGGGCCGGCACCAATTTCATCGACATCGACAGGGACGGCGACCTGGACCTCTTCGCGGCCAACTATGTGACATGGTCCTACGACGTTCACGTCGAGCGTTACGTCGGTCCGTGGATGGTCTACCCGGGACCTCGTGATTATCTCAGAGGTTCCAATAACCTGTATCGCAACAACGGCAATGGCACCTTCACGGATATCAGTGAGGAATCGGGTATCGCTGCTCACGTGGGAGCAGGGATGGGTACGGTCGCTGCCGATTGCGACAATGACGGTGATACCGATCTCATCGTGGCGAACGACGATTGGGGGAACTTTCTTTTCCAGAATGACGGTACCGGCAAGTTTACGGAAGTCGGGTTGGTCAGCGGAATCGCACACGACATGAACGGATCCGCGCAATCGAGTATGGGTGTTGTCTGTGGTGATTACAACAACGACGGCTGGCTCGACCTTCAAATGACGTCTTATCAGACCGAGCTGGCTACGCTTTACGAAAATCTGGGTGGCGTATTCTTTAACGACGTGACGCGCGCCACGGGGGCGGGAGAGGGAACACTGGTCGATGTGACCTGGGGTAATGGCCTCGTTGATTTTGACAACGACGGCGACCGCGACCTCTTCATCGCTTGCGGACACCTCAATGACAACGTGGAGAAGTACAGCGACCTCGCACGCTACTATGCAAAAAACATTGTGCTCATGAACACGGGGGACGGAAAGTTCGTCGACGTCTCGGATCAGTGCGGTAACGGCCTGGCCGTGAAGCTAGCCAGCCGAGGTGCGGCCTTCGAGGATCTGGACAACGATGGCGACATCGACGTGGTGATACTGAACTCGCGGCGCGAACCCACGATCCTGAGAAACGACTCGGCGGGGGGCAATCACTGGATAGAGATTGACCTTCGCGGAGCGAAGAGCAATCGCGATGGAGTCGGGGCGCAGGTAAAGGTGGTGGCCGGCGACCTCACACAGATGGGCGAAGTCCATAGCGGTCAGGGCTACCAGAGCCATTTCGGTATGCGTCTGCACTTCGGCTTGGGCCCGCGCGACACCATCGATCGCATCGAGACGCGCTGGATCGGGGGCGGTGTCGATGTGGTCGAGAACGTCACCGTAGACCGGCTAATCACGATCACCGAAGGCAAGGGCACTGCCGGCGCCCAGGATCAGCCGGCGGGG
>JAOTUR010000316.1 GCA_029863805.1 Candidatus Krumholzibacteriia bacterium | reverse complement strand
GGGGAACAAGCTGAGTGCTCTGGTAGACCAGATCGTTGCCGGCGTCCTGCCGATCGTCGCCAATGCGTGTGGCGTGGAGGCAGCCGCCACTCCAACACTGGTGGACCGCATCACCACCGAATCGCCGCAGGCCTACGAGCACTATATCGCCGGAGTGTTGTTCAGAGAACGCAATCTCGGCGCGAAGGCCCTGGGTGAGTGGGTAAAGGCGGTCGCGCTCGATTCCACGTTCGCTCTCGCTCATCTCGAGCTGGGGCGAATGTACTGGAGCACCATACCCGACCTCAGGGATGTGGATAAGGCCCAGGCCCATCTCAGGAAGGCTGACGCGTTGAAGACCCGCCTGGGGAGCAAGGACCGTCTGCGGCTCGATGCAGCGCGATACGACGGACAGCGCCAGGTTGCCCGGTCGATCGCGACATATGAGAAGATCCTGGAACGATGGCCCGATGACCAACAGGCGCTGACAGAGTTAATGCAGGTGCGATATAGGTATTGGGATTTTAGAGGAGCTGGAGAGATTGCTGAAAAAATGCTCGAACTTTATCCGGACGAGCACGAGGAGACCGTCCGTTGGATCTACTTGAATATGATCATAATGGCTGGTCGCCCCCAGGACGCACTGCGGTTCTCACGGGACGGCGTCGAGCGAGATCCAGAAGACCCGGAGGCATGGTGGATGATGGCCAGGGCCTGGCGGGCGTCGGGTGTATCGGACAGTGCGGAGGTGGCCGTTCAAAAAGCCGCGGAACTCGACCCGTCCAGTGGGGCCCTGAACGGATTGGCCAGGTGCGCGTACAGCGAAGGAGATCTCGACCGGGCCATCACTCTCACCGAGCAGTACCTGGAGAAGAATGATCTGGCCGAATCTGAGCGCAGATGGACGATGTTGGTAACTTCAGTGCAGATGGGTCTCAGCGCGTACTACCGCGAAGGCGGCCGTCATCAGAAAGCGTCTGAAGTTGTTGACGAGGCTCAGCAATATAGCCAGGGTAAATCCGTCGGGCTGGGCGTTCGCCAAGGGGGAGGTGTTCCTTTATACAGGCCGGGCGCGAGAGGCTCTGGAAATCGCCGAGGGAATGCCCGCCCGCTATGATGATGTTCTCGCGTCGTGGTACAGCTTGCGGATTCGCGGCCGAGCCTTGGCCGCTCTGGGCAATCTCGAAGCGGCGCGCAAAGCGGTTGAAGAACTCTACGCACTCCAGGATCAGTTTGGCCCGCAAGCTCGCATGCTTGCCCTGAGAGGCGAAGTCGATATCGCCCTGGGCAAAAACGACCCAGTCACAGCCCTCGAAGCGCTGGACCGGATGTACAAACTAGGGATTTATTTTGG
This sequence comes from Candidatus Krumholzibacteriia bacterium, assembly GCA_029863805.1. Classification (GTDB taxonomy): domain Bacteria; phylum Krumholzibacteriota; class Krumholzibacteriia; order WVZY01; family WVZY01; genus JAOTUR01. The sequence continues at coordinate 2,644 of JAOTUR010000316.1, read as the reverse complement.
CGGCCTCTTCGACATAGAGTACCGCGAAATGCGGGCGGCGGCCTATAGACTGTCCGGCCGGCTGGACGAAGCGGCGGCGATACACAACGAACTGCTTCGGGTTTACGGCGGTCACGCACTCGCGCACTACCAGCTTGGTTTGGTTTACGAAGAGATGAAACGTCCACAGGATGCGAAGCAGGCGTTCACGAAGTTTCTCGACATGTGGTCCAAGGCCGACGAGGGATTGCCGCAGCTCGTGGATGCGCAGCGTAGACTTGCGGAACTGGTAAAGACAAAACCCTAAAATGGCTAAATCCGACATCTCACCGGATTTTCTTGCCCTATGCGTCCAATGGACACCCGCCCGTGAGCCAGGATTTTGGGGTTAGAGTCTCTGAGACGGACTTCTAAACGGAGAGCAGGGCCTGTACGAACGGCTCAAAAGTTCGAGGTTCGTATTGTCCGGCCCGCCATAGACTTAGACGATCGCCCTGCAACGTTTTGCGTTGCAGGGCGTTCTTGTTTATCAAACCAGGTGGTCGACGTATGGATGTTTGACACTGTCGTCGGTCGGCCAGATTTATTGCCGTAAAGCTGCAGTAGATTCGTACAAGGGACTGACAGAGAAGTGCCTTCATCGAGATATGGTCGAATCGTTGTTGCTATATTCTTGGCTATTTGGTATAATGACCAAGGATTCGCCCCGAGAAGGGAATGAAGGATGGACAAAACCACACTCGCACGCCTCGAGGCCCGCGCAAAGATCATCAAGGCAATGGCACATCCGACCCGGCTCTTCATCGTTGACGAGCTGTCGCGCCAGGAGCGTTGCGTCTGCGAGATGACGGAGATGATCGGCGCTGACGTCTCGACGGTCTCAAGACATCTGACGGTTTTGCGAAACGCCGGAATTGTGCAAGACGAGAAGCGGGGTACGATGGTTTTTTACAGCCTTCGTGTACCGTGCGTGCTCAACTTCTTCTCTTGTGTCGAGTCGGTGCTGGAGACAACCGCAAAAGAACAAATGAAGCTCGTACGATAGAGATCGTTCGCGAGCTCTTTTTTTGGATTGATTCTTGGCCGTTTGGCCAAAGAGGAAAGAGGCATGAGTGGGGCAAGTGCCGGGCAGGTGTCATGGAGGCAGGAATCGCGGCCTCTGGGAATCGTCGTGCTGGTGTTTCTTGGATGCTATTTTCTCCCCGTTGGCAACGAACGGTTCAACCACGCCCTCGTGGAATCGCTACACCTCGTCAAGTGGTATGCGCAAGAACATGTAATTCTGTGTCTCATCCCCGCCTTTTTCATCGCTGGTGCTATCGCGGTGTTCGTGAGCCAGGCGTCCGTCGTGAAGTACCTGGGTGCTGGAGCACACAAAGTCCTCGCGTATGGCGTTGCATCCGTCTCGGGGACGATTCTCGCCGTGTGCTCGTGCACGGTCCTTCCGCTCTTTGCGGGCATCTATCGCAGGGGCGCGGGGCTTGGCCCTGCGACGGCGTTTCTGTACTCCGGACCCGCGATCAATGTACTTGCCATCATTCTGACCGCACGCGTGTTGGGGATCGAACTCGGTATCGCGCGCGCTCTCGGTGCGATTGCCTTCAGCATCGTTATCGGTTTGCTGATGCACGTGATCTTCCGTCGCGAGACGATCGCAGTCTCGGACGTTCAGGAGAATACCAGCGAAACCGAGCCCGAACGCCCGCTTTGGAAAGAGGCTGCCTATTTTGCTTCGATGGTCGGCATCCTGGTCTTTGTCAACTGGGGTGAACCGCACCAATCATCGGGCGTGTGGGGCTTCATTTACTCGAACAAGTGGATGGTCACAGGAATTCTCGCGACGGCCTTCGCGGCCATGTTGGCCGTGTGGTTTCACATCGGGTGGTGGAAAATCCTGATGGCCGCAGCCCCGGTTGTGGTGCTTGCCGTAGCCCTGCCCAGCTTACCCCTGCCGGCGTTTGTGGCGGGCATCGTGGGGCTGTCCGTCGTGACGAGTACGAGAACCGGTGAGCTCGGTGACTGGTTCGGCGCGTCTTGGGGTTTTGCCAAGCAGATCCTGCCTCTCCTTCTTATCGGTGTCGTCGTGGCCGGGTTGCTACTTGGCCGACCGGGTGGCGAAGGTCTGATCCCGTCTGGGTGGGTAAGCCGGGCGGTGGGTGGCAATTCTCTGTCTGCCAATTTGTTTGCATCGGTTGCCGGCGCCTTCATGTACTTCGCCACGTTGACCGAGGTGCCGATTCTGCAAGGCTTGATTGGTAACGGAATGGGAAAGGGGCCGGCACTCGCGCTGCTCCTGGCCGGACCAGCACTCAGTCTGCCGAACATGCTCGTAATTCGGAGCGTGATCGGTTTCAAGAAAACAGGTGTCTACGTAACGCTCGTTGTGATCATGGCGACCGCCAGTGGCATCGCATACGGAATATTCTTTTGAAAGAGGAGGTCGATATGAAAACGATCCAGGTCCTCGGCCCCGGCTGCTCGAATTGCCAGACACTTGCCAAGCGCGCCGAGGAGGCAGTGCGCGAGCTCGGTATCGAGTGTGAGGTGGAGAAAATCACGGATATCAACGCCATCACCGGCTACGGGATCATGCTTACGCCGGCGTTGGTCATCAATGGAAAGGTCAAGATGAGCGGCAAAGTGCCATCGACGGAACAGATCAAAT
>JAOTUR010000315.1 GCA_029863805.1 Candidatus Krumholzibacteriia bacterium | reverse complement strand
AGAAACTTTGGCGCGTTTACTCAACGTGCCGTTCACGATCGCGGATGCCACTACTTTGACCGAGGCCGGTTATGTTGGCGAAGACGTCGAGAACATCATCCAGAAGTTGTTACAAAAATGTGAGTACGACGTCGACAAGGCACAAACCGGCATCGTTTATATTGACGAGATCGATAAGATCTCGCGTAAGTCCGATAACCCTTCCATAACACGCGACGTGTCTGGGGAGGGTGTGCAGCAGGCACTGCTCAAGCTCATCGAGGGCACGGTTGCGTCGGTGCCTCCGCAAGGTGGCCGCAAGCACCCGCAGCAAGAGTTCCTGCAGGTGGACACGTCGAATATTCTGTTCATCTGCGGTGGTGCGTTTTCAGGGCTCGATAAGATTATTTTGAATCGCTCCAAGAAGAGCGGCATCGGTTTTGTCGCCGAGGTCAAAAGTGTCGAGGCCAACGAGAACATCGGCGAGTTGTTACGTGACGTCGAGCCCGAAGATCTGATCAAGTACGGGCTGATTCCCGAGTTCGTCGGGCGTCTGCCGGTGGTGGCGACGCTCGAGGAGCTGGATGAGGATGCGCTCGTCGAGATTCTCGTCGAGCCGAAGAACGCCCTAACCAAGCAGTATCAGCGCTTGTTCGAAATGGAAGGCGCCGAGCTCGAATTCAGAGAAGACGCTTTGCGGGCGGTTGCGCACAAGGCCATGAAACGCAAGACCGGTGCCCGCGGCCTCAGGACGATTCTCGAAAATGTGCTTCTCGACACCATGTACGATCTACCGTCGATGAGTAACGTCACCAAGATTGTCGTCGATGACGCCGTGGTCACGGGCGAAACCAAGCCCTATATCATTTACGAAACGGATGAGCCGGCGGCCGTGGGAGACGAGCGCCGCTAGGCTCGACTTGAATCCGCTCCGGCCGCCCCCATCATCACAATGGAGGCTGGTGGTCTCAGCCGAGAGTTTACGGGAACAATATGATGGAAACAGGAAGTTCGGGCCCCGCCGGTCCCAGACGATTGCCGATCTTGCCCTTGCGCGACGTTGTCGTGTACCCGCACATGGTCATTCCCTTGTTCGTGGGTCGGGAGAAATCCGTCGTGGCCCTCGATCAGGCGATGGAGACCGGCAAGGAGATTTTGCTGGTTGCGCAAACTCAGGCCGATGTCGACGAGCCATCCTCCGATGACCTCTATTCCATCGGGACGCTCGCGACGATCTTGCAGTTGCTCAAGCTTCCCGATGGCACCGTCAAGGTCTTGGTCGAAGGTGCCGAGCGCGCCAAGCTCGTCGATTTACAGATGGACGAATGCTTCTCGGCCGAGCTCGAGGCTCTGGTCGAGCTGGACGATAACGATGAGCGCGAAATGGACGTGCTGTCGCGGTCTGTGGTTTCTAGGTTTGAGCAGTACGTAAAGCTCAACAAGAAGATTCCACCAGAAATCCTGACTTCGCTGTCAGGAATCGATTCGCCGAGCCGCCTGGCCGATACCGTGGCCGCGCACATGGCGCTGAAGCTTGCGGAGAAACAAAAAATTCTCGAGATATCCGCCGTACGGCCGCGACTCGAGCATGTGCTCGGCTTGATCGACGGCGAGATCGACATGTTGCACATCGAGAAGCGCATTCGCGGGCGTGTCAAGCAACAGATGGAAAAGAGTCAGCGTGAGTATTATCTGAATGAGCAGATGAAGGCGATTCAGAAAGAGCTCGGCGAGATGGACGATGCGCCCAACGAGCTCGCCGAGCTCGAGCAGAAGATCAAGGGGGCAGGCATGCCGAAGGAGGCCAAGGAGAAGGCCACCTCAGAGCTCAACAAGCTCAAGCTGATGTCTCCTATGTCGGCCGAAGCGACCGTGGTTCGAAACTACATCGATTGGCTCTTGAAAGCTCCTTGGAAAAAGCGCACCAAGGTGCATCGCGACCTGGCCGAGGCCGAGCAGGTGCTCGAGGAAGATCACTACGGCTTGGAGAAAGTCAAGGAGCGGATTCTCGAGTATCTGGCTGTGCAACAACGCGTCAGGGAATTGAAAGGACCGATTCTCTGTCTGGTCGGCCCGCCGGGCGTAGGTAAGACGTCGCTGGGCCAGAGCATTGCTCGGGCCACCAACCGCAAGTTTGTGCGTATGTCCTTGGGTGGAGTGCGTGACGAGGCGGAGATTCGTGGTCACAGGCGGACCTATATTGGGTCTATGCCCGGCAAGATCATTCAGAACCTCGGTAAGGTCAAGGTTCGCAACCCGCTTTTCTTGCTCGATGAAGTCGATAAGATGTCCATGGATTTTCGCGGTGATCCATCGTCGGCATTGCTCGAAGTGCTCGACCCAGAGCAGAATTCGACGTTTGCCGATCACTACTTGGAAGTAGACTTCGACTTGTCGGAGGTCATGTTCGTCTGCACGGCAAACAGTCTCAACATTCCGGCACCGCTGCTCGACCGCATGGAGGTGATCCGTCTGCCTGGCTACACCGAGGACGAGAAGCTCAATATCGCCAAGCGCTATCTGATACCCAAACAGATGCGGCAGAACGGTTTGGAAGAGCAAGAGATCAGCATCTCCGATTCAGCCATCTTGGACATTATTAGGTATTACACGCGGGAAGCGGGCGTCAGAAATCTCGAGCGCGAAGCGGCCAATATTTGCCGCAAGGTGGTCAAGCAGGTGCTGTTACGACCGCGCAAGAATACCGTTAAGGTCAATCACCGCAATATCGGCAAGTATCTGGGCGTGCGGCGTTTCCGATACGGTCGGGCCGAAGACAACGATCAGATTGGGCAAGTGACCGGGTTGGCTTGGACCGAGGTGGGTGGTGAGTTACTGACCATCGAATCCGCGATTGTTCCAGGTAAAGGCAAGCTCATACAGACTGGCCAACTTGGCGAAGTCATGCAGGAGTCGATTCAGGCAGCCATGACGGTCGTGCGCAGTCGTGCCGCCGTGTTGGGCATCGACGAGAATTTCCAACAGCAGTTTGATGTTCACGTCCACGTTCCGGAGGGTGCGACACCGAAGGACGGGCCATCCGCGGGCATCGGCATGTGCGCAGCATTGGTCTCGGCGCTGACAAAGATTCCGGCTCGCTCTAATGTTGCGATGACCGGAGAGATCACTTTGCGCGGCGAAGTGCTGCCGATCGGTGGTCTCAAGGAGAAGTTGCTCGCGGCACACAGGGGAGGGATAGATACAGTCCTGATCCCGGCCGACAACGAGAAGGACTTAGTTGAAATTCCGAAGAACATCAAGGACAAGTTGCAAATTGTTCCGGTCAAATGGATAGACCAGGTGTTCGAACTGGCTTTGCAACATCTGCCCCACCCGAAGCAGAAAGGCGAAACATCGACTGCCGAAAGAGACCAGGCGTCGCAAGATGGCGACAACAAAGAAGCAGTGCTGCCGCATTAGTCGTGGTGCACTTCGGTTGACACATTAAAATCGCGCTTGGTATAAGATCGTCTGTCTTGAGGGTTCGTATGGCGCGTTGTCGGAGACGTGGACTTTACGGCCGCTTCCAGACCAGAGAACTTGGGTAGACGCTTTTCGCGTCTGGGGATCAACTGTTTTCGACATTAGTCGCAAGGGATAGGAATGAACAAAGCTGAACTCATCGATGCAGTGGCAGGCTCGGCGAATCTTTCGAAGGCTGACGCTGGCCGCGCCGTGGATGCCGTGGTGGACGCCGTTTCGTCGGCGCTGAAGAAGGGCCAGCAGGTCTCAGTCGTGGGATTTGGCACTTTCAGTGTCAAGCATCGCGCTGCTCGTGCCGGCCGTAACCCAAGGACCGGGGAAACGATTCAGATTGCCGCGAGCAACGTGCCTGGGTTCAAAGCTGGTAAGGCGCTGAAGGATGCCGTAAACTGACCGGCCCTGTCCCAGGGGTGCTTAGCTCAGCTGGGAGAGCGTCGCGTTTACACCGCGAAGGTCGGGGGTTCGATCCCCTCAGCACCCACCAGAGAAAGAGCCGGAGTGGTAGTTCAGCTGGTTAGAATACCGGCC
>JAOTUR010000314.1 GCA_029863805.1 Candidatus Krumholzibacteriia bacterium | reverse complement strand
CCGTCACTCAGGCCTGGGCAACATCAGCCCAGCGGAGTTCGAGCGGCGGCGTGAGGAATGTGCTTAACGAGGTGTCTACAAAAGCGGGGGAAATCCAGAATATGACATTTGCCTACCAGTGGCTCGTTTGGGCTGTCGCGGGCGTTTTCGCGGTTGTCGCTATTCTGCTCTTCGAATGGCCGCGAGCGTTGCGCCAACAGGCCGAGGAGCCGAGAGGAGCGCTTCGAGAGTTCCTTATACTCTCGATCCCGCTTGCGTTCATTGTGAGCAGCCAGGTCTGCGGTCTAGGCACGCGGGCGTGTAATGCCGTATGTCATGCAACGAACCTGTCGTTGATTGTACTGGCAATCGTGAGCGCCATTCGCCTTCATCGAGGTCAATCCGTCTGGCAGTATCTCATTCCAATGATAGTCCTCAGTCTCATTCCGCACTGTGTGTGTCACGCACCGATCAACACGCTCTGGCATCGTGTCCTGAACGGCGCCGCGCCCACCTGCGAAATGATACCGCTGGCCGCCGTGCTGTTTGCCGTCTCCGCTTTGCGGGGCGTGCGGCCACGTGGCGGCACCGCCCTCGTGGCGGCGATGTTTGGCGTTATGATCTTCATTATTGTCGGCGGCAGTTTGATCGGCTTTCCGTGGGGAGGGTGTGTCGATCACCCCATGAATGAGTCGATCGCGTCCGGAGCAGGTGAGATGTCATGCCACTAACCTATAGAGAAAAGGAGCTTGCGAACATCGGAGCATCTGTAGCTACGGGCTGCAAACCCTGTACGGACTATCATTTCAACAAGGTGCGTGAAGCGGGTGCCTCAGATGAAGAGATCAAGCAGGCCATCTCGGACGCGTTGGCGGTCCGTGATCGCGCCAGAGAGATCATGGAGAGCCATGGGCTCAAGCACCTGGGAATCGCGAAGGAAAACGATGTTCGCCCACACGATGAAGAAACCACGCGGATCAAGGAGCTGGTCTCGGTCGCCTCCGCCTTTGCCGTCAACTGCACGACGAGCGTGAAGAAACATATCGCGGCTGCGAAAACCGTCGGCATTACCGAAGAGGAGATCGAGTCGGTACTGGATGCGGCGTTGTTCATCAAGGGTGAAGCGGCGCACTACGTGGGTCAGATTGTCAAACTAAGAGAAGAGAAGGACCAGCTGCAGCAGCTACTCGAGGAGTTGGAACGAACCCAGGCCCAACTGGTGCAGTCTGAGAAAATGGCCGCCCTCGGAAAGCTCGTCGCGGGGATCGTTCACGAAATCAACACGCCGATCGGGACCATAAACAGCACGGCCAATACCCTGAGCCGATCCATAACGTACATCGTGGAAGAGATGGAAAGAGGCAAATCGCTCGACAGTGTAAAGGACAACCGTCGGTTTAGGAACTCAGTGCAAGCGCTTCGAGACGGGAGCCCGACGACCTTGGCCGCCAGCGAGCGCATTTTCAAGATCGTCAACAGCCTCAAGGCATTCGCTCATCTGGACGAGGCGGCGTATCAACGGGTTGATCTCCACGACGGCCTGGACAACACGCTGACGCTGCTCGACCACGATTTCAGGGATCGGATTCTGGTGGTGCGGGAGTACGGGGAAATCCCCAACGTAATGTGCAATCCCGGAGAGATCAATCAGGTGTTTATGAATCTGTTGCAGAACGGTGCAGAGGCAATCAAGGACAAGGGCACAATCACAATCCGAACGTTGGCGAAGGGCGAAAGCGTGTGGGTTCAGGTCGCCGACACCGGCGCCGGCATATCCCCCAGGCGGCGCCAGAGGCTGTTCGAGCCGGCGTTTGCCAAAAAGGGGTCGCGGATGAAAGCAGGCCTGGGGTTGTTTACCAGCGCCAACATCGTGCAGAAGCACGAAGGTCGAATCGAAGTCGAAAGTGAGGTCGGTAAAGGGAGCACGTTTACGGTCATCTTGCCGGTCCAGGGTGTTCAACGGGCGGATAAGGCCGATCTCGCTCAGAAAGCCGATCGATGCGACGAGCTACAATAGACGAGGATGCGACGATCGGAGATGCGTCGCGCGCCGTTCAAGAGCTGGAGCGAGCTGCGGAGACCGGGATGCCTGCCTATCCGGCCTTTATGATATCGACGGGCCGCCCCGGCCGGATAAGACCTTTGCCACAAAGCGGCTTATCCGGTAGACTCAGAAGGCGTCGTGCTCAATGCGACATCGCTGGTTGTCGATCATCTACCTGGAAAGACCGGAGATTAGCGCTTGAGTACCATTCCCGAAACCATCGGCGACAAGCTGACCGCCCGAGCACCGGGCCGGCACTGCCTGACCGGTAACGAAGCCATCGTCCGCGGGGCATTGGAAGCGGGCGTCGGGTTCGTATCGGGCTACCCGGGCACGCCCGCATCCGAAATCGGGGACATCTTCCGCGACATATCGCCGGACAACGGAATCCAGTTCGAAGACTCCATCAACGAGAAGGTCGCGCTCGAGACGGCGTTCACGGCCTCGCTCCTCGGCGTCCGGGCCCTGGCCGCGATGAAACACCTGGGCCTCGCATACGCCGGTGACCCGCTGGGGACGATTCCATACGTGGGTGTCAACGGCGGTTGCGTCATCGTGAGCGGCGGTGATCCCGGATTGCTCGTCAGCCCCAACGAGCAGGACCAGCGCTACGTTGCGCGGATGATCCACGTCCCCGTCTTCGACCCCGCCGGGCCCCAGGAAGCGCTCGAAATGAGCCGGTTTGCGTTTTCGTTATCTGAACAAACGAGTCTGCCCGTATTGTTGCGCACGACGATCCAGGTCAATTTCGCGCGGGGCATTGTCACGACGGGGGAACTGCCGGAAAGCCGGCCCCGCAGGGCCTACCATAAGTCCCCGCGGGACCACGTCCCCATTCCGGCTAACGCGAGACGAATGCGCAAGGCACTCGCGGAACGGATTCTCAGGGCGGAGGGGATTCTGGCCGGGAGTCCATTCTATCCGCGCTTTGGCAAGGGCAAGTTCGGTATCCTGACCTGTGGTGCACCGCTGAACTACGTGATCGACGCCGTCGAGGAGCTCGGTTACCGGGAAGACACTCAGGTGCTCTACCTGGGGTGCGTTTACCCCGTTCCGGGGCAGGTACTGGAGTCGTTCTTGCGGGATGTGGAGAGTGTCCTCGTCGTCGAGGAACTGCTGCCCTTCGCCGAAGAGTCTTTGAAGGTAAAGGCGCAGGAGACTGGCTTTGCCGGCCCAATCTTCGGCAAGGCGACCGGCCACCTGCCGGAGTTGTTCGCGCTCGATCCCGACGGTGTCCGGCGGGCGATCCGGTCGTTTGTCGGCGGCACCCCGGTGTTGCCGAAGTCGAGGAGCGGGTCCGAGCCAGCGTCCCCGGATACCGCGTGCGGGAACGAACTGCTCTCGCCGCGACCGCCCGTGCTCTGTGCGGGGTGTTCGCACCGCTCGGCGTTTCTCGCCGTCAAACTCGTACTCGGCGACGAGCCGATATACTGCAACGACATCGGGTGCTACACACTGGGCTACGGAGAGCCGCTGGAAAGTGCCGACATGCTGTTGTGCATGGGGTCGTCCATCACAATGGCGTCGACGGCCAGCCGCCTGGGATACAAGAACGCCGTGGCGTACATCGGCGACTCGACGTTTTTTCACTCGGGGCTGCCCGCGCTCGCAAATGCGGTGCGCAAAGACGACGACATTATCGTGGTCGTGATGGACAACCAGACCGTCGCGATGACCGGGCACCAGGCAAGTTATTCGGTGACTGGCTCGCAAGGTGACCGTGCGATGTCGATCGAAGAAGTGGCCCGGTCCCTGGGCGCAAAGGTGCGGGTGGTAAACCCCGACGAGCTCGGCGATATCGTGCCGATCGTTTCGGAGATCGCGGCCGATTCGGGTGTACGGGTCCTCGTAACCCAGGAGATCTGCCCGCTGGTAGCGTTTCGGACCGGCCGTCTGAAGAAAGACAAGGTCTACCGCATCGACAGGTCTCGGTGCCGTCACTGCGGGCACGAGGGTAAGAGCCTTTACTGT
>JAOTUR010000312.1 GCA_029863805.1 Candidatus Krumholzibacteriia bacterium | reverse complement strand
ACGCTGTCAAAAATACTCAGTGTCCCATCACCATAGTATTGAAGAATTTTTCCGTTATGCTTCTCAGTGATGGAATTGAATATTTGTCGATGTTTATCCCTTGATTGAATGGCTTTATCCTCATTTTTCTGCATGAGGGCCGTATATCCCTGGATATCGGTAAACATGATTGCGGCTAATTGACGGGAGCGTTTCATCATGACAAATTTATAAAATAATTGGTGAACTTGCAGTCCAGAATGCCATTACATTAATAATTATTGGCACTGCGACCCAACGCTTGAAACGAAAGAGTTGCGAATTTTTGATCTGTAAAAATCGCGACGCCTTTGACTATCAGCTTATGAGGCTTGTTATATTTATTTTTACCTGGTTTCTGCTGTTCCTAGCTGATCCAACCCTTGTTCTTGGCCTGCTTCGAATACCAGATCAAAAACGCCGCCACAACCAGCGGCATCAAAATAATCCCCAAGATCTCGCCGGGACCGAAGTCGATACCGACCCCGAGGGCACGGATCATTGTCACAATCACGCCAAGTAGCGACGCGATAAATACAAAGAACGCAGCCGACTTCCTGATCAGAAGCAGAAGGCCGCCAAGCGCACCGCCGAAAACCGCTATCGCAAAACCTCCGGTGGCCCATACGGGTCGGCCTTCGACTATCGCGCGCTCGGACTCGCGATATGCAGCGATGGATTCGGCGCCGACACTGCGACACCTTCCTTAAACACGTCACCGGCGCTATCAACCACACCAACGCTCGTTTTCTAGCGACACATTCGAACCAATAGTTTCCGTTTTCCTCTCCGCACGGTTAATGTAGAAGGGAGTGTGGCGGTTGATCTCAACCAAGCCCAGAATCACGCCATGTTGAAAACTCTGCAGCGAAGAACGAGATAGATGGTGAGTCCAGTGAGGACCCAGCAGTGGCACCTTGGTGATCTCATTATTGGCGAGTTGGTCGGTTACGAGTCTGGTCGGACAACCTGCGTGACGGCAACGTGCCATCACCGACGAACACTGCTGCGGAGCACAAGATGATCGCATCCCGGGAGCTCCCGGAAGCCGAGGTCGAGAAGCTATCCGAGGCCGCCACGATCCTGTGGCGCGCGGAGCGGCCGCTTCGGGTTCTGCGCACCGTGGCCTGGGGGCCCCAGGTGGCGGACCGCTTCTTCAAAGCCGGCGCTAACGCACTTCCAGAGGTAGAATACGCACCCGTCGATGCAACGGCATCGCTGGAGGGCGTCGCCGCTGCCCGCGCCCTCATCCAAGGGTCGACTCCGGTCCACGCCTGGCTCTCGCGCCTGAGCGACAGCGTGGAGACGACGGCAAGGCTACTCGCCGCCGTCGGCACCCGGGCGTTTCACGAGCATTCGCTCACGCTTTTCGGCGCGCCCCGTCGACGATTTTTCGACGGTCGCAACAGCCCCCTCGATCTCGCCCAGCGCCTGCACGAAGTGCTCTCGGAGTTCGACCACTGCGATCTGATTCTCGACGACACGCCGACGATGCTTTCGGTGGAGGCGCTGAAAGCACACATCGACGAAGGCGTGACACGTCTGTTCGGCGACTCTGCGCCCCACATCGAGATCGTCGACGATCTCTCCGCCAAGGCGGTGGCGGGCGCCAACCGCATCCGGCTTCGCCGCAACGCCGCCTTCTCCGATCTCGACGCCGCGCAACTCCTGCATCACGAGGCCTACGTGCACATCTGCACCTCCATCAACGGCAAAGCCCAGCAACGCTTCCCGATCCTCGGCGCGGGCCACCCCGGCACCACCCGAACTCAGGAAGGCCTCGCGGTGCTCGCCGAGCTCACCCAGGGCGCGCTCGATCCCACGCGTATGCACCGCCTCGCCGATCGGGTCTTCGCCATCCAGATGGCCATCGACGGCGCTGACTTCCTGGATCTCTATCGCTACTTTCTCAATCGCGCCCCGAACGAGTTCGAAGCCTTCGAGAACGCCCGGCGCGTGGTGCGCGGCGGGCTGGTGACGGGTGGCGCCCCGTTCACGAAAGACGGCGTCTATCTCGAGGGGCTTCTGAGAGTGCACAACTACCTGCGGGTGGTGGTGAAAGCGGGCGACGTGCGCCTCATCCGCGCGCTCTTCACCGGCAAGCTCGACCTCGAGGACATACCGGCCATATTGATGCTGGACGACGCGAAGCGGCTCGAAAAGCCGCGTTTTCTGCCGCCCTGGATTCGGGACCTGCGCCCACTCGTCACTTACCTCTCCTACTCGCGTTTCCTGGACCGAATCGATCTCGGCACCGTAGAGGCGCGCATCGAGGCGCTCTTCCGTGGCGAGAGCAGCCACGGGACCGGCCCGGGAGCCGAAGGGAATCCGTCATGATCGACACGAAGCAGGCTGCAAAAGCGCCGCGCGCGACTATCGCGCGCAGACCAAGCACATCGAAGCACAGCTGCGCGCCGCCAGAGTGGATCGGGCACTACGAATGACTGGCCCGCCCCCGCCACTGCCTGCCGCCACAACCGCCGCGAATGGTCATATGGGCGTTGTTGGTTCCACCGAAGGCGCCGGCGCCAGAGTCAACGCCCTTGATATTGACCCGTTGTCTTCGCTGGTTGACGTGACACTCGCTTTGAGCACCCGGTCATTTGGATCGTCGTCGCATCGCTGGCGCTCGGTATCGGCTTGCTGGAACGGGTGGCGCCCATTACCTTGCCCGGCTGCTCGTTGCCTCCGTTATCGGCACACCGATGGCGGTCAACATCGCGCAACAGCTGGAGCTTCCTGTCGAGCCATTCTTCGGCGCCAACCTTTGTTACGCCACCCCGCTCGCCCACAAGATCAACGTGCTGATCATGAGCGCCGGCGGCTACACGTTCTCGGACTACGCCCGCGTCGGTGTGCCGCTGCTAATCATCATGCGGCTCGCTTATTCAGGGTGCTGCCGATCATCGACGGAATCTGAGCCGAAGTACAGAAACTGCTAACGAGTCTGTTTCGCAGGATGCGGCATGGGCACAACGATTCTAGCGGTAGCCGGCGGCATTCAACTTTTTGGTCCGAATTCGTTAATGTTCAGCACGAAATCCCTGCCATTAGTAACAACCAGCCCAACCTCCCCAATGTATTTATAGGAAACTTCGTCCAAGTCTACGCTTGAATCAATTATGTTCACGATGTAACCACTTTCTCCCAAGTCTGCGATCGTGGTTCGTCTCTCCGGCCTCTTTGTATAGGTACCCAACTGTTGGTCGTAAATGTACGCAAAGCCTTTAATGCGACAAACGACACCGTCTGTTGCAGTCACTTCGCCTACGAAATGACGCCTGATCGAATTATCGTAAAGTGCTCTACAAACAAGATGCACTTTGTCTGTACCCAGCCACGTAACGCCTCATTCTTGGTGAGCTTCGCCACCTTCGGTCGCCGAGCACGCCGATCCGCATGCCACTGTGCCGTGGAGGCACGATAATCGAAACCGCCGGATCGTGTCGCAGCATTTCGGCGCAGCTCGCGAGAGATCGTGGATGGCGCTCGTCCGAGTTTGCGGGCGATGGCCCGCACACCGAGCTCTTGCGCATGCAAGATCGCAATTTCCTCGCGCTCGGCGAACGAGATATAGCGCCCTGAATGAAGTGCGAGTGAAATCGTCGGCATGCCTCCTCCTTCTCGGAACCACCGGCAACCGACCGCCGGCGACACGCCGGCAATTCTGCCAGCGTTTTCACTCGACATGCCTCGCGCGATCTCCATCCAGAATCGCTTTCGATGTTCACGCCTCGCGACCGGCGGTCTGCCAGGCGAGCGCAATGCAGGTCGAAGAACGCGCCTTGCTTCCTGTTTTGTACGTACGCCCATTGCATATCCTCCGCATTGAGGTGTTGCAACGATCGTTTGAATCCACCCAGTACCTGTCGATCCGTTACACCGAACGTCTCGCCGAGGCCGGTATCGAACCCTCTGTCGGCACCGTCGGTGACTCGTACGACAACGCGCTGGCTGAGACGATCATCGGTCTCTACAAAACAGAAC
>JAOTUR010000311.1 GCA_029863805.1 Candidatus Krumholzibacteriia bacterium | reverse complement strand
TGCAAACTACTGCTGGTCGGCGACGGGCCGGAACTGGAAGCGATAAAGCGCAATGTTGAAGAACGACGACTATCCGCAGGTGTAATTTTTCTGGGTGACCGGGAATCGGTTGCTGATATACTCCCAGCGGGAGACGTATTCTTGCTTCCCAGTGAGCACGAGAGTTTTGGCCTCGCGGCGCTGGAGGCGATGAGCAGCGGGTTGCCTGCCGTGACCTCAAACATTGGTGGCCTGCACGAGGTGATTCAGGAAGGTGAAACGGGTTTCCTGCGTGATCCACACGATGTGGAGGGAATGGCCGAGATTATCGTAGAGCTTTTCTCGGACGACGACTTTCGACGACGAATTGGACTAAAGGCAAGGGAGAGGGCCAGGAGAGATTTTGGAAAGGACAAGATCGTAGCCGAATATCAGAAGCTCTATCAGGAGTTCCTGTAGGGGGTCTGGCATGGGCCAAGACATCGAATTTTGGGAAGCGGTAAAGAAAATTCGCGCGAAAGACAATCGTTTCAAACCCGAGGCGTATCCGTTTGTGATGGAGAGCCTGGAGTACACGATTCAGCGCGTTGGCGAGCGACGTCATGTCACCGCCTTGGAACTTCTCGACGGCTTGTGTTTATACTCAAAACAGCGATTTGGCCTGCTCGCCCCGGACGTTTTGGAAAATTGGGGAATCCAAGACGCGTTCGACGTTGGTTTGGCCGTGTTTCACCTTGTCGAAGCGGGTGTACTCGCAAGGCAGGATAGCGATCAACTCGAGGATTTCCAGGTCAACTACGATCTGTGGGAAATGCTCGGCGATGAGTACTTCGCATAGGAGTAACGAGTTCAGCCGGGAGGCCATTGGAAAACGCGTCCTCCGAGAAGGTGGAGGTGCACATGGAAGACGGACTGACCGGCTCCGGACATACAGTTCATCACCGTACGATAACCTTCCTCGGCGATATTCTTCTCGCCGGCAAGATTCTTGGCGCACAGCACTAGCTTCCCGATAAGCTCGGCATCGGCCGGGGACAGGGCGTTTAGCGTTTCAATGTGTCTTTTGGGAATAATCAGTAAGTGAACTGGCGCCACCGGACTAATATCTTCAAAGGCGAGCAAATCTTCGCTTTCAAAAACTACCTTCGAAGGAATCTGTCCGTCGATGATCTTGCAGAAAATACAGTCAGCCATGAGAAGATCCCCCTTGCGGATCGGCCTGGAGATTGTCCTGTGGTTGGCCGAAGATGGGCCGGTACTGTTGTTAAAACCTCACTCCCAACCCCGCGACGTAGGTCGCTTTCCTATTTGACCAACTGTTGTGTGTTATAACACACAATCAACAGGAACCATGTGCTGAGCCGAGTATATCAAAACAGGTTTTGGTGTTGGAATAACTTATTTTGTGGGTGTTTCCTGAGGGTGGCTATAACAGGATGTGCGAAGGGGTGAAAAACTTGCCGCTGCCGGCATCTTTGGTAAATTGTTGTTAATTTTTGTTGACGGAGGGCACAAGTAAACGATGAAATCGTTAAAGTTAGCAGGGGTTCGCAGGTTTGGGTTTGGTATGTTTTTTGCGTGATCAACGAATGCCGTATGCGCCTGATCGCATCTAATGCATTCGCGGGGACTGGCGGAGCCCGGTTGCAGGCAGTATATTTCGAACGGGAAGAGGATCGAAAAAACATCGGTCATCAGCCTACTGAGGAGGAATCATGGTCGAGGCCAAAGACATCATCGGTCTCATTGAGAGCAAGCAGGACATTCAGGAATTCAAAGAGCTGAACTGGAAAGGCTCTTTCGAAGAATATGTTAACCTTGTGATTGCGCAACCGACTGCGGTGCGCAGCGCGTTTCAAAGAATCTACGACATGATCCTTTCGCACGGTGTAGAGGAGTACACCGAGTACAAGAAGAAAATCACAAAATACAAGTTCTTTGATGATATCGAGTCGGGTGGTGTGGATGCGATCTATGGCTTGGAGAATTCGCTCATGAAAATGGTCAACATTTTCAAGTCAGCTGCTCAACGTTACGGAACCGAGAAACGAATCCTCCTTCTGCACGGTCCTGTGGGTAGCGCGAAGAGCACCATTGTGAGGCTGCTCAAGAAGGGTCTGGAGCGCTACTCCAAGATACCGGAGGGGGCTCTATTTACGTTTGGCTGGTTGGACGAAAGATCCAGCACGGAGAGGTACGTCGATTGCCCGATGCACGAAGAACCTCTTCATCTCATTCCCGATGATTTCCGGATGGACGTTGAAGCTAAGCTGAACGCAAATATATCGGATCACAATCATCACGTGGCGGTGGAAGGCGAGCTCTGCCCTTCGTGTCGCTATCAGTTCTCGGAGTTAATGACGCGCTACAACGGAGACTGGACCAAAGTCATTGGTCATATACAGGTGAGACGTTTTACTCTTTCTGAGAAAGACCGTCTTGGCATCGGAACCTTTCAGCCAAAGGATGAGAAAAACCAGGATTCGACCGAACTAACGGGTGATTTGAACTACCGCAAGATAGCGGAGTACGGCAGCGACTCGGACCCGAGAGCTTTCAACTTTGACGGCGAGTTCAATATCGCCAATCGGGGGATAATCGAGTTTATCGAGGTGCTTAAGCTGGACGTCGCCTTTCTTTATGACCTTCTGGGTGCTTCGCAAGAACACAAAATCAAGCCCAAAAAGTTTTCGCAGACCGACATCGACGAGGTCATTATCGGGCATACCAACGAGCCGGAGTACCGCAAGCTTCAGAACAACGAGTTCATGGAGGCACTGCGCGACAGAACTGTCAAAATCGACATACCTTATAACACACGTCTAAAGGACGAGGTCAAGATCTACGAACGTGATTTCAACGCGTCGAGAATCAGGGGCAAGCATATCGCGCCGCATACGCTGGAAATGACCGCGATGTGGGCGGTTCTTACCCGCCTTGAGGAACCAAAGAAGGCGTCGCTCAACATTGTACAAAAGATGAAGCTTTACAACGGTCAGAGCCTTCCTGGATTTACCGAGGACAACATAAAAGAGTTGCGCAACGAGGCGGAGCGTGAGGGCATGGAGGGTATTTCTCCACGCTACATCCAGGACAAGATTTCCAATTCTCTCGTCAACGAGGAAGCGGAGGGTTGTATCAATCCGTTCATGGTTCTACACGAACTCGAATCGGGACTCAAACATCACTCGCTGATCACGTCCGAGGATTTGCGCAAGCGTTATAGGGAGTTGCTGAGCTTTGTCAAGGACGAGTACGAAGACGTCGTCAAGAATGAGGTGCAACGAGCAATTTCCGCCGACGAAGAAGCGATCAAGAAGCTGTGCGCCAACTATGTTGATAACATCAAGGCTTATACTCAGAAGGAAAAGGTGAAGAATAAGTACACAGGTGAGGATGAAGAGCCTGACGAAAGACTAATGCGAGCCATCGAGGAAAAGATCGGCATTCCAGAGAATCGAAAAGACGACTTTCGCCGGGAGATCATGAATTATATCGGCGCGCTTGCTGTTGAGGGCAAGACGTTCGACTATCGAACAAACTCGCGACTTCAGAAAGCGCTCGAGCTCAAGCTGTTCGAAGACCAGAAGGATTCAATCAAGCTCACGAATCTTGTATCGAGCGTTATAGACAAGGAGACGCAGGAGAAGATTGATGTCGTAAAGCAACGCCTGATCCGGAATCAGGGTTACTGTGATATTTGCGCCACGGACGTTCTCAACTTTGTCGCAAGCATCTTCGCCCGCGGGGACTCGAAGCAATCGTAGCATTTACAGGGAGTCGCCGATGGTGCAGCGTATAGAACAGGATCTGCACAGGTTTCGACAAATCGTCAGAGGTGTTGTCAAAAAGGAATTAAAAAAGTTCATCACCACTGGTGAACTGATTGGCAAAAAGGGCAAAGACCTCGTAAGTATCCCCATCCAACAAGTTGAAATACCAAATTTCCGCCACGAAACGAGAAAGCTCGGTGGCGTCGGGCAGGGCGAGGGGGACGTTGGTACACCGGTCGGGGTAGGTGAGGGTGACGGGGGAGCCGGACCCGCGGGCGCCAGTCCCGG
>JAOTUR010000310.1 GCA_029863805.1 Candidatus Krumholzibacteriia bacterium | reverse complement strand
AATTGCAATAGAGATTAGAATGTATGAACGCGTAGTATCCACAAATTCGATCGACGGTTCCAGATTGCCGTAATGCCTCGATCGAGATAGGCTGGTCCCATGACTGGCACATTTTATCCATTCCATTTTCTTCTCGCCGCTGTTGCAGGTTGGCTCAATCGACACCAGCAGGATGTTGTCGACTACCTATTGGCAGAGAACCGAATCTTGAGGGCGCAGCTGAACGGCCATCGTCTGCAACTCACCAATGACCGACGTCGTCGTTTGGCTGTACGAGCCAAAAAGCTCGGCAGAACTTGCCTTAAGGAAATCGCCACCTTAGTAACGCCGGACACACTCTTGCGATGGCATCGTATTCTGGTCGCCCGCAAATGGACCTACCCTCGCAAGGGACCCGGACGACCCCCGATCAGGCGGGAGATCGAGAAGCTGATTGTTCGAATGGCAAGAGAGAACTCGGAATGGGGATACGTTCGTATTCAAGGGGCACTCGCCAATCTCGGGTATGCAATCTCGTCCACAACAGTGGCCAAGGTACTCAATCGCCACGGGATCGAGCCTGCGCCGGAGCGGCAAAAGCACACGACTTGGAGCACCTTCTTAAAATCCCACTGGGAGCTGCTGGCGGCGACCGATTTCTTTACTATCGAAGTTTGGACGATGCGTGGATTAGTCACTTATTACGTATTGTTCACGATCCATCTGGCATCGCGCCGAGTCCATGTAGCCGGGATCACCACCAGCCCAAATAGCGCGTTCATGATCCAGGTCGCGCGACAGCTTACCGACGAGTTTGATGGGGCGTTAAACGATGTACGGTTCCTGATTATGGATCGAGACAAGAAGTTCACGAACCAGTTCAAAGCATTATTGCGACAAGAGGGTGTAGAGCCTGTTCCTTATCCCCCGCGTTCTCCAAATTGCAGCCCGTATGCAGAGCGTTTTGTGCGTTCCATCAAGGCAGAATGCCTCGACCGGATCATTCCAATCGGCGTCGGCTCACTTCGCCGTGCGATCAACGAGTATGCCGCGCATTATCATGGCGAGAGAAACCACCAGGGATTAGACAACCGATTGATTGATCCATCGGCCACCGCCACGCCAAAACTGGAGGGTTTTATCAATCGACGAGAGCGTCTCGGCGGACTGCTCAACTACTACTATCGACTCGCAGCATGATCGATTTAGTTTTTGGACATTACGCCGTGCCGTATGTGCCGATCTCCCATCCATTCATCGAGCGGTTGATCGGGACAATTCGTAGAGAGTTCCTCGATCACGTCTTATTCTGGAACGCGATAGACTTGGAACGAAAGCTCGATGAATTTCGACAATATTACAACGACCATCGCGTTCATGCGTCTCTCAACGGTAACACACCAATGGAGGCAAGTGGGCACATCCTACGCAGGCAGGCTAACCTCCATGACTTCCGCTGGAAATCTTATTGTCGAGATCTAGTCCAGCTTCCACTGGCGGCATGAACTATAATTCGCCATGCACACCCGGCGCCGATTAATAACGCGGCACACGACAACCCGCTAAACGGCAACAGGGGTTAGCGTATATACACGCCCAAGCCGTGCAGCGCTCTTTACGTCCCCTCTTGCCAACGACTCACGAACGTCGTCCAGTTTGTACGCATCTTCTAGAGATAGATATGGAGACCATCCCTCATCATTCTCGACGAGTTCGACGTCTACCTCGGCAACATATTTGCCCTGATGCACATACTTTGTATGAAGCCTTTTCTTCATCACTTTCTCCTCAGGAAATCGTCCGTCCATCGAGCCGGATCCGGCCTGTATGCAGTAACCAGCACAGCCGGTTTAGAATGATCTCGCGGAATTCCCCATACTACATGCATTGCCTCACCATGCCGATCTCTTTGAAGCACCAATACACAAGGGCCCTTTAGATAGTCCGGATAATCCTCGACGACAATAGCACTTGATAAGCCATCGATGATGTCTCTAACGAAAATCCGATCTTCGGCCAATTCATCATAACCATGGTCAGATATTCTGACTTCTCCATCCTCGATCAGGCTTAGGATACGTTCAAATGTCCCGGGCATAAAAAACTGAACCCACTATAGTCCCCATAGGTGATGTATTATATTTTAAAGGAGTATTTGGAACTGCAGTGTGACCGGAATGTGACTAACTCCAGTCTATTCAGGTCCATTCCTGTCACTTCTAGTCACACTAGCGCGGGGCCGATGCGCGTAACTAATTGAAAATAAAGTTAGTATAAAACCCGGAGTCTGGCTTCGAACCAGTGTAGGTAGATGCTATGTCGGGCTGAGTGGCTTACCCTCTGGCGGGAATCTTACGCCAAATAAATGAGGAGACCGAAGATGAATCCACGAGCCCTACAGCACAAAGATAACGCCGCCGAGCGGATCTTGTACATGGCGATGGAACTGAGTAAGAAGCAATGGAAGCTGGTGTTCGGAGACAGCCGCAAACGGCGCCAGGTAACGATAGAAGGAGGGGACTTGGAGCAACTGAGAGAAGCGCTGCAAACGGCGCGGGAGCGATTTCAGTTACCCAAGGACATACGGACGATAAGTTGTTATGAAGCAGGCCGTGACGGTTTCTGGCTTCACCGCTATCTGTTGAGCATTGGGATAGAGAATCAGGTCGTGGATTCGTCGAGCATTGAAGTTAATCGGCGCAAGCGTTGCGCGAAGACAGACTGGATCGATGGCAACAAGCTGCTGACGATGTTGATTCGGTACCAGGGTGGCGAAGCGGAGGTGTGGAGTGTGGTGCGTGTACCGAGCGTAGCAGACGAGGACGCGCGACGCTTGCATCGGGAGTTGGAGCGATTGAAGAAGGAGCGCACGTCGCACCGTAACCGGCTTCAAGGTTTGTTAGTGGGACAAGGTATACGGCTTTCGCCAAGACGGGATTTTCGGGAGCGCTTGTCGAAGTTAACGTTGTGGGATGGTGGTCCGCTTCCAGAGGACCTCAAAGGAGAACTTGAGCGTGAGTACGAGCGATTGTGTTTAGTAGCGAAGCAAATCCGCACGCTGGAGGTGCAGCAAACGGAACGAATCGAGCATGGGGATAGCAAGTGTATGCGACAAGTTGCCCAGCTAATGGCGTTGCGCGCGATTGGCCAGACCAGTGCATGGATCTTCGTCATGGAATTTTTTGGGTGGCGATCGTTTCGCAATCGGCGCGAGGTCGCGTCGTTAGCGGGTTTAACCGGCACACCTTACGACAGTGGTGACAGTCAGCGAGAGCAAGGAATCAGCAAGGCGGGTAACCGACGCGTACGGACGCTGGCCATTGAGATTTGTTGGTTTTGGTTGCGTTACCAGCCGAACAGCAAGCTGAGTTTGTGGTTTAAGCAACGCTTTGCTGATGGCGGTAAACGGATGCGACGGGTGGGCATTGTGGCCATGGCCCGTCGATTGTTGATTGCGCTTTGGCATTATGTGGAACACGGTGTCGTCCCGGAAGGAGCTGAGCTCAAACCCGTATAAACAAAAGGCATCCCTCTCGAGGGTGGACACAATGGCTAGCGAATCAACGGTGCCAGGTTCAAGCGCCCGACTCGACCCTGGGTTGGTCATGGCGGCACAACCGTTTGTTTGTAGATGGGGCGCTTGTTTTAGCCGGTTTTCTCGACGCCTTGGGCGTATGCAGCATAGGGTGATCGGACACAATACCGACACGGATAGAAGGTCGTTTCAGGCAACCTTGTCTGAACGCTTCGCAACACCGGCTACTTGGTATCAACTCAAGAGCAGACTGTAATGTGAGATGAGACATTAGACGACCAACTGACCGTCGGGGGTTGACAACTGAGCCCTCATAGAAGGGTCGAGGACTGGCGCGGTAGCCCGCAAGGAAAACTCTTGTCTGTGTCCGGAGTTACCGCCTACGAGCCCGGGTAGAGTCCACCGTAATCCCGTTTCCAGCCCCCGCCACATCGCACGCAGCATGCGGATTTCCCGCACTACGCGCTCCTGCACAGTTCACGAAAAGGGTTATGAGACGTATCATGCTGGAGCCGCTGTCGGCGAAGACCGCAGATACC
>JAOTUR010000047.1 GCA_029863805.1 Candidatus Krumholzibacteriia bacterium | reverse complement strand
GCGCGCCCTCGACGGACATCGCCTTGGCGGTGCTCTTCACCTTGACCATGTAGGCGAGGCCCTCTTTGGAGAAGATGCCGGCCAGCACCTGCTCGACAGTGCCGGGCTTGACGTGTTTGCCCGCCACCCACAGCGCCGAGTCCTGGAACGATTCCACGTCGTAGTCAACGCCGCTGTACGTGCCGGCGGGGATAGTGACCGTCGTGTAGAACGGGTATTCCTTGAAGAACTCTGTGCCCTCGGCGGCGGATATCACGTCGATCAGTACGATCTCGTTGCTGGCAGCGGCCTGGATCACGGACGCGTTGGGGAAGCCCGCGAACACCCAGAAGGCGTCGATCAAACCATCGCCCATCGCTTCGGCGGCCTTGCTGTAACCGAGGAACTCGATTTTCATTTTGTCCCACAGTCCGAGACTGGTGAAGTAGCGTTGTGCGGCTCCCGCCGCTCCCGAGCCGGCGCCGCCCACGGCGACGCGCTTGCCCTCGAGGTCGGCGGCACTCTTGATGCCGCTTGTCTTTAGCACGACGAGGTGTGCGGGTGCTCCATACAGGTACGCGAGCGCGTATACGTTGTTGTATTTCTTGGTGTCCTGGGTCAGGCGGCCGTTGCGTCCCAGGTAGGCATCGCCCGAGTATACGATGCCGAAGTCGGCGTCGCCGGAATTCACGCGACGGAGGTTTTCCAGTGAACCCGCAGACGCCATGTTGGAGACCTCGACGTCGGCGAGGTTCTTAGACAGGCGGCTCGACATACCGTTCGAAAAGTACTGAAAGGTTCCGCCCTCGGGACCACCGGAGAACGCGAGACGTTCCTTGGCGATACCCGTGACACCGACGCAGACTGCAGCGCCCGCGATCAGGAAGGAACAAAGCGGGATGCGAGGAATTTTCGTGACTCAACTCCCTTCGAGACTGAATACAGTCAAAGCCGTCACGGAGTATGAGGCGGCCATCTCTTCGAAACCGAGAATCGTCGCGGCTGCGAACAGCCTGCAGTCCGTGTGGTCGGTGGCAGACTACGCCCGCTGACGACCCAAATAATTAGGATACATGAGTCTTCAAATACGCCAAGTGGAAAGTGGAAGTCCTAAGGCAAAATTGACACGGGTCAATAAAGCGCACGATCTCTTGACCGTGCGCCTTGGACAAACCGCCGGATCCCGGGCGCATACGGCGTCTCGCCCGCATCAGACGCCTGCGCGACACGCCCGGTCGTTCCGGCATCGGGGGCTCACAAAAAAAGAGAACGTCACGCAACGTGCGGACCCCAGTGCTCGCTCAACGTCACCGTGCCGATATCGACGTACGTGTCGACGTTCCTGCGTGCCTGGTGACAGGCCACGCATATGTTCCCTTTCTTGATGTCGTGTGACACACCGTTCTGCAGAGTCTGCGGCGCGGTGACGCGGAGTGAGAAGTTGCCGTTTGAGTGCGGCGCGTGACAGGTAAAACAGTGGATCATCGGCGGGTTTGGATACGTGCCCGCCCCCGTGCTGATGGCGCGGTCGCATGATCAACCGATCTCGACCATGCGGTCCACGGCACGCTTCGCTCGTACGCGTATGTCCTCAGGGACCTCGATGACGTACTGCGTCTTTTGGAGGGCTTCCAGCGTGTCTTCGAGAGTGATCTCGTTCATGTGGGGGCAGCGTACGCTACACAGGCGAAGCATATCCTTTTCGGGGTTTTCAGCAATGATGTTGTCGCCCATGCTGCACTCGGTGAGTAGGAGATAATGGGGTGCCTCCGATTCCTTGACCTTGCTGATCATCGCGGACGTGCTGCCAGAGAAGTCGGAGGCCTCGACCACCTGCGGGCTGCATTCGGGATGGGCAAGCACCAGGACATCGGGAAACTGCTTTCTGATATTAGTGATGTCTTCGACCGTGAATTTTTCGTGAACCTCGCATCGGCCGTGCCATCCGATCATCGTGTACTTGAGGTTAGGCAGGTCTTCTTCCGAGGCGCGCGGTTCCGTGACCGGAAAGATGATGTCACGCCCGGTCTCGCGGGCGACGTTCCTCGCCAGATACTCGTCGGGGAGGAAGATCACCCTGTCCCCATCGAGCGATTCGATGACGGCTTTGGCGTTGCTAGACGTGCAGCAAATATCGGTCTCTGCCTTGACGTCGGCGTAGCAGTTTACATACGTTACCACCGGAACACCGGGATACTGTTCCCTGAGCCTACGGACGTCCTCGCCGGTTATGCTCGCCGCCAACGAACACCCCGCTTTTTTGGCGGGGAGCAGAACGGTCTTTTCGGGGCTCAATATCTTTGCTGTCTCGGCCATAAAACGGACACCGCAGAATACGATGATGTCCTTGTCGGTGGTCGCGGCCAGGCGGCTTAGCTGCAGCGAGTCCCCCGTATAGTCGGGAACTGAGTTGAAGAGTGCGGCCTCCATATAATTGTGCCCCAGAATGACCGCGTTGCGCTCGACTTTGAGCTGGTTGATCTGGTAGGCAAGCTCCGCCTTGTGCCGGATCTCAAATTCGGGCATTATGCCGCGGAGCTTGTCGCGCATCATATCGTACGTGGACTCAAACGTGTCTCGCCCCATGATCGTTCCTTTTTGGCGTGTTGGTAGAAGACGTTTCTTGACTGAAGATTAATAGCTTGCTTTCAACTACGAAAGAAGATTCTCGGCGAGGAACACAACGGGACGTGCTGGTTCCGGGGCTGGATGACCCACGACCACAGACTCTCGCCCACCAGGTCGGTATAAATCACTGTAAGCAAGCGCGTTGAACGTCATTTACTTTGCTCGTCAGTTGTACGACAGCCCGAGATCGCCGACCGACCCGAGGTGGTCGCGTACCGCCTTGGCCAACAGGCGATCGATGTTGCCGCGCGCACGAACTAGAACCAACTCGTCATCGCCCAAGACCACGGCGTAAAGGTCTTTGATCGAGTCGCCATCAGAACGATAGAGCAGCCAGACGTTTTCGCCGCTGTGCCGCACCTTGGCCCCGATCTCCCAGTGGTGCTTCTCGACAAGTAACAAGAGCTGTTCAGGCATCTTGATGTTCGTTTTATCCGGCACGTTTCGGGCCTCGTAGACGGCAACCTTGACGTCGCGAACCTCGCACAAGTAGCCGCGGGCCTCTTCTGCCTCCGGCACGAATCGCACGAGGGCTCTGGCCATGCGCAGAGACACCGGGCCCAACGAGATCGCAAACTGCCGCTCGAAACGTGCGCCCGGCAGCTGCTGTTGTATCTCTCTGCGTACCCGGTCGAGATCAGGCGCCCACAGGCATCCCGAAAACAGCGTGAGACCGAGCGAGCATCCAATCAGCACTGTTAATGGTTTTCCCATGCGTGGGAGTCCTTTCACAATCGGTTCGGCAGCAAATCACACGGCGAATTCATCGTCAGTTTCGCTCGCGCTTCTTGTCTCTTGTTCTGGTCTTCGATTCGATATCGAGCATCTCCAGACCCTCAATGTCGATCGAGCGGCTGAGTCGCCCAATCTGCTCGGGGTCGATGGTGCCGACGATGTTGACAAATACGGCTTGCTGGTCGTCTTCGACGACCATCACCACGAGGCCGTCGATATCCTCGTTCTTGCCGGGTAACATATACACGTACACGTTTTCATTTTCTTCGCGCACGCGCACGGCTATTTCCCACCCCTTTTTCTCCAGTTTTGCCGCCAGCTTCTTCGTACTCTTGGCCAGATCGTCAGCGTAAGCGTCCTCCATCGGAAAAACGTGTACGCGAATCAGTTTGACGTTGTCGAGCGCGCTGGCCAGGTCGGGCTCCTCGTTCTTAACCGCCTCCCGGCAAAGCTTGAGCAGGGGGCCCTTTATGAATACCTCGACCTTGGGCTCAACTTTTTCAAAGATGCTCAACTCGCCAAAATCAACGTAACCCCGAAAACTCTTGTATTCGTCGTCGGGAGCGGAAAGAGCGGGCATACTCAACATCACGGCGCCGATGATCACGATTAGAGCTGTCGGCACTTTCATTTTGTGGAGTCCTTTCATATCGAACCTCCGTTGTCCTTAGGTACAGTAGGTGTGTCAGCCTCGAGCGCCGAGCGAACAGCTCTTTGCATGGGCCGAATAACGCCGGCCTCGAATACTTCGTCGCGAACCGCAAGACCAGATCGACGGCTGATTTCGTTGACATACGCGAACGTCCACTTGACAGCCGCCTCAGCCTCTGACACCTGTTCGGGACTGATATGCTCTGCAGGTCGGTTGATGCGACTTATGATGAGCGAAGACAGAACCACAAGAACGATCAACGCACTGGCCAGCGCGGGACGCGGAACACCCAGTTGTCGCCCGGAAAACCACCTCTTAACAAATCCAGATGGTACGGTAGCGCGAACGGGGTGTTGGTCTGGCCGGCTGGCTGCGAGCCGTTCATGCACCACATCGCTCACCCGTCGTGGACAATCCAAGTTGGGCAGATCGCGCAACTGTGCCAGGGTGCCCTTTACAAAAGCCAATTCCTCACGACAACGCCGGCATTTGTTTACGTGCGTTTTGATCGCAGCCATTTCGTCACGGCCAAGATCGCCATCGATGTAAGAGTCGATCGATTCGACCACCCACGAACAGCTTGTCTTCTTGTCATCCGCGTTCATGTAACGTCTCTCTTAGTTGTTCCCTCAACATGCGCCGTCCCCGATGCAAATATGACTTCACTGTGTTCAACGGCAAATCAAGGCTCTCACTTATTTGCTCGTATCTCATGTCTTGGATTTCGCGAAATATCACGATCGACCTGTACGGCTCCTTCAGTGTGGTAAGCGCTCTACGAATTTGATCCCGAAGCTCAGAGTTTTCGGCCGACACATCGGGATCCGGTTCATTGGATACGGCGTGGTCAAATGCGAGCGTCTCACCGCTGGCGACCACCCGCGCGGAGTAAGCCCGCCGGCGCCGGATCATATCGATGCACGCGTTTCTGGTTACCCTTCGGATCCACGCGGGCATGGTTTCTGTTTTGAGATCCTGCCAGTTTCTCCACAAACGCATCAGCACCTCCTGGGTTGTATCCTCCGCCTCCTCCTTGTTGCCCAGGCTGTAGTAGGCAAACGTGTAGACGGAGTTGCGATAACGGTCGACTACTTTCCTAAATTTCTCAGCCATGATCTGTCTGTAACAGACGCACGAACGAACCAAAAAGTTACAAATTCTCGAGTGACAGGGTTATAATTACGGACCATCGTTTATTACGCCATAACTTGTTGCCGTGTATTGAATTAAGTCGTGGTTGTGGCCGGTGCTCCCGGGTGCGTGGGGCGACGGAGAGAGCCCACGGACTCCGTACTGGCGGAAAAGGCCGGATTTCTTGGAGGTTGCAGATGAAATGTATGCATGTGATTTTGGTGATTGTTTGCCTTCTTGCTTACCCGTTGGACGGGCTGGGAGCCTCGCAGAAGAAACCGACGGGTGTCCTCGATGCTGGCTTTGTGTGTGTGGACAAGGTCTACAACTCGGAGCTCATGGCTCCCTATGATATCCTTCAGCACACGTTTTACCGCGATTCCGAGAACTACATCAAATGCTTTATCGTCACACCCGATGGTGAACCCTTCGTTACCTTCGAAGGGATTCACATCACGCCTGACTACTCCTTCGAGGACGTGCCCGTGCTCGATATCGTGATCATTCCCAGCACCGAGACCAGCATGACTGAAGATCTGAGAAACGAGAAGCTCATGACGTGGCTCAAAGAGGCTGTGGAAAAGGCCTCGCACGTGATCACCGTGTGTGACGGGGCATTTCCGCTTGCGGCCACCGGCGCGCTCGACGGCCGCAGCGCGACGACCTTTCCCTCCGACCGGGATAAGCTCGCCGACATGTTTCCCAAGGTCAACGTTCGTCACGACGCGCACTTCGTGGCAGATGGAAAGCTCATCACTTCTGTCGGCGGCGCCTTGAGCTATGAGCCGGCGTTGTACCTGGTCGAAAAGC
The DNA here is from genome assembly GCA_029863805.1 of Candidatus Krumholzibacteriia bacterium. Classification (GTDB taxonomy): domain Bacteria; phylum Krumholzibacteriota; class Krumholzibacteriia; order WVZY01; family WVZY01; genus JAOTUR01. The sequence goes on along the minus strand of JAOTUR010000047.1, from coordinate 11,516 downwards.
TTTACTCACTCGAAGATGCCAAGCGTGTTGCCAAGGGATTGGTGCTCGATTGGGATCGCGCCAAGATTCCCCACGCCATCGTTGAGTAGCGCTGAGCCCCTCGACGTAACGGCTTCAAACTGTTTGAGTGGGTTATCTCGAGTAGACAAGCCCGAGGGCGTACGTTGTTCCCGCCATCGTGTTCTTGCCAGCAAAGACGTGGAAGAGTTCGGCGGCGAGCGCGAAGTTGTCGCTAAAGCTGTAGTCGATCTCCGGGATTAGCTTGTAAACGTTTTCGTTACGCGCGTTGGGCTGAATGACGAGCACGCTGGCGACGTCGGGAACGTCCTGTGGGTCGGAGGTGTTTCTCACTCCGTCGAACCTCAACTTCAGGAACACCGGACCGGCGTTGTATCCGCCCTCGAGATTGAAGAGGACCTCGTCATCGAGTTGCGAACCGCCCCGAACGCTATACCCGATGCCCGCACCGACGTAAGCCGGCAACGGATGAAGACTGTGGCCGAAGAGCAGGCTGAAGGTGCCGTCGACCTGGCCCGTGCCAATGGCTGGACCTGTGTTATCCGGCTCCCTCTCGTAGCCCAGAGGCAGCTTGACACCGCTCTGCAAAGACACCGCAAACGGTCCCCTAAGTAGCGGAGTCCGTATCGAGAGGCGCAAGTCTCCCAGGCCGCCATTTGTCACCGACTCGGTGCCGGTCTCGCCCATGGTCGCTGTATTCTCAGAGGTCGAAATCTTGAAGGGAAGCTGGGCAACCACAGTAAAGTTCTGCCACAGGCCGTATTCGAAATAGGCGCCAAACGAGATCTCGCGAAACGATTTATCGATACCCACGTCTCCATCCAGGCTCTGCCGACGGCCTGCAGAATTAAACTCTTCATCCGCGGCCAGATAACTCGCCGATATCTTGAGGTAGTAGCCGTCAAGCGCCTGCGGCCAGGCTTGCGCGATAGCATCAGCTGCGAATGCAGTCAATGCCAACACGGCAAAGAGCCCTACAAGGCCGCGGCGAGCCAGCATTTAGTCTTCCTCCTTGGCGGCGCTAGAGAGCGTCGCGAGCACGGTGGGGTCAGCGGGAACCAACGGCCCCCACACAAGGCCAACACTCTATGGCTATTTGAGTTAATATAATCAGCGTCCGGGCTGTTGTGAAGGAGAATTCGATATGCGTCCGCGAGTCCAAGATCACCCAAACACCCCTGAAACGCCGTGTGATGGGTCAACTTAACGCGAGATTCGCGATTGACCCAACGCCGTGGGCAACTTATACTTTGTGGTGGATGGCCGAACTCCGCATATGACCGGTCCAATAATTGCGGGGCACCATGGGCTTAGGAGATTGCGGCAGCGTTAGGCCGATTGGCGTAAGAGGGAGTTGCGTAGATGGTTACGATCACTGATAGCGCGGTGCAGGCGATCAGGACGGCGTTTGCCGAAGAGAACACGACGGCCGAAGAGTCCTATTTGCGAGTGTCGGTGAGGGGTGGCGGGTGTTCGGGCTTGTCGTACGATCTTACTGTTGACGCCGAAAAGAGGGATGGCGACTTGGAGGTCGAGAAGGATGGTGTGCGTTTGCTTGTCGATCTCAAAAGCCAGCTGTACCTCACAGGCACCACTTTGGATCACACGTCGGGGCTAAATGGCAAAGGGTTTGTGTTTGTCAACCCCAACGCGACGGGGACGTGCGGTTGTGGCCAGTCCTTCAGTGTCTAAACTCGTTTCGATCACCGCGCGATGCGTTGCCCCCGCGGCATTTGAGAATTCGGACCGGCCACAAGGCTGGTCCATTTTGTTTGGGCTTGACAGAGTTTGGCGCGCCTAATATAACTTTGCCGAACCTAACTTTGAGTGCAGGCTTGAGACGTGGGCAAGAAGCTATCCTCGAATATGGAGATGTATCTGAAGACGATTCTTCGTCTGGGTCAGGACGACCAGCCGGTTCGAGTGAAGGCTATTGCCGAGTCGCTGGAAATCACGATGCCCAGTGTATCGGAGGCGCTGCGGACCTTGAAAAGCAAAGGCCTTGTTCTGCATCCATCCTACGGCGAAGTAAAACTGTCTGCACGTGGCGCTCGCTTGGCTGAAGGTATCAACAACCGCTTCGTCGTACTGCAGCGGTTTCTCGCCGAAGTCTTGAAGGTCGACGAGAAGACAGCGGAGCACGAGGCGTGCGAAATAGAGCACGTGTTGGGTGCCGATACTTTTATGAGACTGACCGCTTATCTGGATTTCTTGAGCAATTGCCAGAAAGACCTCAGTGATATCGTGGAGCACTTCCACGAGTATCTCGAGTGGCGACTCGCCGGTGAGGCATGCCCCGTGTGTGGATCTCCGGGCGATCAGTCGACCACGCTCGAGGACAAATAGAAAAATTTTTTGATAAATTGTTAGGGGTGTCTAACTTTACACGGGCTCAAGGCCGTGCTGACCGGATTTGGCAGCCCTCTCGGTTTTTTGAGCGGTCTTGGTTTTCGGAGAGGCAGTCCATGGTAAGGACGACACGTCTGCTTTACCCGGTGCTGCTCATGTCGCTGGTCGGCGTGGGCTGTGCGGGTGACAAAGCCGACCCGCCGCAAGACCGCGAGTTGGTGCTCTATTCGGGTCGAGCACAGAGCGTGATCGAGCCGGTGCTCAAGCGTTTTGAAGATGAAACCGGCATCGATACTAGAGTCAAATACGGAAGCTCGGCACAGCTCGCGATTGCCCTGCAGGAGGAGGATGCGAACAGTCCGGCCGATCTCTTTTGGGCGCAGGACGCGGGCGCGCTGGGCGTGATTGGCAAAGCGCGGCTATTCGCCCGTCTCCCTTCGGAGATTACGGATCGTGTCCCACAAAACTTTCGGCATGCGATGGGGCCATTATCGAGGCGATCGCCAGCGGAGAAATCGATTTGGGTTTACCCAGCCACTACTATCTACTCAGATTCAAGGAGACCAATCCCGATTTTCCGGTTGAGCAGGATTTCTTCGCGCCGCGCGACATTGGCAACCTCGTTAACGTAGCGGGGGTGGGAGTGCTGCAATCCTCTCGCAATCGCGAGGAGGCGATTCGGTTTGTCCGTTTCTGGGGAGAAGATGACGGCGGTTCTCGTCACCCACGATCACGCGGAGGCGATGAGCATCGCGGATAGGATCGGAGTAATGCGCAGAGGTCGCATCGAGCAGGTTGGCGTGCCGGCGGAGCTATATCAAAGGCCCCAGACCGCTTTTGTGGGCGAGTTCCTGGGGACCAACGGTCTGTTTGGGAAAATCATCCACAAAGACGATTCCAGTGGTGAAAAGCCAGATGATCTGGTAAGACGTTCTAGATGATACCCTTGGACGTCAACGTGTCGGACGGCAATCCATGATTACGGCGGCAACCGATAAACCGGTCGTCGCTGTCTATGTGAGACATTATCTGTCGCCGTCGGAAACGTTTGTTTATCGCCAGCTGCAGGGGGTGAGGCGCGCTTACCATCCCATCGTCTTGACGGCGAATCCCCACAATCTCGATCTATTCCCGTTCGAGCCGCTCTTCCATCAGCGCAAGACATTTGTGGGGAGAGTTTACACTCGTATCTTACAGAACGCCGCGGGGCGTTATGCAGTGCTAACGCCGCAGCAGGCGGCATACTGGCGGCGGGTTCTCACTGAATCGACGGCCCGTCTGATCCACGCCCATTTTGGCCACTTTGCTTTGGACATGTTGCCCGTGGCGCGCTCGTTGAAAATCCCCATGGTGGTTACATTTCACGGCTACGATGCATCGGTGCTGCTGGCCAACAAAAAGTATCTGAGGGCGCTGCGGGAATTGGCGGATTACGCTCGTGTAATAACCGTGTCTCAGGATATGGCCGAAAGGCTGGCCGCCGTCGGAGTAAAGCCGGTAAGGTTGAGTGTTCATTATATCGGAGTGCCCGTTCAACAGTTTGAGTACGTGCAAAGAATGCCGATCAAGGAGAAATTAGCAGCGGGAATGTCCATCACATTTGTCCAGGTATCCAATTTTGTCGAAAAGAAGGGGCACAAATACACCGTAGAAGCGTTTAGCAAGTTGGTGGCGAGGCGTGCGAATGTGAAGCTCGTGTTTGCCGGCGATGGTCCGCTGCGCCCATCGATAGAATCACTGTGCGTCGCCAACGGCATAAGCGATAAAGTGACTTTCGTGGGCAAGGTGGTCACAAAAGAGGTCGTGTCATTGATGGCCGAAGCCGACGTTTTTCTGCACCACTCGGTGACCACCAGGGATGGTGACAAAGAAGGTCTGCCCACGGTTTTGATGGAGGCTATGGCGACCGGACTTCCGGCGATAAGCACTATCCACTCTGGGATCCCAGAACTTATCGAAGACGGCGTGGATGGTTTTTTGGTAAGAGAGCGTGATGTGGATGACTACGTGGCAAAGTTGACATCTGTCGCCGACATAGATTCTGATATGAGCAACAGAGCGCGCAAAAAAGTAGAGACGAGTTTTAATATGTCGCTGCAGAACGACAAGCTCATCGATATTTACCAGAGAGCGATTGATGAGAACGCCGTCTGAGATAAAACACTACTATGACAAATTCGCAAAACGGGTCTTGGTAAGGGATTTCTATTACTTAAATCCTCGCCATGAGGCGATTAAATTGCTCTGCGACCGATTCGTGCAAAATGGTGAAACGGTGCTCGAGATCGGATGCGGTGTTGGCATCATCTCCAAGTTCCTACAAAAAAGAGCTTCACGCGTGGTGGCGATCGATATCAGCGAGAAGAATATTGATATAGCCCGGCAGTACGCCTCCTCGCCAACATGCGAGTTCGCGGTGGTCGATATCGTAGAGCAGGCTGCCGAGCTCGATAAATTCGGCAAGTTCGATGCAGTACTTATGGCAGACGTGATAGAACACATTCCCAAGGTTAAATATCGGGAGCTGTTCTCGACCATCGAGGATCTGCTATCGGACAAAGGAAGGGTAGTCCTGACGTTCCCCAGCCCCGAACACCAGGAGTACCTGACCTGTGAAAAACCCGAAGCGCGGCAGTTGATAGACGAGAGCATTGAGCTAGGCGACATCCTCGGGGTTACGGCACTCAAACTGCTGAACTTCAGCTATCGTGACATCTTTGGCGTAAGCGACTATATCAATGTTGTGCTGACGGCGGATCGTTCGTTCTCCGCACAGAGCCCGCGAAAATCTTTTTTCGATTGGCTACGGTATCGGATACGGAAATACCGCTGGCGCTTTAGAAACCTTCTTTTTGTGAGAAGCATGGGGCGCAGACAACGTGGTAACTAGATGGTTCATGGGCTCGGAGCTGTGGGGCCGGGAGAGCTGTTGGCCAGGTGTTGCGCTCTTAATGGTACCCTTCGCATCAGCTATATTCCCGTTTGACGCGCGACACCCGCTTGATTATACTAGCGATAGCTTACGTTGTGTTCCTCGTTACCTGGACCTGTTTCACACCGCAAACGACTTGCAGAGGTTTTCACCACTGGACAAGGCAGAGGATGACACAATCCCAAGCGAGCCGGCCGAGGCCTGGCGACGCAGTCCGTTGGGGTGGTCCTCTGTGCAGAGATCAGCAAAGGAGAGAAAGATGCCATTCGAGCTTGCAAAGTTGCCATACGAATACAATGCCCTCGAACCTCACATCGATGCGCGCACGATGGAGATTCACCACAGCAAACATCATGCGGCGTACACCAATAATTTGAATGCCGCGCTCGAAAAGCACTCCGAACTTGCCAACAAGAGCATTGAAGACTTGCTAAAAGATCTGGGCAGCATCCCCGAGAGCATTCGCGCGGCGGTTAGAAACAATGGCGGAGGTTTCTACAACCACAATTTATTCTGGACCGTGATGGGGCCGAAAGCCGGTGGGCAGCCGCAAGGAAAACTTGCTACGGCGATCGATGGCGCCTTCGGCGATTTTGCAAAATTCAAAGAGAGTTTTGCCAAGGCAGGTGTAACACGGTTCGGGAGTGGTTGGGCCTGGCTTTGCGTGAAAGCGAACGGAGGGATCGAGGTCAAGTCCACACCCAACCAAGATACTCCGCTAGCGGATGGTCTCGAGCCGATTCTGGGTCTCGATGTTTGGGAGCACGCCTACTATTTGAAGTACCAGAACCGTCGGCCGGAATATATCGAGAACTGGTGGAACGTTGTAAACTGGGATGAAGTGGCCCGGCGATACGACGCCGCCAAGTAGCCCGCTGCAGGTTGTCTCGATGTAAGGAGGAATACCAGCGGATGAACGAGCTCGCAAGAAAAGACTGCGTCCCCTGCAAAGGGGGTGTGCCACCGCTAGACGAGGCCGAGAGCACAGCGCTTCTGCAGAAGCTGGGTGAGGGCTGGAAGGTCGTCAAGAACCACCACCTCGAGAAGCAGTACGGTTTCAAGGATTTTCGTCAGGCGCTCGCATTTACGAATCGGGTCGGGGAACTGGCCGAAGCTCAGGGTCATCACCCCGATATTTATCTCGCGTGGGGGAAAGTCACGCTGACGATGTGGACGCACAAGATCGACGGCCTCACCGAGAGCGACTTCATATTCGCCGCCAAAGCCGATCAAGAGCTTTTGTGAGCCGTTGCCGTCTCGACATACGTGTGTCACGACAGGCGGCCTGGTCGTGAAGTACGCTACCGAGTTTGCCGTGCGGTTTGGCGATATAGACCAGGCAGGAGTGGTCTACTATCCGCGTTTCTTTCATTATTTCCACCAAGCTTTTGAGTCATGGTTCGAGGATGCGCTCGGCGTGTCTTACTCCGAACTGGTAGTTGCACAAGATTTGGGTTTCCCCACGGTACGGCTCGAGACGGAGTTCAAGGCGCCGTTGCGTTATGGAGACAGGATTCGAATCGAGCTAGAGCTTGTCGATATAGGCAAGAAATCCCTAACGGTCCGGTACACTGCCATCCGCCTCTCCGACGGCGTCATCTCCGCGCGGGCCGACATAAAAACCGTGGCGGTCAGGAACGACGGCTTTACGTCGGTGACCATACCTGAGCAGTGGAGACAGCGTTTCGAGAGATTTCGCGCCGGGCCAGACGAGGACAACCGATGAGGGCGATCTACTTTGAGAAACACGGCGGCCCGGAAGTGCTCGAGTTTGGCGTACTCGACGATCCTTGTGCAGGCCGTGGCGAGGTACTTATAGAAGTCAAGGCGACATCGCTCAACCATCTCGATCTGTTTGTTCGCCGTGGACTTCCGGGGATCGAGATTCCGTTGCCCCACGTGCCCGGCTGCGATGCATCGGGAGTGGTCGCTGATATCGGTGTCGGCGTCACCGATTTTGTCGTCGGAGATCGGGTTCTGGTCAATCCCTCTCTGGCCTGTGGCTGGTGCGAGTATTGTATCCGTGGGGACGCTTCGTTGTGCCGTAGCTTCGGGGTGATCGGCGAGCACAGGTGGGGGGCTTGCGCCGAGAGACTGGTCGTGCCTCAAGAGAACGTGATCAAGATTCCGGACACGATGTCCTACGATGACGCAGCTGCCGTACCGATGGTGTTCGTGACCGCCTGGCGCATGTTGATTACGAGAGGCGAGCTGAGGGCCTCCGAAGATATCCTGATAATGGGCGCGGCCGCAGGGGTGGGGATGGCTTGCATTCAAATTGCCAAGATATCGGGCGCCCGCGTGTTTGCGGCCGCTGGCAGTGCCGAGAAATTGGAGCTTTGTCGGAGACTCGGTGCCGATGTGTTGATCGATTACCGTCAAGAGGATGTGTTGCAGAAGATTCGTAGGGAAACGTCCGGACGAGGAGTGGATGTGTGCGTTGACTATGTCGGTAAGGACACCTGGATCACGAGTCTTAGAACCTTGACCAAGGGCGGTCGGCTGTTGACCTGCGGTGCGACAACGGGTTACGACCCGCAGACAGATTTACGTCACATCTTTTACCGTCAGCTCAAAGTCATTGGGTCGACAACCGGTACCAGAAACGACCTCCTGGCCGCGCTAAAACTTATATTCGCAGGAAAGATGAAACCGGCAATCGGGCAGGTATTTGATTTGGAAAGGACCGCGGATGCACACCGACTGATGGAAGCACGCAAGGTGGTCGGCAAAGTCGTGATTCGCTTGGGTGATGAACGCTAGGAGGGTTTAGAAAGACATGGCAACGCAGACGGAGAAAATCCGATTCAGTACACATCCGGATCAATATCGGCACATCAGGCTGTCGGTCGAGGGGCCCATCGCGCGCATCGGCATAAACGTATCCGAGGATGAGGGGTTGAGAACGGGGTACAAGCTCAAGTTGAACTCGTACGATTTGAGCGTTGATATCGAGCTTGATGACGCGGTTAATCGACTCCGTTTCGAACACCCCGAAGTCTCCGTGGTGTGCATCGAGAGTTTGCAGGACACGGTGTTTTGCGCCGGAGCAAATATCTTCATGTTGGGACAGTCCGATCACAGTCACAAAGTAAACTTCTGCAAATTCACCAACGAGACGCGGATCAATATCGAAGAAGCCACAGCGAAGAGCGGCCAGCACTATGTCGCCGCTGTCAATGGCATTGCCGCTGGAGGCGGGTATGAACTCGCGATAGCGTGCGCCGAGATTCATCTGGTTGACGACCGAAAGTCGGCCGTGAGCCTGCCCGAAGTCCCCTATCTAGGTGTGCTTCCAGGGACAGGTGGCTTGACCCGCGTCGTCGATAAGAGAAAGGTCAGGCGCGATCTGGCCGACATTTTTTGCACGACTGCCGAGGGTATAAAGGGCAAGCGAGCCGTCGAGTGGAATCTGGTCGATTATGTCCACCCATCTTCTGTTTTCAAGGAAAAGGTGACGGAACGGTTGCAGTCGCTCGCCGGACAGGGTCACGACGCCGAAGGTGTGAGCCTCGAAACCATCGAAGCGGAGGTCGAAGGCAATACCTACAACTACCGCTACGTGACCCTGGAAATCGACGACAAGGCTCGGAGCGCAAAGATAACTATACAAGGGCCTTCCGAGAGTGACTCGAGAATTGGCGATGATGCGAGGGAACTCGGGTCGGAGTGGTATCCGCTCAGAATGTGGCGTGAGTTGCGTGATGCTATCCTGCAGTTACGGTTCAATCATAACACCGTCGGTGTTATCTCAATTGTGACCGAAGGCGACCCGCAACATGTGATAGCGTTGGACCAGGCTCTAAGAAATTGCAGGGATCACTGGTTCGTGCGCGAAATCCTGCTGCAGCAGAGTCGCGTCCTGCGAATGCTGGATGTGACGGCTCGTACCTTCTTCGCTCTGGTGCTTCCCGGTGCGTGTTTTGCCGGGAGCTTGCTCGAGATCGCACTGGCGTGTGATCGCACGTATATGCTCGATGACGACGATGGTGCCAATCGGATCAGCGTCGGCGCGGTCAACGGCGGTGAGTTTCTTATGTACCATGGACTGAGTCGTTTGCAGAATCGTTTTTATGGCGCCCAGGACTGTCTCGACCAGGTTATGGCGAAAGAGGGACAGATGCTCGACGCGGGCGAGGCTTACGAGCTCGGCCTTGTCACGCAGATCCCCGATGATATAGACTGGGAGGATGAGGTTCGCGTGGCGCTCGAAGAAAGGGCCTCGCTGTCTCCGGATGCGCTCACGGGGCTGGAAGCAAACTTGAGGTTTGTTGGACCGGAGACGATGGAGAGTCGGATATTTGCGCGTCTATCGGCTTGGCAAAACTGGATATTCACAAGACCCAACGCTATTGGTGACAAGGGTGCGCTGACGTCCTACGGCAAACCCACAAACCCGGAATTTGACTGGAGCAGAGTATGACAGAACGGAGTGATTACGGTGAACGTTGATTCCAATGTTAACTACGACGACGTCATTCCAAACAACGTGAATCTATCGGACAACCGAAAGTTGCAACGGGCGATCCGGGAGTGGCATCCAAAGTTCATGAAGTGGTGGTGGGATCGCGGGCCCGAAGGTTTTCAGAATAGCGACGTGTTTTTGCGAACGGCTATTAGCGTCGATTCGAGTGGTTGGGCCACCTACGCCTACGTTCGTATGCCGGAATACAAATGGGGTATATTCCTTGCCCCACAGAGGCGTGAACCCACGATTCACTTTGGTGACAAGCTCGGTGAGGACACGTGGGAAAGTGTCCCCGGCGAGCACCGTAACGATCTTAGGCGACTGATCGTCACCCAGGCGGATACAGAGCCCGGTTCGGTAGAACAGCAGCAGAAGTTGGGGTACTCCTCGCCCTCGCTCTACGACATGCGCAATCTTTTTCAGGTCAATGTCGAGGAGGCCCGTCATCTGTGGGCGATGGTTTATCTGCTTCAGCAGTTCTTTGGCCGCGATGGCCGGGAAGAGGCAGAAGAGCTACTTGTGCGTCACTCGGGCTCCGCGGATGCTCCGCGCATACTGACCACCTTCAACGAGCCCATCCTCGATTGGCTCGACTTCTTTTGCTTCGCGATGTTCACCGATCGTGATGGAAAATACCAGTTGGGTGCGCTTGCCGAAAGCGCGTTCAATCCGCTGTCGAGAACGACTCAGTTTATGCTCACCGAGGAGGCCTTTCACCTGTTTGTCGGCGAGACCGGGGTGGGGCGTACAATCAGAAGAACGGCACAGCTCATGAAGGAAGTGCCCAGCGAAGACGTGACGACTGTGGAAGGCATACCCCTCAATCTTATCCAGAAGTACGTCAACTACTGGTATTCTGTATCGCTCGATCTCTTTGGGTCTGAAGACTCGAGCAACGCGGCCTCATTCTTTGCATCGAGCCTCAAGGGGCGTTTTGGCGAAGGCAATCGCAAAAAATATCCCGACGCCTCGTGCAAGGAAGCTTGGTACATGATTAAAGCTCTCGATGAGAACGGCAACGACTGCAACATTGAGGTTCCCATGCGCAGAGCGATGAACGCGGTGCTGAGAGACAGTTATATAGACGACTGCAACCGGGCGGTAAGACGGTGGAACAAGGTGCTGGAAGACGAGGACATTAGTTTTAGGATGCAACTGCCTTCCGACCGTTTTAATCGCAAGATTGGTATTCATGCAACACACCACGCCGATCCGGACGGCAGCTACTTGACAAAGGAGGAATGGGAACGGCGTAAGTACGAATGGGTGCCGAGTGAAAAGGAAAAAGCATACGTGCGCAGCGTCATGGTACCGGTTAAAGAGGCTGGCAGGTTTGCCAACTGGATTACGCCTCCCAATCGCGGGATCTCGGGCAAACCAATCGACTTCGAATACGTTCGTCTGTGATCAGAGAATTGGAGTGATATGGCTCGGCCAGTGACAATCGAACACAACACGCTTTTGATCAACGGTGAGTGGCGGGACTCTTCCGGCGGCGATGAGCTAATGGAATTGGTAAATCCTGCGACCGAGGAAGTGATTTGCGGCGTTCCCGCGGGAACCGCAGCAGATATCGAGGCGGCTGCGGCTGCCGCCAAGGCCGCTTTGCAAGGCAAAGCGTGGAGGAAGATGGGTGGGCGCGGCAGATCGATCGCGCTGTGGAAACTCGCGGACCTGATCGAGCGTGACGCGGACGACATTGCCATGCTGGAAACGGTCAACCAAGGAAAACCGATCTTCGAGTCGCGC
>JAOTUR010000046.1 GCA_029863805.1 Candidatus Krumholzibacteriia bacterium | reverse complement strand
AGATCTCTGTGGTCGTCGTCATCGCAACCCTGGGGTTCGCAACCAGAGGAAGGTTGGTTTCACGGTACTGTCTCAACGTCTCGGCAGCGTTTCTAAACGTATCGTGGGTAACGATCAACATGTGCGGTGACGTGGACACGTTGCGCAGATCGCGAGGGAAGTGCCTTGTGATTGCCGCGGGTTTCGCCTGTGCCAAGACGCCAGCCGTGGTCACCCAGAAATAACGACGACCACCCGCAACGTCCGCGGCAAAGCGGACGTCACGCCGTCCTCCAACCACCGTCTCGGAAAAACCGCTCAGCAACCGTGGGCGGAACTGGTCGGTGACATCAAAGAGGTACATCGATCCCGAGGCCGAAAAGTCTTTAACCTGGAAGTTAACGGTCGCCGACGTGTCGGGCGATGAGAAAAAAAGCTTGTCGTCGGTTGCCGCGAGCATTCGGTGATAAAACACAGAGTACCAGGCAAAATACATGAAGTCCCTTGAGTTCACGCTATCGCGCGGCACATTCAGACTCACAAAGTTCGAGCCCTCCTGCAAAAAAGAATCCATTGCTACGACCGGTTGGCCATCGTCAAAGCGATCCCGCTGTGACTCAATCGGCGCCCCCCGGGTCGTCCACACCTTTTCTGCCACCCGGTTTCCATTTACTAGATAGCGAGCATGATGGTCAACATCGACTCTGCGAGCCTTGGCGATCGCCACGGTGCGAAAAGTCTGCGCTCGCGCGGCGTCTAAGTCCGTAACCGTGAAGAAACCCAAATTGAAGGTCTCGGCACCTTCTTTCTCGGTTGCAGTGAGCCACAGCCAACCATCCCCACCAAACGTGAAATCCGGTACCCTGTCCTCTTCAAAATAGAGACGTTCCTCAAATGTCATTACGTCGGGACCCGATATGGGAGACGCCAGCTGCGTTGCCATGCGACCGGGCTGTCCGGGAAAGCTCGCATCCCACGTTAGGTAGTAGAAGTTGTCTTTCGCATGGAGGTGCTTGGTGTAGGAGTCTCTCGCGGCGCCCTCTTCATAAAGGTCGCTCCAGCCTCGACTGCCCAAGCCGTAAAAGATCACCCGGTCCCCCACATCGAACGAACCGTCACCGCCATATTCCACCACAATGTCGCACTCGCTCATCCAGTTTCCGGGGACATACGTACCCCCGGCGACCGACAGGTCACGTGTCTGCTGACGTCCCCCACCGCTAAACAGTCTGAAGCTGTTTGGATCGCCAATACTCGAAAGACTGACACCTACGCGCTGAAGGTCGTCTCCGTCGATGGTGTATACGCCCGGATCGGTTACTTGAATCTTCACCCAATTGGAAGAGAACGAAAAATGGGGATCCGGCACCGCGGCCGCGCGACCGGACGGATTAAGCCGAGACGGCTGCGGGGAGGGCATAAAACGTTTGTTGACAACCAATGCGGAGACCAGGGGATCAATAACCGTTGGCGCAGCGGGATTCTCCATGGGGGGATAGTCGACCGTGATCTCGTAGTCGGACCATCTCCTGTGCACGTTGCTCGCGTCGTCGACTTGTGAGGCAAAGCAGTCGACGGCTACGATCCTGGTCTTTCTAAACGTGAACGGCTCAGAAACACTAAAGGGCTCGGCGGGATCGAAGCCTCCCTCCCACGCGTGGCGGGTATCGCTGGCTTCAGGTTGACCAGGTTTCCCGCTGGTTGTGTCCAGGGCTCCGTGCACATCCTCATAAGACGACTTGCCGGCACGTACCCTTATTCGGCCATTGTCGGGTATTGCTACAAAGAAACGTTGGTGAGCAATCGGTGGTTTGCCGGGAGCTCGCGATGACAAAGACACCCCACTGCTCGGCTCGCTGAAGTGCACAGCTACGGTCAGACTTCCGTTGCTCTCCGCAACAAGGGTCACCGGCGCCGAGGCGGTTGAGTAGCCCACGTACACAACGGGAATAACGAGTAGTGCCGTGATCACAAAGATGCGCATGTATCTTTCGCTAGCTTGAGTTGCGGGTTCTATCCGCGCTCGTGGGTGGGGTACCTACGATTCCACTTCTTCCGCTCGATCGATCAGCATGATGGGAATACCCTGCTCGCTGATCGGATACCTGAGCCCGCAGCGGCGGCACACCAGGTACCGGCCGGCGCCGTCCAATTCGACCTTGTCCTTGCATTTTGGGCACGCAAGAATGTCGAGCAATTCCCGCTTGATCACCTTACCGACTCCGTTAGCAGTTACTCAATGGGCGGGCTTTCGGTCTCCACGTTCATAGAAGCTGTTGGCTGGTAATAAGATATTAGTTGGGGGGGAGGCAAAATGTCAAGTTGAATCTTCCTCGAAGAACCCCATGTTCATGTACTTCTTGCGTCTTCTCTCCACCAAGCTGTCGGTGTCGATATGCTGCAGATAATCAAGCTCTTCGTAGATCACCCGCTTGAGTTCTGCAGCCATGGCCTGTGGGTCACGGTGGGCGCCGCCATCGGGTTCTTTGATCACCCGGTCGACGACCCCGAGCGAGTGTAGGTGCTTGGATGTGAGTTTGAGCGCGTCGGCTGCGTCGATGTTCTTTGACGGGTCTTTCCACAGAATCGCCGCACAGCCCTCTGGCGAAATTACCGCGTAAATCGCGTACTCGAGCATAAGAATACGATCGCTCACACCCAGCGCAAGCGCACCGCCACTGCCCCCCTCACCGATCACCACGGACACGATGGGAACTCGCAGCCCCGCCATCGTTTTTAGGTTGGCTGCAATAGCTTGTGCCTGACCCCGCTCTTCGGCACCGATGCCGGGGTACGCTCCCGGCGTATCAATTAGCGTAACAACCGGCAAAGCAAACTTCTCTGCCACATTCATCAGTCGCAGCGCCTTGCGATAGCCCTCTGGGTGCGGCATTCCAAAGTTGCGGTGGATGTTCTCTTTTGTGTTGCGACCCTTCTGGTGCCCGATCAACATCATTCGCTTGTCCTCGAGCATCATCAAGCCGCCGACGACCGACGGATCATCAGCGAACGCCCGATCGCCATGCAACTCGACAAACTCGTCCGTCATCTCCGCGATGTAGTCGTTTGTGTAAGGCCGAAGCGGGTGACGAGCCAACTGGACATGCTGCCATGCGGTCAGCTTGGAATATATTTCCCTGCGTAGTTTTTTTGCCTTCTCGGACAAACGTCTGACCTCATCGTCGACGGAGATGTCCTGCACCGAAGCAAGCTGTCTGAGCTCGGCGATTTTGTCCTCCAGTTCGACAATCGGCTTCTCGAATTCGAGATAAGGACTGCTTTGTGAGCCGGAACCGACGCCACCTTCGTACACCATCGAGCCCGACCTCCTAGAAGGATTGGATAAGCGCGAACTCGAACTCGCGACCAACTCCGCGCGCCGGCCCGAAGTTACCCGTAAGATCACTGAACACCAGAGACACCCTAACGGTTTCGCCAGCGTGCCAAGCGACCCCGGCGTCGAGATAAACGCCCCCCTGACCGAAGGAGTGAATCTGGGCATCATCGTTGAGGGCGGTATCCAGACCCAGGAGAACGGAGAGCCGTTCGAAAACGGTCCACTCGCCGGCGCCAAAAACATTGGGGTCTCTGTCGAACTTCCTCTCGGTCGACCACGAAATCCCGCCGTGCAGGGAAAGCTCACCCAGCAGCAGCGCGTAGTTCTTGCTCACAACGGCGTACAAACCGGGTGACTTGCGATCATAGCGCTCTAGATCCTCGTGGTAGACACCCCACCCCTGCGAGTCGAAGCCAATGGCCAGCGCTGGTATATTCGTCTCCTGCAAAAGCCGTGCTCTGACCGTAAAACCGGGATAATCGTTGACGGCCGGTGTTCCGTGATCAAAAACGTTCTGCATGCCGAAGGAAGCGCCGATCTGAATCACCTCGCGAAACCCCACGTACACACCGAGCAGAAAACTGCTCTCGGGGCCAGCACGGCCTCGCAGCAAATACGAACCGTTGGGCAGAATCCCGGCAGTCGGCTTATCGATCACGTAGACCGGTTGCGGCAATTGCGCACGCACAGCCCCGGGTTGCAAGACAACGAAGCCAGATGTCAACAAGACCACGATCGTGACTGTCACCAAGGCTCTATTCATCGGAGACTCCTTGCATTGTCGCGGACGAGCTTAATGTTCTTGGCTCCCAACGAACCGCACAGCTCTGAGAGCATATTGTAGTCTACATCGACCGCAAGTGATTTGGAACGCACAACACACGACTTCTCGCCGCGTTCGAGGAGGTGCAAGTACACCGTCGCGCTACCCTTACTGCCGGCGAGGACCCGCTGCACGTTATCCAACTGCTTCTCGGCGATGTTGTCGAGATCTATCGAGATGTGTACCTCTTTTGATTTGGGAGGTCTGTCCTCATTTATCGGGACAACCGAGCTTACGAGCAGCTTCGCCTCACCGCCGTTACGGGCCGAAGCCTTGCCCTCGAGCAACAGCACCCGGTCTTCGGCGACCAGGTGCTTGTGTTTCGACAGAATATCCGAGAACAACACCGCCTCGGCCTGCCCTTTTCGGTCATCGATCGTCACGAACGCCATAGCGTTTTGCTTACGATCAAACGTCATTTTAACACTGCTGATCAGCCCCCCCACAACAACGTGTTTACCATTGGGGCTCGATTTGAGCTGGGAGGTCGTGGTCGTGCCCATAATCTCGAGTATGTCCCTGAACCTATCGAGCGGATGCCCCGATAGAAAGAACCCAAGCGACTCCCTCTCAAAACCGAGTTGCTCTTGGCTACTCCATTCGTCGCAGGGCTCCAGCACTTCGTCGACGGATATCGCTTCGCTTGAGAAAAGGGCAAATTGGCCCTTCTCCGCCTCCCGTGACCTTCGCGCAGCTTTTTCCATGATTTGCGCGAGATTGTGAACCTTCTGCGACCGATGGCCGGGCAGTACGTCCATGGCACCGCATTGGATAAGACTCTCAACGGCACGACGGTTGGCGACTCGAGAGCCAGTGCGTAAACAGAAGTCGAAGAGCGAGGCGAACGGTGCCCCTTCGCCTCTATCGGCGATGACCTGTTTGATGGCTCCCTCACCGACGTTTTTGACCGCCGCCAGGCCAAAGAGTATCTTATTGTCCTCGACTTTGAAATCCGCATCGCAGCGGTTGATATCGGGCATAACCAGATCGATTCCCATATTACGAGCATCCTCGATCAGAGTGATTATCCGATCACTATCGTCCATCTCGCTGCTCAAACTGGCAGCGAAAAATTCGGCCGGGTAGTTCGCCTTCAAATAAGCCGTCGCCACCGAAATGACCGCGTAGGCGACGCTATGCGATTTGTTGAATCCGTAACGGGCAAACTTCTCCATGAGATCGAAGATTTTCTCCGCCTTTGCCTTGGAAATTCCGTTGGCGCGCGTACCAGCGATGAACTTCGCTCTCTGCTTCGCCATCACGGCCTTGTCCTTCTTGCCCATGGCCTTTCTCAGCAGGTCGGCTTCACCCATACTAAAACCGGCCATAGAACCGGCAATACGCATGACCTGTTCCTGGTAAAGAATCACGCCGTACGTCTCTTTGAGAATGGGCTCGAGCATGGGGTTTTCATACTTGATTTTCTTGCGGCCGTGTTTGCAATCGACGAAGTCACTGACCATATCGCTGCCCAGAGGTCCGGGCCTGTACAGGGCATTGACCGCAATGATGTCGTTGAAAGACTCGGGTTGCAGACCCCTGAGCAATTCTCTCATTCCCGAGCTTTCCAGTTGAAAAACGCCAATGGTCTTGCCCTCGCGTAGCAGGTCAAACGCACGCTCGTCATCCATCGGTATCTTGGCGGGATCGATCTTGACACCGTGATTCTTTTCGATCATTCGCCGCGCTTTGTCTATTACGGTGAGTGTTCTCAAACCAAGAATGTCAATCTTGAGAAGGCCCACAGCCTCAGCGCTTTTCATGTCGTACTGGCTTGTAACCTCACCCTTGTTGGTCCGGTAAAGAGGAACATGGTTTATCAAAGGTGTCGGCGTGATGATCATCCCGGCGGCATGTATCGAGGCATGACGCGTTATGCCTTCGAGTGTGAGCGACAGTTGTCTGAGTTTCTCGCAACGATTATCGCTCTCCATGAGTCTGTTGAGATCGGGCACCGTCCTCAGGGCCTCCGCAAGCGATGTCCCCGGCAGGCCCGGTATCAGCTTGGCAATTCTGTCGACATCGTTGTATGGGATCTTCAGAACGCGCCCGACATCGCGTACAACCCCACGGGCGGCCATCGTTCCAAAGGTAATGATCTGGCAGACGTTTTCTTTGCCGTATCGCTCTATGACGTACCTGATCACCTCGTCGCGCCGCTCAAAGCAGAAATCGATGTCAATGTCGGGCATGCTCACGCGCTCCGGATTGAGCATCCTTTCGAAGAGCAGGTTGTGCTCGAGCGGATCGACATCAGTGATCCCGAGAACATAGCACAAGAGACTGCCAGCAGCGCTGCCCCGCCCGGGACCGACGGCCAGGTCTTTGCTTTTGGCATAATTGACGATATCCCTCACAATCAAGAAATAGCCGGCGTAATCCATCTTATTGATTACGAACAGCTCGTATTTTAGACGCTCATCGGTCTCCTCGTTTATTCTCCCGAACCTCACCGCGGCACCTTCGTATGCGATATGCTTGAGATAGTCCGCGTTGGAGTCATACCCTGCGGGTAGCGGGAAACTCGGAAGATGAAATACCTCCTCCTGCAGCTCCAGATTACACTTGTCCGCGATCTCCAGCGAGTTCTCGACCGCTTCCGGCACGTCGGCGAAAAGCTCGTACATCTCCTCGGGAGTCTTGAAGTAAAGCTCGTTGGTACTAAAGCGAAACCGCCGGGGGTCCTCGAAGTCGCTTCCCGTCTGCAGACACAGCAATGCCTCGTGGGCTTCGGCATCCTCGCGATTGAGATAATGGGCATCATTCGTTGCTACCAAGGGAACGGACGTGTCCCTCGACAGCTTCACAAGCGCCTCCTTCACACGCTTTTCCTCGTCGATTCCGTGATCTTGTATTTCCAGATAGAAGTTCTCCTTGCCAAACATCTCTCGTAGCCGCACCGCTTTATCCTTCGCCGCATCAAGTCCCTCATGCAACACGGTCTGTGCTATGTCACCGCGGAGACAAGCGCTGAGTGCTATCAGACCACCGGTGTGCTCCGCCAACAGATCCATGTCTATCCGCGGCTTGTAATAAAAACCTTCCAGATAACCGAGCGATGAAAGGCGCATCAGGTTCCTGTAGCCTTCGATATCTCTCGCCAGCAAGACCAGATGATTGATTTGACTCAGCTCGCCTTGTTTCTTGGTCTTATCCCACCGGTTGCCGCGGGTGACGTACGCCTCCATACCGATTATTGGCTTTATGCCGCGTTCACGAGCCGCCCGGTAAAAAGTGATCGCGCCGAACATGTTTCCGTGATCGGTCAGCGCAACCGCACTCATATCGAGTTGCTCTGCTCGCTCTACCAGCTTCTCAACTCTAATCGCTCCATCGAGCAGACTGTACTCGGAGTGTACGTGAAGATGTACGAAGTTGCTGGGCATCTCGCGTTCCTCTTAATTCTTCGAATCAGCGCGTGCGAACGAAAGCTGAGTGTCGACGCGCGTCTCGTTTCCAACTCGATCAAACGCTATTACTGAAAGTTCATTCGTCCCGTCCACTTCCACACCCCTAAGACTCACAAACATCTTTTTGGAGAAACCATCCCAACGCGCAATCCGCTTAGTCCCGTTTAAAAACACTTCGCTTCGCTCGTCATCGACACCGCTTCCCACATCATAGACTCGTATCACAAGTTCACGAAGAAGATCCTGCGTTGCGTAACTCTTTTTATTATTTATTGTTACCTTCGCAATGCGAGGGGGATCCGCGTCGATGAACACACCGTAGACTCCGGGGCTGTTTACATCGACTGTGACCGTATCACCGAGGAGCTGCGAAGACTCATAAGTCCATTCGCGTTTCTTGTTGTCAAATCGATAGACCGCCTCTCTGCCGTCCACAGCGGTTGTCAGCCGATACCTGATTTGGATGGGATGACGTAAGGCAAGCGACAGGGGACCTAGCCGCACCGGCGCCGCGACGGCGCGAAGACCGTTCTTGCCGAGTTCCTTTTCAACGGTGCTTCCGCGCCAACCCTCGACATACAAGAACGTATCGGCGTACAATGACTGCGCACCAGCAACCACATCGATCCCCAGGTCTATGATACGCCTCGTTATCTCCCGTCCTTTTTGCAAAGGCAGTACATACGCCTTGCTCGCAGAGCCACTCGCCACGAGATCGAGCATCTCCACAGGCTGTGACGAGAACGGACCAAAATCGGCGACCGTGAAGATGGTTTGTGCGTCATCGCCGGCCCCGTGGCCCGTGATTGCCTCGCCGCCGGCCGATAGACTTACCAAACCCGGCGTTACGCTCAACAGACCCTCGAATAAGAAGCATCCGGGCACATCCTCTTCATGATGGGTCGCCGCGGCATTGGCGGCCCTCGCCGGCTTGATGCTCGACGGCTGCTCGGCGATCCGGAACGGAACCAAGGCAGCGCTGACATTTCCCGCGTAGTCGACCGTTCTTATGACGGCCGTGTACACGTCCTTCTGCTCACCGACCAGTTTGGGCAGCACACTGGTATCGATGACACCGTCGTTGACGAAGGTTCGGTTCCAAAGAGACTCACCACTGCGACGAAACAGAAACAAATAGTGCTCACCTCGTCCTCGCACCGCCGCCATATCGTAAGCGAGTTCGACCTCACGGGTGTGGCTGTAAGTAAACCTCTCGAAGGTTATCGACGCCAGTAAAACGCCGTCCACGGTCAACTCGACACGATAAGGAGCCAACCGGCCGGATGTTCCATTAAGTCGGTCAATAATATGGGCACCCATACCGAGGCGTCCACTTACGACAAGTGTGTCTACCGTCAGGTAGCGACCCGAAACCGCTCTCCGCAGCCGCACATCCTTGGCACGACACTCCCCCTCCACGCGCGAGTGCCTCGACAACGGGACAAAAGCCACAGCTTTGAAGATGGGGGCGGATTGGTCCGCTAATTTCCAACCCACCGACAGCGGGTTGACGGGATTTTCCCCTTCGTCGCGAACTTCAAAATGAAGATGTGGCGCACTCGCCCCGGTACTTCCCGTATAACCGACTATTTCCCCATTAGTTAGCGTAAAAAGACCTGGCTGGAAATGCAAGTCGACTCGATAACGGCCGACCCTCGTTTGTTCTTCGAACAGCTTCTCCTCCAGCTGAGGAGCGAACTCGCTGAGGTGTGCATAGACGACCGTCTCCCCCGAACTAAGTTTCACGTAAATTGCTTTTCCGTAACCGCTGGGAGACGCGCGCATCCTCGATACATACCCATCGCCCACGGCTCGACACGGTACCCCCTCCTTGCCATAGGTCTTGATATCGACCCCCGCGTGGAGGTGTCGACTCCGGTACTCGCCAAAACTCGATGTGAGGTTTATCTCTATAGGCAGCGGCCAGGGCCTGGACGGTTCTGTAGACAACTCGGTCCCGGCGCAGACGAGCGCCGGCGCAACTGGCAGCCAGAATGTCGGAAACCCGACCAAAATCATGAGATATTTATGCAAAGGCGTCATCTGTACGGCCCTGGTTGTGAACCAAGGTACCACCCATTTCTGACCGGTGTCAAACCTCAGCTGCAGCACTTCTCAAAATCCCCTAACCCCATTCTTTATAACCAAGAACCGCTCGAGTTGCGTCAGCTTCCGGAATGTGTTAATGTTCCCGGGGCATAATACGCACTAACAGTCCAATCCAGGAGCTTAAGCGTCATGTTGCAGAAAATGCGGCAAAATACCAAGATAATCCTGTGGATCGTGGTGGTCTCCTTCGTCATCACCATCTTCGCGGTGTGGGGACTCGATCTTCAAGTAGGCGATCAAACATCCGACCCCAACGTTATCGGAACGGTAAACAAGGTCCCGATCACCCGTTCGCAGTATCAATTCGCCTACGAGCAGTTTGCTCAGCAAGTCCGCAGCGCGGCCCAGGGAAACCTGACGTACTCGCAGGAGAGGTTCATACGGAACCAGGCATGGGACAGCATAGTCTATGGCATTCTTACCGAACAGGAGATCGCCAGGTTGGGTATCACCGTCACGGATGAGGAAATCGTGGCCTACCTGCGTAACAGCCCGCCCATTGAGATTCGCCAGTATTTCCTCGACGATCAGGGCAATTTTGACAACCAGGCATATCAGACCGCTCTCAACAATCCGGAGATCGACTGGACCAACCTGGAACAGTTGGCGCGTGAGCGGATCCCGCGTATGAAGCTTAACGAGTACCTCGCCGCGCAGGTTCACGTCAGCGAGCATGAAATACGCCGCGCCTACGATCGAGATAACGTTGACCTTTCGATCGCGTACGTTGAGTTTTCCATCGGTAACGAAGACGTCGGTGATTACGAACCCAGCGATGCCGAGCTCCAGCAATACTACGACGCAAACAGCGGTGACTTCGTGGAAGCCGCCCAAACCCGACTCAAGATCGTAAAGATCCCGCTGTCGCCAAGCCCGGCGGATCTCGATGACGCCCTTTACACCGTGAACCGAGTCCGAGACCAGATCTTGGCGGGCGAAGAGTTTGCTGTTCTTGCCAAGACATACTCCGAGGCCCCGACGTCGGTCGTTGATGGTAATACGGGTTTTATGAAAAGGGACCAGCGAGACGAGGCGTACTTCGCGGCCCTGGACAGCATGCAGGTGGGCGAACTCAGCGGTCCCATCGAGACGGAATCCGGTTTTTACCTGCTAAAGCTTGTCGATAAGCGTGAAGCCAAAGCCGACCAGGGAGAATACAGTGTTCAGGAAATCCTCATTTCCGCCATGCTGAGCCGGCAGACGAGTGACTCCCTTTTTGCCCTCGCCTCTGATGTTCGGGCGCGCGCACTCGCAGTCGGACTCGAAGAGGCGGCGACGGAAAAAGAGCTGGCAGTCGACGTGCCCGGGCCGTTTTTCGAATCGTCGCCCATCGAGGGCATCGGCTTCTCCGAACCACTGAACAAATTCGGGTTCGCCAGCGAGCCGAGCGCGATCAGTGACGTGCTGCAAGACGACAAGAATGTCTATGTTGCGGAGGTGGCTGAACGGGTGGCCGAGCGAACCAAACCTCTCGACGAGGTCAGGCAGCTGGTTCGCTCGCGAGTCATCTATGAAGCGAAGAAAACGGCGGCGCACAAAAAGGCCAAGGCGTTTCATCAGAAGGCTACAGCCACCGATTTTCAAGCGGCGTTGGAAACCTACGACTATGTCAGCAAGGAAACAGGTACCTTTCGAGCGGGTGATGCCCTGGACGGTTTTGGCTCCAACAGCACTATCGCCGAGGCGGCGCTCGCCCTTGCGCCCGCCCAGACCAGCCCGCCGCTGGAGTGGAGGAACGTATACGTCGTCTTTACGCTGCTGAGCCGCTCACAGACGGAACCCAGCGACTACGAAAGCAAGATTTCCGACATCAGGCAGCAGCTGCTTGGCCAGAAGGCACAGGTTTTTACGCAGTCCTGGTATGAGAACCTCAGGGCACAGAGCAAAATCGAAGATTACAGAACACAGGGTTAGCGGGTCCTAGAATCGGGCCGCGGGGATGCAGATCACGTTGCGCATCTCCCCCCCCGGTGCAGCGAGTGGACTCGTCGAAGGGCTCTTGGTCCGAGAAGCGATAATAGCCGCGCCAGTTCCGCCTCAGCACCACGAGCTTGTAGGAGTGGGCCATGAGAGAGGCAACCATCTCGCCGATCGTCGTGCCCTTCACCTCGGCCGACTTGGGATTGAATTCCAGGATCAGGTATGGAAGGTAGGTTTCGATCGTCTTGCAGGCGCCCCGCAGTACTGCCGGTTCCGAACCTTCCGTGTCGATTTTGATCAGCGTCGGGATACGACCGGTGCCCTCCACGTAGCCGTCTACGGTCGCACTCTTGACGAGGATGGGCTCTATCTCACCTCGAGGATCAACGAACTCGCGCACGATCGACGAATTCCAGCTCACGTCGCCGGACTGGAGATAGAAGGGCAACTCACCCTCGCGGTCACTGAGGACAATCGGCTCGATGACTACGTTCGCGGCGCGGTTGAGGGTCACGTGGACTTCCAGATACTCTCGCGCCTGCGGGCTCGGCTCGAAGGTGACCACCAGCCCCGTCGGGCGCGCGGCTTGGCCCGCCACCACCGCCATCAGGCCGTGGTGCCCACCCACGTCGAAGACCGTGTCGCCGGGTTGAACGAGCGCCCGGAGGGCAGAGAGGACGTCCATCTGGTAGGCCCCCTTGAACATCATGTGTCGCGTTAGCAAATCCGGAAATCCGCTCGCCGACCACTGTACACCGCCGTCCCGGCAACCGAACGTGTAGTCGAGCACGTAGTCCCCGAAGCGCATCGAGCGCTGGATGAAAAAGGAAGGGATCCGGCGACGGAGAGGAATCGATCGCACGATGGCCGAGCCGTACTACTTCACAAGACGTTCGAACGCTTTGGCCTTGCAACGAGCGCTTAGCTCCTCTCTCCTCGATGCCTCTTTACTAAGCATCGGTGTCCTCTACGGGCCGGGCTTGGTGTCGTTATCGTTCTCCGGCCCCATATCGATCTCGTCCCTGACCTCGCGCGAAGCCTTTTTGAATTTTTGGATGGATTTTGCGAGGGCCTCAGCGACCTCGGGCAACTTCCGTGGTCCGAATATGATGAGTATAATAAAGAAAATAATGAGGAGTTCGGACCAACCCAACGGCCCTATCAACGCGAGTTTTGGCATAAAACGGCTCCCTTCCCTACCAATACCAACGCAGCATCAACGCCACCACAAAAATTCCGATCGCACTCATCAGGTTGACTTTCAGTGAGAACCCCAGAGTAAAGCTGAATACAACTAGATCCAAGTGCAGCGGTCCCACATGTAGATTTGTCGAATTGACGAAGACGTCTCGGATCGTCTTGCCTTCCGGCAGCAGGATACCGATCAACTCGCCGATCACCGTCCCCACGATTATCCCTAGAAAAATAATCAGCGCGACCACAGCCAGCGAACGTCTTCTAGGTGCCACCCGCCCTCCTTCGATGGTAGACCAAACACTCTTATTCGAGCAACGTTGAATCTTCCATATCGCCCAGTTTCAGCGTACGATAGTCTGCTCCAAGAATCAGCGTGGCGTCAACAACAGAATCCTCTCTTAGCTCCTCAACAACGTTGTCGCACCCCAAAGCGCGACCGAGCGGGTTCAGAGCCACACCTTTCTTACGGCCGATGAGGATGGATTCCTCGTATGAGAAGCTTTCAGCGTTTTCGGCTTGCAGGACGTCGATCCCTGTCTTCCTCACAGATGCTGCCGCCTTTCGCGCGAGCCCCTTTTGGCCCGTCCCATTCAAAATCTCGATGCAGACGCCATGCACCTCGGATCTCGCAATGGACTTGCGAATCATAAAACCATACATTACAGAAAGAGCACACAAGGTCAACGCGCTTCCGGTTAAAACAAGCAGAACCTCCTGTGAGTAGTTGCGTGCTGCCCTTTTCTTTCTCCTACGCTTGGCCATGTTCGGCTCACCTCCGCGATCGAGATCTCATATGACGGACCGCTACTTGTCGAAGTACGGCTTCAAACGTCTGTAAGTATCGGTGAGGTCCTCGGAAATCACCCGCGTTTCTGCGACGGCAGTCATGAAGTTGGTGTCTCCGTGCCATCTGGGCACCAAATGAATATGAAGATGACCAAGAATCCCTGCACCTGCGCTTCGCCCCAAATTGACGCCTAGGTTTATACCTCCCGGCCGATACTCGTCCAAGAGGGCTTTCTCGCATTGCGAAATGAGCGCCATCACTTCGGCGCCCTCGTCTTCGCTAAGGTCACTGAAATGTTCGACGTGACGACTGCACACTACCATCACGTGGCCATTGGAATAAGGAAATACGTTGATGACAACGAAACAATGTTCACCGCGATGAAGTATGCGATTTGATTCGTCGTCGTTTTCCTTGGGCAGTGAGCAGAAAAGACACTCGCCCGTACGTTCGCTATTCAAGTACGCGGCCCTCCAAGGTGCATAGATTTTGTCCAGTGCACTCACCCCTCCATGTAGTCGCGCATCGCCTCTAATTCATCATCCGTATTGACACCCGCGACTTCTCTAGCGTCGTCGACGCGGAACGCACGTACAATCTCACCTTTCGACCTCAGCGTCGAGATAACGTCGGTCAAGTAGTATTCGTTCTGAGCGTTGCTCCGATCTATCGAGCGCAAAGCGTCGTACAGCTTGCCTTTATCAAAACTAAACAACCCGGAGTTGATTTCTGCGATCTTCTTTGCGTTCTCGTCGGCATCCTTTTCCTCGACGATTGCCACAAGCGACCCATCGCCGTCGGTAACGATACGACCGTAACCGGTCGGATTGTCCAATACGGCGGTCAAAACCGTCGCCGCTGCACAGTGCTCTTTGTGGTAGTCGAGGAACATGCGGATCGTCTCAGACCGCAGGCCGGGAACGTCTCCGTTCAATACGACGACATTCCCCGAGAAGTCTGCGAGCGCGTCCTCGCACTGCATGACCGCGTGACCGGTGCCGAGCTGCTCCTCCTGTCTTACGAAATGCACGGCGTGATTGCAACAGGCCTCTATGACCTCTTCTGCCCTGTACCCAACCACAACGTAGGCTCGGTCTCCAACGATGGGTTGAACGGCATCGAGGACATAGGAGACCATCGGCCGGTTGCCCAACTCATGCAGCACCTTGGGCAGGTCCGAACTCATCCTCTTGCCCTTGCCCGCGGCAAGGATGATAGCGGCGTTGGTCACGATCTGGGGCCTCCCACCACCCCTCAGGTCGACAGTAGCGCAAATCCGGCGAGGCTGGCAACAGAGGACTAGAAAAGCGGGATCTCCTCCACCACATCACCGCTTCCCACTCGCATGACCACGTTGTCTATCAACCGCGTCTTCCCCACGCGGGCGGCAGCGGCCAGGATGACATCGCCCGCCGCTCGCTGGATCGGTGTAAGGGATTGTGCATTAAGCAATTCCACGTAATCGATATCCCGGATGCCACGCGATTCGAGCCGGTGGTGAACCTCGCGGCAGATCGCCTGCGGGCTTCTCTCACCGCCCGCAAGCATTTCGAGGCCCGCTTGCAGCGCCTCGTAAATGCCGGCGGCACGTTTGCGCTCTTCTGCGGAGAGGTAAGCATTCCGCGAGCTGCATGCCAAACCGTCCGCTTCCCTCACAACCGGTGACAAGCGGATGTCCACGGGGAGATTGAGCTGCCTGATCAAGTCGCGAATAATCAACGCCTGCTGCGCGTCCTTCTGGCCAAACACGGCAACATCGGGCTGCACGATATTGAAGAGTTTCAATACGACCGTGGCTACGCCGCGGAAGTGACCTGGCCGCGTTTTCCCACACAGTGCTTCTGACATCCCTTGCGGGCTAACCCAGGTGCTTTGATCAACCGGATAAATCTCCGCAACGCTGGGAGCGAAGACAACGTCGCAGCCCCACTCGTCACACTTACTGATGTCGCGCTGCACAGTTGACGGGTAGTTGTCCAAATCCTCGCCGGGACCAAACTGGGTGGGATTGACAAAAATCGAAACGACCAGAAACTCTCCCAGTTCACGCGCAATCTCTATACACGAGGCATGTCCCTCGTGCAAGGCACCCATCGTGGGCACAAAGGCCACGGTCCTCTCGTGCCTCTTCTGCTCGAGGACGAGCGCGCGCAAGTCAGGAATCTTAATAAGAGTTTTCATGAAGCGCGCGGCGCTCAGGAGTAACTGTGTCTACCATCGGGGAACTTACCGTTCTTGACATCCTGCACGAAATCCGAGAATGCTCTTGTCATCTCGCGCCCGATCTCGGCGTACCTCTTTACAAACTTGGGCGAGAATTCTTCCAACACGCCAAGGAGGTCATTGACGACCAGAACCTGCCCGTCGCAAGCCAAACCCGCGCCGATGCCGATCGTGGGTATACGAACCGACTTTGTGATCCTCTCCGCGAGTTGTTGGGGAATCCCCTCGAGCACGAGGCTAAAACAACCCGCTTCGTCGAGAAAACTTGCCTCCTCGATCAGCTTATCTGCGCTCTCAGGGTCCTTTCCCTGTACCCGGTAGCCCCCAAACTGATGGACGGACTGCGGCGTGAGACCTAAATGCCCCATCACAGGAATATCTGCGTCGAGGATGCCGCGAATTACCTTACCCATGCGCCGGCCGCCTTCGAGCTTAACCGCCTCGGCTCCACCCTCCTTGAGAAGACGCCCCGCGTTTCTCACTGCATCTTCGACACTGGCCTGATAGCTCATGAAAGGTAAATCACCGACCAAAAGCGCCCGCGGTCTCGCCCGTGCAACCGCCTTTAAATGATGGATCATTTCTTCGATCGTAACGGGCAATGTGTTCTCGTAACCGAGCACCACCATACCAAGGCTATCACCAACGAGAATAATTTCCACACCGGCCCGGTCTTCTAGCAGTGCCGTCTGGTAATCGTACGCCGTTAGCATAACGATCTTATCGTTACGGGCCTTCATGTCGATGATGGTACGGGTTGTAACCTTGTCGGACCGACTCATTTTGCCTCCCATGATGGAACATAGAGCTCGATACCGTTTATCGGCTCCGCGATTCTCCGCACGAGATCTTGAAAATGCTTCTCGTTGTTCACAAAATCCATGGCGTCCGTGTTTACGATGAGGAGCGGCGTATCAGTATAATTGAAGAAATAGTGGTTGAACGCGTCGTTTAGAGTACTGAGATAATCTCTGGAGATACCTCTCTCCATGGCATTGCCCCGTCGTTGAATCCTTTCGGCAAGAACCTCACTTGAGGCCTGCAGATAAATTACGACATCCGGCCGGACCAATCTCGCCTGTAACTCAGAGGCTATCCGGTTGTACAACCCCAACTCGTCATCAGTGAGGTTGATGTGGGCAAATATCTTGTCTCTGGCAAAAATATAATCAATGACGGTGAGCTCGCTAAAGAGCTCTTTCTGCCCGAGAGCCAGCTGCTGCCTGTAACGGTTCATCAAAAATACCAACTGCGTCTGCAACGAATACGCCCCCATGTCCTCGTAGAATCGCTCGAGAAACGGATTGTCTTCGACCTTCTCCTCGACGAGTCCCGCTCCGAGATGTCGTGCGAGAAGCCTCGCCAACGATGTCTTGCCGACACCAATGCTACCCTCGACAGCTATCAGTGATAGCCCGTCGTGCACCAGTTTTTGTCTTATTCGTCCATACATGGTCTGCAACACCCAGTCACTACTGCGCCGCCCCCACAACATGCCTGGAGCTGATCCGAGTCACAGCCTGTTGTGGGACAAGCGCGTCGGCCATTTCTTTGATAGTTTTTCCGGTCAGAGGGCACTGGAACGCCGGAGCGATCTCCTGAAGCGGGAGCAGGACGAACAAACGCCGTCCGTATCGGGGGTGCGGTATAGTCAGACGGTTGGTTTT
>JAOTUR010000308.1 GCA_029863805.1 Candidatus Krumholzibacteriia bacterium | reverse complement strand
CCCCTGAACATTCATGGCGGCAACACCCGTCGGCGCAAGGACGACACACTTGCGTCTCGTGTTTTTGCGGAGGTATTGAATGAGCGTCGATTTACCGGTACCAGCCTTGCCTGTTACAAAGACCAACGGGGCGTTTTTTTCGATGAGTGCCTTGACCCGTTCATACTCGTGGGTGATTTTGACGCCGTCTTTTGCGGTCAAATGCATTCTCCCGGATCATCGCCGCCCATCGTTAGGTGCCGACCGGTGACAGGAATCGGCGCGTCGAATATAGCGTCTTGATTCGCTCCCGTCCACATTGCCATTCTTGCACTTACGGGGGCCTCATTATATCATCGATTTCCATCTCCATCCTCCCACGCATCGTCCTCTCGGCTTCGAGTCCGAGTAGGCTCCCCGGCTGCGACATTGCTCGAACAGCCCGGGCATTCGTCGAGGCGTTGACCGCCTGGCCTCAAAAGAGTAGATCCCCCGATAGACGCGATGCCGATGAGGACTCATGCTCCGTTAGTTGAAAATGATCTAGGGGAGTGGTAGGATTACCTCGGCAGAGGTTTTTTTTGCGGCGACTTGTGAATTGTTTCTCAAGTCCCCGAGGGGGGATGTGCGATGACAGAGTCCGGTAAGCGTTTCGAAAAGGCAACGGGTTACATCGCGAGTCAGAGTGCGCGGGCCAAGAAGAAGCCAGAGGGGCGTGATGTGCTCGAACCCGCGATAACGATTTCGAGGCAGACCGGCGCGGGTGCCGTCACGCTCGCGGGGGGCCTTGCAGAGTATCTGAACAAAGAGACCGGAGTAAAGGAAGACGCGTGGGAGGTTTTCGACAAAACTCTCACACGACAAGTTCTCGACGACCATAACCTGCCGACGCGCGTCGAGCGTTACATGACGGAAGACAGCCCAAAACCGGTGAAAGACGCTCTCGGTGACATGCTGGGTTTGCACCCTCCGAACTGGGAGTTGGTCAAGCACACTGGTGAGACCATCTACCGACTGGCCAAAAAGGGCAGGTGCATTCTAGTTGGCCGCGGCGCCAACATCATCACTCGCGACCTGACCAACGTCTTCCACCTCAGGCTGATTGGATCGCTGGAGCAACGTGTCATCCGCTGCCAGGACTACTACGGCATCGACCAGGCTGAGGCTGTCGAGCTCATCAGGAAGCAAGACCGAGCCCGTCGTCGCTACCTGCTCGCCTACTACGACATCGAGATTGACGATCCAACGAACTACCACCTGGTCATAAATGTGGATCGATACACCGCCCAGGCACTGGTTCGATTCGTCGGTGATATGGTTTTGAAGTGGTCGGTCGGATTTGACAGTTGACCGCCGGTATCAGGTGAAGGTTGCGTTGGGCATAATCGTTGGGTGTTTGCTCATGAACTCACAGTCGTCGAGCTCGGGGAATGCAAAGACCATCATTGCGCTTCCCGCCCCACGGCTCGAGAGCGAGCAATCACTCGAAAGCGCGCTTGGCAACCGCAGGTCGATCCGAGAATACGCCAAGACGTCCCTGTCTCTGCAAGAGGTGTCACAGCTCCTGTGGGCAACCCAGGGGATCACCGCGGACGACGGCGGACGCACCGCACCGTCGGCCGGTGCACTCTATCCACTGGAGATCTACCTGGTAGCGGGACGGGTCGCATCACTCGATCCAGGCGTCTATCATTACCGGACGCAAGACCATGGACTGGTCAAACGCGCCGACGGCGACAAACGGGCCGCCCTGGCCAGGGCCGCGTTGAAACAGGATTGCGTGCGCGACGGCGCAGCCGTGGTTGTATTTGCCGCCGTCTATGCCCGCACAAAAAAGAAGTATGGCGACCGCGGAGCTCGTTACGTCCACATCGAGGTTGGCCACGCCGCCCAAAACACCTGCCTGCAAGCCACGGCTCTGGGGCTCGGCACCGTACCGGTTGGTGCGTTCGACGACAATGCCGTTCGCAAGACCCTGGGCCTACCCTCTAACGAAAGGGTGCTTTACCTGGTACCTGTCGGGAAGATCCGATAAGAGACTTACATACAGGCGACTAGATCATCGCGCCCTCATCTGGGCGCTTAGCGCAGCAACACCATCTTCCGAGTCTGTGCGAACGCTCCTGTCGTCAATCGGTAGAAGTACACGCCGCTTGCCACGGGCAGGCCGTTCCGGTCCCTCCCGTCCCACTGTTCTCGATAGTGCCCTTCGGTGTAACCCTTCTCCACGAGGACCCGCACCAGCCGACCCGACACATCGTAGATTCGCAGTGACACGTGACTCGGCGCCTTGAGCCCGAAGGCAATAGTTGTCGTCGGGTTGAACGGGTTGGGGAAACTCTGGCCGAGATAGTGTGCATCGGGTGTTTCCGCGTCCGGCAGCACGCCGGTGATAATGGGGTTCTGAAAACGATCGAAGAATATATCGCTGTCGTTGGTTCGGGTGTCGGTCCAAACGACATAGGCGTGCGTCGAGTCGACATCGATCCCGATGTACTCGCCCATCCATGGCCACGGCCACACCGTGGGCGCGGGGGGCGGACCAAACGCGAGGTCACTCACACGGCTGTTAGTGAACGATTGTCCCCGATTGCCGCTCGTGCCCATGTACACGTCTAGGCTGACGACTTCGCAGCCGGGCCGGAGCATGACTATGGTCCCATTAAACAAAGAAGAGTTGTCAGAGAGGCGCCGGTCGGTATCGGGGTCCGAAGTGTCCGGCCATGACCGCTCCCAACCCTCCAGGTGACCTGGATTTTCGTCGGACTACGTCCGGACAATGGGAGCCATTATCCCATTCTTGGCTGATGAACGAAATGATGCAAATGCATCATTTCTACGTTGCGGTTGCAGACAACCGTGTCGTTGCAGATCATGGTAGAAGTTCTCCGGGGTCATGCGAGCATTTCAACGACGATGAGGTACCCTTGTCAACCGCTCACAAACCGACACTGACATCGAGATAGTCATCCTGGATTCCGTAGGCGAAATCCAACCGTAATATGGGTCCTCCAATGAGCCCCGGAATACTCAACCGGAGACCGGTGCCGGTGCCTACCAGGAATGGCACATCGTCGATCGACTCGCCACGGTCCCAGATCGACCCGGCGTCGGTAAAGATCACGTAGGCGAGGGCCAACTTGTTCGTAACCCAGACGGTGTGGCGCCACTCGACGGATGTCCTCACAAGACGCGCACCGTCGAAAGCCTGGGCCTCGAAACCCCGTAGACCACGGCCGGATCCCAGCAGCAGCTGCGTTGGATCTTCCATTCGATTCAGGAAGCGACCCTCGACGCGCCACGACAGAAGGTTGCGCTCACCGACCGGGCAAAAAAGACCCGCCAAGGCGACTCCGGTGTGGTTGGTGATGTCACCGTCTTCTATTCTGGCGTCCGACCCCAAGGAGAAGTGGGCGTAGCCGCGTTGCGGCGTCCCCCCAAACCAGCCGCAGCCGAGCCCAAACTCAGGATAGTTGCGGTCCGATCCCAGCGCCTTGAGCACGGCGCCGAATCGAACGGAGCCGTTCGGCCCCAGTTTCACGTCCTCAACGGGACCCATTTGAAACAGGTATGTATCCTCGACATAACTGAACCGCTCGGCGCTGAGCCTGAGATTGACCGTACCGCGTTGTTTATCGTCGGCGATGATCCCGAACCAGCCTTCATCCTGCTCGTTTCGCTCGTCGAAATACCGGTACGACAGGGCGATCTCCAGCCGCCGGTCGTCGCTACGGAAACTGCGTGTCGCGCTCGCCGAACCGCCGAGGAGACGATTGTAGTACTGCGATATCTTTACGCCCTCGTGGTAGAAACTCCTTTCGACCTCCCAGTCGAACACGGCGAACTCGTACGCCCATCGAGTCGCCAACGAGTACAGCGGTCTTTTGATCACCGCTTGCAGCTGCTCGCCGCGCTCCCCTTGGCGACCTCCGAGTGCGAAACCGCCCCAACGCGAGCCCGCCAGGCGACGCTCTTCAAAACCGACGATGTAGGTGTCCGCTTCGTCGCTCGAGATCTGCCCCTGGATGCCAGCGGCCTGACCGCGGCCGAGAAAATTGTAGTTCGCGACGATAAATGTGAGATCGAAGCGTCCCCCGCCGAACGAAGGCGATGGAAACACG
>JAOTUR010000307.1 GCA_029863805.1 Candidatus Krumholzibacteriia bacterium | reverse complement strand
AGATAGAACTCACGCAGTGCCAACTGGCGCTTGGTGCTGAGGCCGCGGGAACGCAGGCGGTCGAGGTTTTCCGGGCGACTGTACTCGGGGCCGTAGATAATTCGCAGGTAGTCCGCGCCCCGGCATTTTAGCGCGGGCTGCACGTATCCTTTTTTTCCTTTGGCCAGAAACTGAAGCGGCTTGATGACCATGCCTTCACCGCCTTTGCTCGTGAGTGATTCCCACCAACGTGTGGCATCGGCGCGTTGGTCATCGTCCTCCAGAGCGACAGTGCGGTAGGGCGTCGCGACAAAGATCGCGTCTTCGCTTGACGCAAGCGTGGCCAATGTCTCCATGTGCCAGCGATGGTCCTTCTCGAAATGCGGCGATCCTTCGCTTGCCAACAGATGAAAAGGCGCGAGACGCAGATCATCCGCTGACTTTACCGTCCAACAATAATTCCGGTACGCGGCCGTGTACTTCTCCAACAGAGCGCCTCGGTCTCGTTGTGCGGCCAACAGCTCGGCCACGTCAATGCCTCGGCCTAGCGTCATTTCTAGTGCATCGATACTGGCTTTTGTTGCATTGATCCCCGCCGCGCCGACGGCCGCGTGTTGGGCGGTAATGAGCTCTATGGCTTTCATGGACCAGGGCATCAACTCGCAGTCGAGCGTCATCCAATCGGTTGCTAACTCCTCCCATAATCCACATCGCTCTACGGATTGCTGAAGCCGCTTGAGGAATTCGGATTCGAGTGCCAGGTCTTTGAAGAAGCGTCGTCCCGTCCTCGTGTAACAAACACCGATTTCGCCGGTCTCGATGCCGAACCGCTGCCTCGCGGCGTCGGCGGTTCGGCAAACTTGCACGATTGCGCGGGAGCCCATGTGTTTTTCCTCGCACACGACTTCGTTGATTCCTTGTTTGGCAAAATACGCGAAGGCTTCGTCCGGGTGTTCCAAGAGGCCCGGTCGCTGGCTGGTCTCAGACGGCGACATCGTCGGCGGCAGGTAATTGATCCACTTGGGGTGTACGGCGAACCGACTCATTACCTCCAACGCGGCAAGCGCTTTGTCTTCATGCACGATGACCGTTTTCGCCAAGCCCGTGTGGATATGTCGCTTGCCCAGCACATCTTCGATGTCGAGCACGTCGTCTTGCTGGTGTTGAGCGGATACATGCTCACCCGCGAGGCCACCAAGTGGGCGAGCGGGCTCATAATAGGTCGCCGCTGCGGGCACCTGTACGATTTCGTTTTCGGGGTAACGCATGGCGGTCAGTTTGCCGCCAAACACGCAGCCCGTATCGATGCAAATGGTGTTGTTCAACCACTCGGCTTCGAGCACCGGCGTATGCCCGTACACGACCGCCGCATCGCCACGATACTCGGACGCCCAGTTGTAACGAACGGGAAGTCCGTATTCGTCAGTCTCTCCGGTGGTCTCGCCATACAACGCAAAGGCACGAACGGCCCCCGAGCCCCGGCCCTGGAAAGATTCCTTCATACCCGCATGGGCGACCACTAACTTGCCATCATCCAGCACGTAGTGGCTGATCAGGCGGGTAATGAATGTTTTGACGCGTTCGATGAACTCCGGCGATTCACGGCCGAGTTGCTCCATCGTTTCCGCGAGCCCATGAGCCAGCTTCACGTTCTTGCCAGAGAGTTTTTTCCGAAGTTTGACCTCATGGTTGCCGGGCACACAGATCGCCACGTCGTCGTCGACCATATCCATCACCAGGCGGAGCACATTGGAAATATCAGGGCCGCGGTCCACGAGGTCGCCAACGAAAAAGGCTTTGCGGCCGGCGGGGGGTGTCACCCGGTAACGCAGGGTTCCGGTATCCATGTTCGAGGCGATGCCGTAGCCGAGCGCGGTAAGCAGCGCGCGGGTCTCGTCGAAGCAACCGTGAATATCGCCAATGATGTCGAACGGACCGTGCTCCGATCTTTTGTCCGTCCACATCGGTTGCCGAACGAACGACACCGATTCAATTTCCTGCGGCGATCTGAGCACGTGTATCTGTCGAAAGCCTTCACGTTTGAACCGCCGCAGAGATTGATGTAGTTGCCGGCACTGGTTACGCACGACATGCTTGCCAAAGTCGCGATTGGGGCGATCCGTATTGCGCTCATGGCAGAGTCGCTCCGGCAAATCCAGCGCCACGACCATAGGGATGACGTGATACTCACGGGCCAAATTGAGCAGCCCGCGCCGGTCATCGGACTGAACATTGGTCGCGTCGACCACCACGAGCTTGCCCAGAGCCAATCGTTTCCCGGCGATGTAATGCAGCAGCTCAAACGCGTCTTTGGTGACCGTCTGATCGTTATCGTCGTCGGCGACCATCGCGCGACAGGCGTCGGAGGAGAGGACCTCCGTCGCCTTGAAATGCTTATGCGCGAACGTCGTCTTACCGCTGCCGGACGCACCGACGAGAACGACGAGCGATAATTCGGGTACGGTGATTTGCACGTTTGTTATTTACCTGTTGCCCACAAAAAAACCCGATGGCTTTCGAAGCCTACCGGGTTTCTGCTATCGATTCGGAGGTTCGGGAATAACGCCTCGAAATCTTGAGGCGAATTTAGGTGCTGAGTATACCGGGCAAATACACGCGGGACCGCGGCTCTTCGAGCAAGCCGCGAGTGCAATCGTCCGATTTGGTATCTCTTCTCTTCATCGTACGGGGATCATAGCCCAGGGCTGAGGGAGATGCCAAGGACGGAGCGGAATTTCGGCTACCTATGAATTACCACTGATCTAGAACGATGTTGAGTGTGGCCGACTGGGGAAAAGGCGAAGGCACACACAGTGCACTTGTTCAATTCGGTATTGACAAACATTGTTGTAGGAGTAGACTCGCGCGCCATGATTAGTAATAGAAAACAATTTGTTTCGGGACAACTACGGACGAAATCGGAATCAAGGCCGATCTTGATTCTGCGGGGATTCGTTTGGCCTGCGAAATCGTATCGTAGCGAAAACGTATTCGTCATGGCCGCCAACGATGAGGCGCTCATGACCTAAGTGCCTTCCACATTGACCGGAAGGCACAGATAGCAAGCCTTCCGGACCGGATAAACCCCGGTTGGTTTGTGCCAACCGGGGTTTTTTTATGCTCGCGGTTGGCGACGCTCTTTAACAATGTGGATTTGTTGATTCGTGGCTTCCTGAACTTGGAGAGGCTGTCACTGGCGAGACACGCTGGCTGTAACCCAGTGCTCGTAATGAGCTTGTTGGTTCGACTCCATCTCTCTCCACCAATCCGGTTGGTCCCGCATGGTGCGGGAGGCGGACTGTTAATCCGCACGCGGCGGGTTCGATTCCTGCAGCCGGAGCCAAGGCTCTGTGGTGTTAATGGCTAGCATGGCTGTCTGTCGAACAGCAGGACGGGGATCGAAACCCCGTAGGGCCGCCAGATTATTCTGCCTCGGGCGCTGGGTCCGCAACCGTCTCTTACAAGGAAGGGTGGCAGTGTTCGATTCACTGACGAGGTACCAAGGGGAATGCTCTGGGGTAAGCGGGTTACTTTTGCAGGGTGACTGACCGGAGAGTTCGATTCTCTCATTCTCCACCAAGTTTTTGCGCCTATCTGCTAATTGGAATAGGCGACCTGACTTTCAATCAGGGAAATATCGGTTCAAGTCCGGTTAGGAGCGCCACGCCGGTGTGGTGGAATGCATACACACTCGCTTTAGAAGCGAGCGCCGACAGGCATGGGGGTTCAAATCCCTCCACCGGTACCAAACACGTGATGGAAACTTTGCTGGTGAAGCCCGCCTTGTGACGGCGATACAAGATAGTTCGACTCCATCCCATCACCCCAATAGCGACACTGTGGCAGAAAGGCTATGCAGTTGGTTGCAACCCAGCTTGATGCAGGTTCAACTCATGCCGGTGTCTCCATTTTTTTCTCTGGTTAGCTGAGTCTGGTTTAGCGCTGCGTTCGGGACGCAGGGACGCAGGTTCGAATCCTGCACTGGAGACCAAACAATTGCGGTCCAACCCGGGCACATGGGTAACAGTTTATACCGAAGACATAGGTAACACTTTTGGTATGAAGGGGTTATCAGCCGGTTCTACACGATTCTCATCTTCGTCAAAGAATCCTAGATCAAACT
>JAOTUR010000306.1 GCA_029863805.1 Candidatus Krumholzibacteriia bacterium | reverse complement strand
TTACACCCTCGGTCTTGGCCCTGACCACGGTCCATTGCGCGCTGCGGTCGGGGCCGCTGCCCGCGCCGGGGCCTCGCGCGACGTCCGCGGGGCTCATCGGATACAGGCCCATTCTGTTGGTGAACCAGGTGGAATTGGGCACCTCGTCAAGAGCGTTCACGTTTTGCGCGGGAGACACGTGATCGCCGCCAAACAGCGTGCCGATTTTCCAGGTGACCCGCACTGGATTGGTTAACCGCTCCCGCGGCAGCATGACCGTATCGGACAAACGGTCCCAGTTCAGGTTGGGGTCGCGCTTGCGCGGCTTGGGTATGTCATTGCGGTCGTCTTCGTACCAGACAACGGGTGCGTCCCGTAATCTGTCCTTGCCGGCAAGCGCCGAGGGCGCAGTGACGCCGTACACCGCGACAAGCGCGGCCGCACCGGCGACCCACTTCATCGCCATCTTCGACCTATCGCAGTGCTGACTTGTCACGGCCATGGTACAAACCACCCTTGGAGTATTGAAAAACCTGCTCGGCGCGGATGCGGAATACCGTTTCTTCCTCACTGTGCGCTACCTCGAGCCGCCCGCTGAATCCTCGCTTCGATATGAGACGCAGGCCACCGCCGAACGACGACGTCACCTCTTCGGACAACGCGTTGCTCAGTTCGTCGAACACGTTGCCGAAGTCGGCCAGGGCGTATGCATCCAATCCGGTGCCGCGTCGGTTCTTCATGGCGAAGACCGGAAAACGATACTCGATCGACACGCCGGCAATACCGCGGTCGCGCCAGCGCAACGTGCGGTAGCCTCGAAATTCGTCGGGTTCGTCGTTCTCCATCAATCGCTGAAACGGCACGGGATCGTCGGAATTATTCTCGATCCAGCTGGCGTAGGCCCGCACGGCCAAAGCGCGTTCCGTGTGCCAAAGCGGAATGAACTGCTCGGCGTTGCCGCGAAAGGTCCAGAACGCCACGTCGTTGTCGGCCGTGGACGTGTACGACGACGCCTTGGCCTGGAGCACGGTGCCGCTTTCCGGGCGCCCATCCTCCAACGTATTGTCGAACGCCATCATCAGGCTGAAGGTCACGCCGTGGGAGCGGTCGCCGAACCCGGGAGGCAGAACGGAAAACTGTTCCTCGATCGCCGGGCTTTCATCTTCGGGACCGCGAGTGCCTACCGATGAATAGGTGCCGCTTGCCTGCGCACGAATATGCTCGACCAGTTCCTGGCTGAAGCCCAGTCCCGCCCAGGCCGTCTCCTGCGTGTACCAGGACTCGTCTTCCTTTCTGCTCCTGGATCCGATGCCAAAGAAGCGCGCATTGGGCCGCAGTCGATAACCCGACCCGAACTGCACCTGAAACGGCCGGGTGTCATTGAACAACACGCCCAGCGTGTACTTCTGATTGTTGGTCGTGGTCCACTTAGTGCGAATTTTCAAACGATTGTGTTCGCCGAAAAACGCATCATGATAAAGGGTGACGCCCCCACCGAACCCGGACAACCCGCCGGCGCGCACACTGGCGAGAAACCCCCACGGCACCTCTCGCGGTCCGAACAGATCGATGGTCTTCTGCACCACCCCGCTTTCATCAAGGACCATGTAAGTGCCCTGCAACGTTTTGAAGGCGACCACGAAGGGGATGTGGATGGCCTGGTACGGGACGAGCAGGACGTATTCCCACGCACCGCGCTTGCGGTTCTCGAATGCATGGGTGACGGAATCGCTGGGCGCGGGAACCTCGCCCCAGAAGCTGGACCGGACCGCCGGAGCGGCCTCGCCCTGGTCCTGTTCGCCGTCCTTTGCCTCATTGGCAGCAGCCGGCGACGGGAGGGGTAGTAGCAAGAACAGAAACAATGCCAGCGCCCGTGCGACGGTCAACGTAACCACCTCGGCTGCGCGGGTTCTTCTTGAGTCGACCTGACCCCCGATGTGAAAAAAAGAGCAAGCTCTCGCGTGCAAAGCCAAGGCCCTGTCTTGAGTTGACTTCGGCGTCCGGGTGTCTATAGATGCACGCAAAGGATTCAACCTCCGTGATCACGGGTACCGGAAACAACCCGAGCCCGCATCATACACCAGGCCTCCCGAAAACTCTTTTCTTTTCTACCGCGATGACCTACGCTCCCTCTATCCATTCAAGTTTGTGTATCGCCCCGGCTGCCCAGATTGGGTTCTTCATTATTTTTCCCGCGTCGACGAGGTGAGATTTATGCGTATTAGATATCCGGCCAGAGCGTTCAAGAACATCTTTATTCGTAAGGCCTTAATCGAGGCGCAACTGATCGTGACTCGACGGTGCAATCTCAGCTGCGGCTATTGCACCGAGTACGACAACCATTCCAAGTCGATTCCTTTCAATCTAATCGCCGACAGAATTGATGCCCTGCATCGTCTCGGTGTGGTGCAAATCGCCCTGCTCGGCGGCGAGCCGATGATGCACGAGGATATCGACAAGATCGTCTTGCACGCCGGTCGGTATGCGCAGACCTCAATGACAACGAACGGTTTCCTAGTCGGCGGGGAGATCATCGAGCGCCTGAATAAAGCGGGCCTCTCGCACATGCAGGTCAGTATCGATACCCTGAAGCCGAGTGGTGACATGTATATTCAGAAATCGATGAAGACCATTCACAATAAGCTCGAGCTGCTACGGCGAACCGCCAAGTTCAGCGTGCACGCAAACATTGTTCTCTGTGAAGAGTCGCAGCCCGATTTCAAGGAGCTGGTTTCGGAACTACGACGTCTCAACATACCGGTCACCGTCAACCTGCTGCACGACGATCGTGGTCGCGTGTCGATCGGGGGAGACTCTTACGTCGATTTGTGGGAGCATCACCATCGCACGTCCAAAGTCATCTCGTTCATCGAGTACGAGTACGGCAAGGAGCTTCTCACGGGCAAGAGCAGGCAGTGGTCGTGTCGTGCGGGCAGCCGCCACTTATACGTGGATGAATTTGGTAACGCGCAGTTCTGCGCCTCGCAACGCGGACGTTTGAACAAGCCGATCGTCGAGTGTACCCCGGCGGACTTGCAGCACTACGGCAACGAGTCCAAAGGGTGTGAAGACGGCTGCGCAGTATTCTGTGTGTACCGCGCCTCACAGTTGGAGAACGATCCCGTAGGACTGGCCAAGGCCTTGCTGAAAAGTCTGCGTAACCGAACCTTGTCGTTTGGATCCCGGAGCCGAGATGGACGCCATCCATCCTCAAACACCCCCCTTGAGCACGCCGGTAAAACAGAGCGCGCGTAGATGGGGCCGCTTTGCGCTGAGTCTCGCACTGGTTCTTGTAATGGGAGCAGTGCTGCTCGCAGCTTTGCCCGAGGCGCGCGGGCTGGTGCTGCTCGGGCTCTACACCATTCCATCCCACATGTTTGTGTCGCCGTTCTCTCACGAGCCGCTGCTCCTATACTATGCCAAATTCTATCCGGCCTGGGGGTGTGCACTGGCTTCCATCATCGGTTGTTTGGTGGCTGCCGTCTGGGACTACTGGCTCTTCGTGCCTCTGGTCCATAAACCACGCTTGCGCTCCAAGTATGTGACAAACGTTTTGTATAGAAAATCGGTACACCTCTTTCGCAAGTCTCCCTTTGTGACACTGGTTGTCGCTGGACTGACGCCGGTGCCGTTTTATCCGGTGAAGTTTCTCAGCATCGCCGACGGGTATCCGTTGAAACGATACCTGCTGGCGTTGATCGTAGGCCGCACGCCTCGCTATTATGTGTTGGCATACCTGGGCTATGTGCTAAAGCTACCCAACTGGAGTCTTATCGTATTGGCGCTGGTGATCCTGGTCATCGCGCTGTATCAGAACCGCTCGCAAAAGGCAAGGCACGTAACCAAACCCCAATAGCCCGTCGATACCAGACGCGATTTTATTCCCGCCCCAGCTCGCGCGAGATCCAGAAGGTTCGATAAACGGCGGTGGCCACCGTACCCACAGCGATCACGCCGATAACGATCTGCAGCACAAAGCCCGAGTCACGCCCCGCCGCAGAGGAGAGCCAAGGATCCAGCATGGCACCGAAACCGAGCAGAAGCATCCGCTCCGCTCGTTGCATGACGCCCAATTTGCAGGTGACCCCGAGGCTCTCTCCGCGGGCCCGTGTGTAACTGACAAGAAG
>JAOTUR010000045.1 GCA_029863805.1 Candidatus Krumholzibacteriia bacterium | reverse complement strand
AATGCATCGAGGCCTGCGTTTACAAGAAGGGCAAGATCGAGGACGAATTCAACCTGGGGCTAAGCATGAGAAAACCGGTTTACATCTCCTTTCCCCAAGCCGTACCGCAGTTGGTGATGATCGACCCACAAACCTGTATCGAATTCAAGAGTGGCAAATGCAAGAAAACATGCATCGAGGCCTGCGGCGAGCGCGATGCCATCGATTTTAGCCAGGAAGAGACAACAGAGGTTGTCAAAGCGGGCGCCATCATCTTGGCCACGGGCTTCAAGACCTACCACCCCATCAACCCGGACTATGGGTACGGTGTCTATCCGAATGTCTATACATCGTTGGAGGTGGAACGTCTAGTCAACCCCTCGGGACCAACCGGTGGTGAAGTGGTCATGCGCGACGGCCGCATACCCAAGCGGATTGGAATCATTCATTGCATTGGCAGCCGTAACGAAAACACCAACCGCCATTGTTCGCGCGTATGCTGCATGTACTCCATCAAACTGGCGCATTTGCTCAAGGAAAAGACCGGTGCCAACGTCGTCAACTTTTACATCGACATCCGCACTGCCGGCAAGGACTTCGAAGAGTTCTACAACCGGGTGGCCGACGAGGGAGTCCACTTCATTCGCGGCAAAGTGGCGCACATTTCGCCGCACACCAATGGTGACGCGAGTCTGGTACTCGATGTGGAGGACACTCTGGCCGGTATGATACGCAAGATCCCCGTTGATATGGTGGTTTTATCAGTCGGCCTGGTACCCCGAACGGATGCAGAAGAAGTCCGTCGACGCTTCAACATCACGTGCTCCAAGGAAGGCTTCTTCATGGAGCGGCATCCAAAATTGGCACCGGTCAACACGTTTAGCGATGGAATCTATCTGGCGGGGTGCTGCCAAAGCCCCAAGGACATACCAGACACGGTGGCGCAGGCGGGTGCCGCCGCGGGTGAGGCACTTGCCTTGATCGACAAGGGCTTTGTCGAGTTGGAACCGAATACGGCATTTGTCATCGAAGAGGAGTGCTCGGGCTGTAAGACCTGCGTGTCGCTTTGCCCTTACATCGCCATATCGTTCGACGACCAAAAGAAAGCGGCGGTGATCAATGAGGTGCTCTGTAAGGGTTGCGGAGTGTGCGTGGCTGGCTGTCCCTCCGGTTCGGTCAGACAGAACTTGTTCGAAGACGAAGAAATCTTTGAGGAGATAGAGGGGGTGCTGACCCATGCGTGAAGAAATGAACCCCGGGGTCGGTGAAGAGAAGTTCGAACCCAGGATCATCTGCTTTTTCTGCGCTTGGTGTACTTACCTTGCGGCCGATCTAGCCGGTACGTCGCGGATGAAGTACGCGCCCAACATGCGCATCATACGCGTCATGTGCTCGGGCCGTGTGGACCCTCAGTTCGTGCTGGACGCCTTTGCCAAGGGCGCCGACGGCGTCCTGATCGGTGGATGCCATCCCGGTGATTGCCACTACCAGGAGGGCAATTACAAAGCGCTCAGGCGCTACCACCTTCTCCGGCGCGTCTTGACCGGGATGGGAATTGAGGAAGACCGTTTCCGGCTCGAGTGGATCTCGGCTTCCGAGGCAGACCGACTCAAAGCGGTCATGAATGACATGGTGGAAAAAGTGCGGGCGCTGGGCCCGATCAACTCGGTACCCCGCCAGGAAGTCTTTGCCGAGGAGGTGATCGTGTGATATCGGAGAACGCTGTATCAGCCAAGCCGAAGGTGTGTTTTTACTGGTGCGCCTCTTGCGGTGGCTGCGAGGAAGCAGTGGTTGACCTTGCCGAGAATATCCTCGATGTTGTCGAAGCCGTGGACATTGTCTTCTGGCCGGTCGCGCTGGATTTCAAGAGAAAAGACGTCGAAGCGATGGAAGATGGGGAAATCCTTGCCTGCTTTGTAAACGGTGCCGTCCGCATGGACGAGCAGAAAGAAATGGCTCAACTGCTACGAAAAAAGTCAAAAGTCTTGGTGGCTTTTGGATCATGCTCGCATCTTGGGGGTGTTCCCGGTCTTGCCAATCTAAGTGACAGGCAGAGCATTTTTGACACCGTGTATTTGGACAACCCCACCACGGAGAACCCCGACGGTGTTGTTCCCAAGATGACACACGAGGAAAACGGGCGCAGCGTTTCACTCCCCGAGTTTTACGATACGGTGAGGACGCTCGACCAGGTTGTCGACGTCGATTACTATCTCCCCGGCTGCGCGCCGACGCCCAAGATCATACTGGGTGCGGTGCAAACGCTCCTCAGTGGGAACTTGCCGCCGAAGAAGACGGTGTTGTCACCCGATGTCGCCCTGTGCTCGGAGTGCTCGCGAAAAGACTCCAAACCCGAGGATCTGGCGTTGATCGAGTTCAAGCGCCCACACGAAGTCTTGATCGACGAGGAAACGTGTCTTCTCGCGCAGGGCATACCGTGCATGGGACCAGCGACGCGAGCCGGTTGCGAGGCCCAATGTGTCAACGGCAATATGCCTTGTTCCGGGTGTTTTGGTCCGACCGGTCGCGTCAAGGACTACGGGGGTAAAGTGATTGCGGCACTCGCCTCCATGGTGGGTAGTAACGACGAGGAGAAGATAGTCGAGATCCTGGATAAGATCCCGGATCCGATTGGAACATTTTACCGTTACAGCATGCCTTCTTCGCTGCTGCGGCGAAGAAGAATGAGGACGGTGGGCAGCCACACGAACTGAATCTATAACGGAGGGGCGCCATGTCCGATGAGAAACAAGTGCCGATAAAAGAGGCTTGGCAAAAGGGAGCGTCGTCGGCC
Organism: Candidatus Krumholzibacteriia bacterium; assembly: GCA_029863805.1. Taxonomy (GTDB): domain Bacteria; phylum Krumholzibacteriota; class Krumholzibacteriia; order WVZY01; family WVZY01; genus JAOTUR01. Next base: position 14,905 of record JAOTUR010000045.1, on the reverse strand, counting down.
GACAGCAAATACATGACCCGCAGAATCACGGTCGACCCCATCACGCGACTGGAAGGCCACGGCAAGATCGACATTTTCTTGAACGACGAGGGTAGCGTCGATCGTGCCTACTTTCAGGTCCCCGAGCTGCGAGGATTCGAAAAATTCACGCAGGGACGTGCGGCCGAGGATATGCCTCAGATTACGTCCCGGGTTTGTGGTGTATGCCCCACGGCCCATCACATGGCCAGTACCAAGGCCCTCGACGATCTGTACGACGTCGAGCCGCCGGCCGTCGCCAAGAAGATTCGTGAACTGATCTACAGCACATTCATGGTTGAAGATCATGCGCTGCATTTCTACTTCCTCGGCGGCCCCGACTTTGTCGTTGGCCCAACCGCTCCCGCCGCGGAAAGGAATGTGCTCGGGGTCATTGCGAAGGTGGGGATAGACATCGGCAAGAAAGTCATCGTCATGCGACGTCGCCTGCGAGAACTCATCAGCCTGGCAGGAGGAAAGGTCATACACCCCGTGTTCGGCCTGCCCGGGGGAGTCGCCAAACGAGTAACGGCCGAACATCAGAAACAGTTCCAAGATGTCGCGTCCGATGCGGTGGAGTTTGCCAAGTTCACGTTGGATATTTTTGAAGACGTGGTTCTCAAGAATAGCGATTACGTGGGGCTTATCACCTCTGATGCGTTTACACACCGCACCTACTACATGGGTCTCGTAGATGAACATAATCGTGTCAACTTCTACGACGGGCCTATACGAGTCGTCACGCCTGACGGCCGGGAGTTCGCAAAGTTTGCCCCCGAGGCCTACATCGACCACGTGGCCGAGCATGTGGAGCCGTGGAGTTATGTCAAGTTCTGCTATCTGAAGTCGATCGGCTGGAACGGTTTTTCGGATGGCCCCGAAAGCGGTATCTACTGCGTCGCTCCGCTGGCGCGCCTGAACGTTGCCGACGGCATGGCGACACCGCTGGCGCAAGGTGCCTACGAGCAGTACTTCGATGCTTTGGGGGGCAAGCCGGTGCATCACACGCTTGCCAACCATTGGGCCCGGGTCGTCGAGCTATTGTACGCCGCGGAACGTATGGAAGAGCTGGCGAGTGATCCCGAACTGATCGATCCCAATGTGCGCACCATTCCGACGACGACGCCGGATGAGGGTATCGGTGTAGTCGAAGCACCCCGGGGCACCCTTTTCCACCACTACCAGACCGATGACAGAGGGATCATCCAAAACGCCAACCTCATCGTAGCGACGCAGAACAACTCGGCGCGTATCGCCATGAGCGTTGACAAGGCGGCCAAGGGACTGATCAGCGGTGGCCATGTGTCGGAAGGTATTCTCAACGAGGTGGAGATGGCGTTTCGTGCCTACGATCCGTGCCATGGCTGTGCGACTCACTCTTTGCCGGGAAACATGCCGCTGATCGTCCGCATTCGTGATCGCAGCGGCGAGATAAGGGAAACCCTGAAAAGGAATGGCGATGGCCGAGTCTACCGAGAGTAGATGTGCAACTCGACTCCTATGTCTGGGAAACGATATTCTGGCTGATGATGCCTTTGGTTTTCTGGCTGCACGCGAGCTGCAGCCACTCCTGGGAGACAAGAGCGAAGTCGTCCTCAGTACCGAGTCAGGGCTAAGATTGCTCGATCATCTCCTGGGGAAATCGCGCGTAGTAGTCATTGACACCGTGCAGACCGGGGCGGCACCTCCTGGGACAATTCACACCTTTACGGAAAACGACTTCCCCCCCACAAGCAGCGGCTCGCCGCATTACGTGGGGCTGTTTGAAGCGCTTGCTGTGGGACGAATGTTGGGCCTGCCGGTGGCACATGATGTGATCATCGTCGCGGTGGAAGCCTGCGATTGTGTCACGGTCGGGGGGGACATGCATCCTGCGGTGCAGGCGACATTACCACGCGTGGTAAGAATCGTTGAGGGTCTGATCCGCTAGACACCGCATGCAAGAGCCGGCAAGTGTGAATGTGATTGCCCGCTGGGTGAGACCGCGCGGCTCGATCCCGCCGCCCGGCTAAGTTGGAGTGCGCCGCACCCGAGTTAACCCCGCCGCGCACCTATGTCAACGGTGGAGTTGCAAGCGGCTTGCCTTTTTTAGTGGAATGTCTGGCCGCATTTGCACCTTCCCAACTCCGTGCCGAGTCGACCAAGTATGCGGCCACGACTAAAGCCACCATCGCGACAGTCATGACAAAGACCCATGCGGGAACGCCCGGCGCATCGCCTTGGGCGTAGGAGTGAAGGCCGGAGAGAAAATAATTGACACCAAAATACGTCATCCCCACCGACAGGATAGCCAGAAAGCCCCCAGACGCCATATTGAGCGGACGATTGAAGCGTTCAACAAAACGGAAGTGGACCACGAACGCGTAGACCAGGATCGTCACCAAAGACCACGTTTCCTTGGGATCCCAACCCCAGTATCTCCCCCACGACTCGTTGGCCCACACCCCTCCCAGAAATGTGCCGATGCTCAAAAAGGCCAGTCCTGTGACCATCGCGTTCCAGTGTAGTTTGTTTAGTTCAAAGATGGCGAGCCGCAGCGTCATGCGTCCGGGACGTTTGAAAAGGTGTAAAATGAGCATGGTCATGGCGACGACAGCCACCAGGCCTAGGTAGCCATAGCTGGCCGTGATGATGGTCACGTGCACGATGAGCCAGAAAGAAGCCAGAACAGGTACCAGTGGACTAATCGCCGGGTCAAACGTAGGTAGCATGGCCACTCCCAGGATGACAGCGGTCAACAGTGCGGAAAGGGCCGCCATCGAACCGCGGCGGCTACGTATCTCGTAGAACAAACCGGCGACGCCGATCATCAGAGCAATGAATATCAACGATTCATAGCCGTTACTCAAGGGAGCATGACCCGCCGCGATCCAGCGCAGAACGTACCCGTACGTATGGTAGAGAATTGTCCCCACAAAGACGATCATGCCTAGTGTGTAGAGCGGATTGCGAAACGAGATGGCCGCAACTCGCCGTCGGGCAAGGCTTGAGGCATAGGCGAGAATCAGAAGAACGAATGCAACCAGATACGGGATGGTCGCCCAAACGAAGGGTTGCAGCCGGTTGAGCCGCAGCTCGGCGCCGAGCGCGAGCGGTGACTGGAGAACTTCCGCTCCATACTTTTCCTGAATCGAACCGATCGCCTGCGCGGCGCGCAACACAGCACCGCTGTTCTGGCTGTGGAGACCCTGGTAGAGGTCATTGAATGCGGCCTGGTACTCATCACCAACGGGCCCATCCAATTCGTCTTGCAGCTCTCCTGCTCCTAGCCAACGGTTGTTTTCATCATCGGGCAGCGGAAATACCCTTAAGGTGAGACCGCGCACGGCCATAAAAAACAGATTAAAGCGCTCATCGAGCGAAATGAGCTTTCTTTGCATCTTGCTTTTCTTACTATCCGGCGTGCGGTGGGCCTTCTCCACATCCTCCACCAGCCGGTAGCGGCCCGATGCGTCGTAGAGCGAAGCCGGGCTTATGTGTTTTGTACTCGGCTGGATACCCAAAAGCCCCTTGAGTTGTGGATTGCGAACGGCGATCAGGGGCTTGTCGAACCAGAAGTCAGAATGAGCCACCCAGCTCACATAGAGGTCAACGGGCTGCCACCCATCCAAGCTACCCTGCTTGACAATCTTCCACAACGACTCACGGCACAGCGTGTCGAGCGGTTTCATCCGCCCCTGAAAATCCTGCACCATCAGCTGCCCCAAAGCCTCGCGCGCCGACTGCGACAAGAAGTTCTTGCGAGGGTCTACGTGCTGTGGCTCGCGATCGTGCTCGTGGTCGTGCTCTTGTGTTTGCGGTTGTTCTGCGCCGGTCTGCGCCAGAACCGGTTCTACCCTACCACCACTCAGCAGAGCGGCCGACACCAACAAAAGCAAACAATAGCACCATGTTCTCATAAGTCTCGCGCTCACCTCGCCGGATTCCTGTGCCAAATGAGACCCCGAGTCAGCGTCACCAGAAAGCCCAAGCCAACCAGCGTGTAACCGATATAGGTCGGCAATTTGCCGGGATCGCGGTTAACCGATAGGATCGTGCCTTGGCGGTCACGATCATACGATGACTGAAAGTGCTTGAAGCCGCGGTAGCTGAGTGGATGATTCATGTATATCCTCACCGGTTGTCCATCGATGCCACTCGCATCATCATATAGGCGGACGTGGCTCTCGAAGCTCGCCGGGTTTTCGCTACCCGGGTAAGTGGCCAGTACAAAGTCGTCGAGATGAATCCGGTGCGGGAGCGCAATACGTACCGGCCCATAGACGGTCGCGATCTCCCTCCCACCCAGGTCGACTGCCACAGGCTCGCCATATTTTTCCACCACAGCGTCGGCTTTGTTTCCAGATTGGTCTTCTACAGCGAGGCGGATGGCGGCCGGTCTATCCGTATTCTCGCTGAGCGACGGTTCTTCAACGGCTGACTCCCAGAACTCGGCCAGCAAGAAGACAAACGTCCCCGAGCGTAACACCGAACCCGGCTTCACCTCGAACTCGGTACCACTGTCGATTTCGGTGCCCTCGCTGTGGCCTCCGCCCGCCTGCACATCGAGCGCAAAATCGGCATGAGCGGCGAGCACGCTGGGTGCCTTGCGAAAGAAATACAGGTTTCTATTATATGCATAGATGAGACCGATGTGCTCGAACGCCTTCTCCCCACCTCCATGTCCCATATCGAAATCGGGATGATAGGCAAAGAGCAGCCGTTCGTGCCGTTCGCCCCCCGGGCCTTCGATCTGCACGCGAATCGCCGGATTCCTCATCTCGTCGTCCGGTAGCGGGGTTCTGCCTACGCGAAAGTCGCGTACAAACTCCGTTATCTTGAAATCATAGTCACCAGCGCGAATCTCCGTAGGCGCCTCGGCGGGTACCGCCAATCGGTGCATAGTGCCATCGACATCGATCACCAACTCTCCAAAGGCGGGCGCGGCAGGCAGCGTTTCCATTCTATCACGGAGAAAACGGACGGTCACACCGGGCGCCTCATAGGTGTGTCCCTCTTCGAGCGTCGCACGACCGCTGGCCATACCACTGGTCACGAAGACAAGCAGAGGGTGGCCGTCCGGTTTTTCTATAAAACGTCTTTCGAAATGAGGCCAGTACTCGAGTATCGACACTTTGTAATCTTCGCCGCCAACCTCAACCGTCTTGCGCAGCAGATTCTTCCCGGGCTTGTACAAACGGACCGGAAACGATGCGGACTCGTCTCCCGCTGACAGCCTTACGTAATCCTTGGCAGAGTAGATAAAATCGGACGAAGCCCCCTCTCGAATCCTCATGGTGCCTTCGTACCCGAAGTAGCGGGTAATACCGGCACTGACCAGCACGATGATGAAAGCCACATGGGTTATGACGTATCCGGTCTGGAAACGCCGATAAGGCATGTTGATGAGTAGCGATATGATAAGATTGATGAGGAGTGTGACCAGCAGTGCCTCGAACCAACGAGCGTTGTAGACCATGGCCCGCGCACCATCGGTACCGTAGCGCACCTCGACGAAGGTTGCCACGGCGATCGTGACCGCAAAAACGGCAAGAATGATGAGGGTCAGCTTGACCGAGCCCAAGAGACGCAGTAAGAAGTTGTTTTTCAATGTGTCATTCATTGGTTGCGAGTGCGGTGAGTGCGACCGGCCACAATACACATCAAGCAGGTTGCCCTGGGGAGATGATCGTCAAACCCATCCACTCCTCAACATGCGCAACGATTGTCATGCCCCGCCCATCGAGGCACTTCCGTTATCAGTTTCATACAGACACGGCGGACCATCCGCCGTTCCACCTTGCTCGCGAACCGTTGGCAACGGCGGGATGCCACCGCAGTCACCGGAAAACGGACACCCACCGCTACAGGAGCAGGCAGACTTCTTACCGGCCAGAGTCCTGTATATGGTGCGCCCCACCAGCGCCGACGCGACCGCTACCGCCACAACCACGATAATCGATTCCATCATTCCCGTCTCACACCTCACACGCCGATGCCAACAAGCTTACCCAATTGGTAAACCAGCACCGTCAGAAAATACGCCAGCACGGTAAGACTCGTAAACTGAAAAAGAGCCCACTTCCAAGAATTACTTTCTCGTCGCGTTATCGCCACCGTTGCCATACACGGAGTACCGATGAGTACGAAGAGCAGGATACAAAACGCTACCAGCGGCGAGTAATTCGACTTCAGCTGCGCCCGCAAGGCCTCGGATGACTCATCTGCTTGCCCCACCGAATACACGATGCCCATCTGGGCGACAAAAACCTCCTTGGCCGCGAAAGCCCCCACCAGAGCCGTACCGATCCTCCAGTCAAACCCCATCGGGCGAAGCGCCGGCTCCATGAAACGACCCATCCGCCCAGCCACCGAGTAAGACAGATCCTCGGCCCGTTTGGCTTCTGTCACTTCCGCTTGCGTCAGCTGCTCCAGCACCGCGGGGGACTCGTAGTCCCTATCGTAAGTGACTTTCTTCGGAAAGCTGGTCATGGCCCATAGCACGACGGTGACGCCCAGTATGATCGTTCCCGCCTTTCTAACGTATAACCAGGCGCGCTCCCACATGTGAGCGAACACACCTGTCGGCGAGGGCATCCTGTAAGGCGGGAGCTCCATCATAAAAGATGACGTCTCTCCCTTGAAGACGGTCACCCGCAGTAGGTTGGCCGCCGCGATCGCCAGAATGATGCCAATGATGTACATCATCCACAGCATCGGCGCCTGCAGCACTTGAGGAAAGAACGCGGGAATGATCAGAGCGTAGATGGTCAGCCGCGCGCTGCAGCTCATCAGAGGAATGATCAACATCGTTATCAAGCGGTCGCGCCGTCTGTCGAGCGTTCTGGTAGCCATGATCGCCGGCACGTTGCATCCAAAACCAATCAGCATGGGGATGAAACTCTTGCCGTGCAGACCCACCTTGTACATCATACGGTCCATCATAAACGCCGCGCGAGCCATATAACCGGTGTCTTCCAGAACAGCTATAGCGAGAAACAACAGCAGAATATTGGGCAAAAAAACAATGACGCTACCGACACCACCGATGATTCCGTCGACGAGAAGCGACTGTAACGGACTAACGGCGTCCGGTGGCCACCACGCGGTTATCGTCGCTCCCAACCACCCGAATCCGTTTTCGATCAGGGCCGACAGTGGATTGCCCAGCGTAAAGGTGAGATGGAAAACCATATACATCAGGAGCAGGAAGATCGGAAGGCCGAACCAGCGGTGGGTGAGCCACGAGTCTATCCGATCGGATGACGTGTCCTCGGCTGATGCGGGGACACGGACCGACTCCCTGCAGATACCCGAGATAAAGGCATAACGTCGGTCGGCCATGACCACCTCTAAGTCATCGCCGTAGAACTCGGCCAGTCGGGCGCTGCTTGACTCCGCCTGGGAGATTATGTCGCGGTCTGTGACTTTGGCCGCAATATCTTCGTCGCTTTCGAGAAGCTTTACCGCCAACCATCTCTGCTCAAATTTCGACAGATCGCCGTTACGAAGCGCGATCAGCCTCTCGAGCTTTTCGATTTCTCTCTCGATGGGACTGCCATAATCGACCGTGGACCCGCGAGGTGAGCTCTTGCCCAAGGCAACGCGGGCAATGGCCTCCTTGAGCTCTTCGATACCTTTTCCCTTGTGACCCACGGTACGCACGATCGGCGTCCCCAGACGCTCAGAGAGTCGATCGAGATCCAGGTCGATTCCCCGCCCCTGGGCAACATCACTCATGTTGAACGCCAATAGCAAAGGGATTCCCAATTCCAGAAGCTGGGTGGCGAGATACAGATTGCGCTCCAGGTTGGAACAATCGATGATGTCGACCAGGATATCGGGGTGGCCATCGACCAGATGGTTGCGGGCGGCAATCTCGTCCACCGAGTCGGCGGTCATACTGTAGATTCCGGGAAGATCGGTAACCAGCACCTCCAACTCCCCATGGCGGTACCTACCTTCCTTCTTCTCGACGGTTACACCCGGATAATTACCAACGTGGTGACGAGCACCCGTCATGGCGTTGAACACCGTAGTCTTCCCGCTGTTCGGATTGCCCGCAAGAGCAACTGTAATTTTGTCGGCCATGTTTGCTGGGCCTCTCAAATTATTCTGGTCAGACGACGCTTGAGTTAGGTGGGCCTAACACATGATCAAAAAAAACATCACTCGCCGGCGCGGGCGGTCAATCATTCGACCTCAACGGTGATGCCGCTCGCCTCCGACTTACGAACCAGGAGGTTGTAGCCTCTCACCTTGACCTCTATCGGGTCGCCGAGAGGAGCCACACGCTTGACTTCGACGATGACACCCGGCGTCACACCCATATCGAACATACGCCGCCGGGCACGGCTACCACCACCCACCTCGAGAATCCGTCCCCGGCCGCCGGGCTTAATGTCCACGAGCGCAACCGTCATTGTTAAAATGCCTCCCCGCCTGTCGTCGATAAACCGCGCTTGTTGTTAGGTAGACCTAACATATATGTAGCAGATGTTACCGAAATCGTCCAGCGTTTTTTTGTGATTATTTTCACGAGGGCGCAAGAATCGGTGGGGACGCCCCCTTCGCAGCAGCCGTGCGGGATCGACCCCAAATGGGCGTGCCATCGACAAACCAGTACATCTGATTTTTGTCAATTTTTGCGGTAAAACGTAGACAGTTGGCACCAAGGTTGATACGTTTCGTGAAAACATTCTCATAGGTGTTGGATTTTGCCGCAGTGAGTCGGCTCACACTCGGTCTCGAGAATCTTTTTTTGGATAATCGCCGAGGCTTGCACCGCCACAAGACGCGCCATGGATGTTTTCGAACTTCTGAAACGCATCAGACTTTTCTGGTCGAGAATACCCGAGCAGGTCCAGCGCCTTTCCCTGCTGGCCGTCTTCTTTATCGTTTTGTTCATCCCCGTGCGTAATCTGCTGGTACCAAAGGATTTTGGTAAGTATGGCCATTACCGCCCTTCGGCACTCGAGGAAGCCGCCGCCCAGGAAATCACATATGCGGGTCATGAGGCGTGCTACGAGTGCCACGACGACGTGGTGGACACCAAGTATCATGGGTATCACAAGACCGTCGCGTGCGAAACATGCCACGGTCCCGCCGCCGCTCATACGGAAGATCCCGATGTTGAGCTTCCCGCTCCACGAGAGCGCGGATACTGTCCGCTATGCCACGAGTATCTCGCCTCGAGGCCCACGGGATTCCCCCAAATCGTTTCGGCATCACACAACCCGCTCAAACCGTGCATTGCATGTCACAATCCCCACGACCCGGTTCCACCCCATACACCCGCTGAATGCGAAGCGTGCCACGCGGCGATCGCCAGAACCAAGGCTGTTTCACACCATGTATACGTACCGTGCGTGCGTTGTCACGAGACCCCTGAGGAGCACAAGGTGAGTCCCAGACAACACCGTCCCTCAAAACCCGCGACTCGTGAGTTTTGCGCTGCCTGTCACGCCGAGGGAGCGACCACAGAGCTGGAAACGCGAAAAGTCGACCTCGCAACACACGGCGAACGGTACACGTGCTGGCAGTGTCATTACCCACATCTACCCGGGAGTCGTTAGCCGTGAATCAAGCCGCCAAAATCGAGAATCGAAAAAGATATGGAAGACGGTCGTTTGTAAAGAAACTCTTGTTCGCCGTCGCGTCGCTCCTCGTCCCGCGCTTTTTGGCCGCGAGTGACAAGCTAAAGGAAGCTCCCGTGTGGATACTGGCGGGGGCCTACAATCCGAATGAACACTACTGGGGAATGGGAATCGACATCAGCAAGTGCATCGGATGCGGCCGCTGTGTAGAAGCGTGCAAAGTCGAGAACCAGGTGCCACGTGATCCGTTTTTCTTTCGCACGTGGGTGGAGCGATACCGAATTATGGAGGGCGGCGAGGTCGCAGTGGACAGCCCAAATGGCGCTATAAAGAGCTTTGGCAATGACCGGGAAGAGAAGGATATCGTGCGTAGCTTCTTTGTACCCAAGCTGTGTAATCATTGTGACACCCCACCCTGCGTGCAGGTGTGTCCTGTGGGAGCGACGTTCAAATCCCCCGACGGCGTCATTCTGGTGGATGCGGAGTATTGCATCGGGTGTCGTTACTGTATTCAAGCTTGTCCGTACGGGGCTCGATTCCTTCACCCGGAGACGCGGACGGCGGAAAAGTGTACCTTCTGCTACCACAGAATCTCCAAAGGGTTGGCACCTGCTTGTGTCGAGGCGTGCCCTACGCAAGCACGGGTCTTTGGCGAGCTCAGGAAAAAGGCGAGCCCTCTGCAGCGGTTCCTGCGCATGAACAAGGTGGGCATTTTGAAACCATCTCTAAACACCGAGCCGAAGGTGTATTACGCGGATCTCGATATGGAGGTTAACTAGCCGTGGAAAGCGTGGTCGAACATCTCCTACCGCGTCTCAAGGAGATCACAGGCTTCATCTACCCCAACGAGATCGAACTGCACTGGAGCATCCTTGTCGTGGTCTACCCGTATATCACCGGTCTCGTGGCGGGGGCTTTCATTCTCGCATCGCTGGTCAAGGTGTTTAAGGTCAAGGAAGTGCAGCCCACATACCGCTTATCATTGTTGACAGCGCTGGCATTTCTGCTGGTCGCGCCCCTACCCCTTCTGGCACATCTCGGTCATCCCGAAAAATCGTTCGAGATCTTCCTCACTCCCAACAAGCAATCGGCGATGGCCATGTTCGGTTTTGTTTACGCCTGGTATTTGATGGCGGTTCTACTACTCGAGATCTGGTTCGATTACCGACGGGACATTATCTTGTGGGCGCAGGAGGAAACAGGTCCTCGCAAATGGTTGCACAAGGTGCTGTCCTTGTTTTCTTCCGATATCTCGGAACGTGCCGTGAGATTCGATCGAAAAGCGGTGCAGGCCGTTACCATAATCGGCATCCCCTCGGCGTTCTTGCTCCACGGATATGTCGGGTTCATTTTCGGCTCTGTGAAGGCGAATCCCTGGTGGTCTAGTGTGTTGATGCCCATCGTCTTCCTCTTTTCAGCCATCGTCTCCGGTATCGCTCTTGTGCTGCTCATTTACATGATCGCAACACCCATGCGATCAAAGCAGATCGATATGGATTGCCTCGACAAACTGGCCGGCTTTCTCTTCTACGCCATGATCGTCGATTTCTCGTTGGAGACGCTCGACTTCATCCACCGCATCTATGAATCCGAAGAGTCCATCGAGATCCTGTCCGAGCTGGTGTCCGGCAAGCTGTTCGTCAGTCTTGTCGTGATACAGCTCCTTATCGGAATGATCGTTCCGCTGGTCGCAATCGCTCTGGTCAAGTTGTTTCGGACACCCGCTGAATTGAGACGGCTGTTGTATTTCGTTTCGGCGTTATTGGTCCAGGTGGGGATTTTCTCTACGCGATGGAACGTTGTCATCGGGGGGCAGTTGTTCTCAAAGAGTCTCAGGGGGTTGACCGCGTACAAGATGTCGATCGTGGGCGTGGAAGGGTTGCTAGTGTCCATCGCCATATTGGTTCTTCCATTTCTGATCCTTCTGGCACTCTTCAAGATCCTGCCTCCGTGGAAAGAGGCCCGCCACGAGTTTGGCCCACCAACCGGCAGCGGGTAACCATATGAAACGTAGAGTTTTTCTACGTCTGTGCTGATATTGTCAACAATCTCCGTGACTGGTTGAAATACACACTGTTACAACCCCTCGGCCCATGCGGCGACCGCTGGGCCGTTGATATACTCAACAGACGGCCGCACCGCACCGTTGCAGAATCCTGCAAGCGTTACCGAACGTACTCATAAGTCATGTTTTAACAGTGCGTTATGCAAGTGAAAAATTTCACATTTCTTTCGCGTCGCGGCGCAATTTATGCCATATTGAAAGAGAGCGGAACGAGATCAAACCAGCCCAAAGCCCAAAGTATAAGGAGGCGGTATCATGGTCGCGCTACTCGTTCTTCTCACCATCATCGTTTTTCTAACCGTTGACCACTTTGTCCAGCGCAGGCGCTCGCAAGTCGTCGCTGCACACGAACAGGCTTTCCTCCCCGTATCCCCCTCGTTTGAATTGACGTCGTATCGCACACCGGCCGGTGTTTATTTCGACCCCGGTCATACCTGGCTTTTCCTCGAAGAAACGGGGATCGCCAGAGTCGGCATCAACGAATTTGCCCAGGCCTTGGTGGGCAGTATCGACGATATTGCCACCTTGGCGGTGGGCGAGGAGGTACACAGGGGCGACATCCTGGCCACGTTGTGGCACGGGGATCGATCGGCGACCTTCCGCTCGCCGATCGACGGCGTGGTCAGCGAGATCAACGCCGATCTCCTGCATCGCGGCGGGTTACACGGCGCCGAACCGTACACCGCGGCTTGGCTCTACAAGATCACTCCCCGCGATACGTCCACGTTTCCGGAGAGAATGCACCTTGGAGAAGAGGCCAAGCGCTGGCTCAAACGCGAACTGAGGCGCCTGAAAGTGTTTCTGGCAACGGTTGCGCCCGAACACCCCGTCCTCGGGCAAACCATGCAAGACGGTGGACTGCCCGCTGCGGGCCTGATCGATCATTTGCAGGAGGCGGAGTGGAACAAACTCCATGAGAAGTTTTTCGGTTGAACAGCACCGCGCATAGTGCCCCAACAAAGGGTCGAGCAAGAACAGAGCATAAGAGAGGGAAAACAGAAATGAACAGAAGAAGCGCTCTAAAGACGTTCGGGCTGATCGGCGCCAGCGCTGTCTTTGCTGAGCCCCTGAGAGCCAAAGATAAGAAAGGTGACCCGGAGTTCGTTGGCGTGCTGGTCGATACAACACGGTGCGCCGGTTGTCGAAGCTGCGAATACGCCTGTGCGGAAGCAAATGGTCTGCCAGAACCCGACGATGACGATGAAGCGATGTTCGCCAGCGAACGGCAGCCATCGGTGACGCAATGGAGCGTCGTCAACCGCTATGAAACCGATGTGGGTGAGGTTTTTGCAAAAAAGCAGTGCATGCATTGCTGCCAACCTGCGTGCGCCACAGCTTGCCTTACCAGGGCCATGCTCAAGACCACGCAAGGACCCGTGGTGTGGCGTGAGAGTAAGTGCATGGGCTGCAGGTTCTGCATGCTCTCCTGTCCGTTTGACATTCCCAAGTTCGAGTACGACAGTCCAGTTCCCAAGATCCAGAAGTGCCGTCTGTGCTGGGAGAGGCTTCAGGAAGGAGAGCAACCGGCTTGTGTTGAGGAGTGTCCGGAGGAGGCGCTGCTTTTTGGCACTAGAAAGGAGCTCCTCGATATCGCGAAGTCGCGGATATACGGCGAGCCCGACAAGTACGTGCACAACATCTACGGAGAGCACGAGGTTGGAGGAACGGGATGGCTCTATCTCTCCCCCGTGCCTTTCGAGCAGCTTGGATTGCGGACGGATCTCGGAACGGACCCCTACCCGGAGCTAACCAAGGAATTTCTCTATGCAGTGCCCATCATTCTCACTTTGTGGCCGGCTTTCCTTCTGGGAGTGAGCAATGCCACAAAAAGGGAAAAAGGCGATAGCGAGGAATGATATGACGACAGGAAAACTGCTTATGCCCGCGGCTGCGCATGGACGTGAGAGTATCCTTCGCTTTCTGCTCCGCGAGCTAAAACCCAAGGGAAGCATCATTACCGTTTTCAATATGATTTCTATACCGATAATCCTGCTGGGAGCGGTTCTACTTTTCATCCGTTTTACTCGGGGCCTGGGCTCGGTCACAAATCTCTCGCAGGATTATCCGTGGGGCTTGTGGATCGGGTTTGATGTGATCACGGGCGTTGCGTTCGCGGGTGGAGCCTATGTGATCACGTTTATGGTTTATGTGCTGGGTCTCAAGAAGTACCGACCGATCGTCCGCGTGACCGTGCTCAACGGGTTTCTGGCTTACGTCTTCTACGCCGGCGCGTTGCTCCTCGATCTTGGACGACCCTGGAACGTCGTGAACCCAATAATCGGCAATTCTTTTGGTGTCAGCTCGGTCCTGTTTCTCGTGGCTTGGCACTTCCTCCTGTACATGATCGCGGAGTTCATTGAGTTTTCGCCGGCGGTTGCGGAGTGGCTGGGTTTGAAGCGGCTACGAAGAGCCTTGGCTGGACTGACCCTCGGTGCCGTCGTCGTTGGCATCACTCTGTCAACGCTGCATCAATCCGGTCTGGGAGCCCTTTTTCTGATGGCAAAGGCAAAGATACATCCCCTGTGGTACTCCGAGTTTATCCCCATTCTATTCTTTGTCTCCAGCATCGCCGCCGGTCTCTCGATGGTCATCTTTGAAGGAACGATCAGCCACCGGGTGTTCAGGACGCAAATCGACGAAGACCATCACCGGTCGCACGACGACATCGTAAGAGGCCTTGCCAAAGTCTGTGCCTACGCGATGTTGATCTATCTGTTTTTAAAAGAGCTGGAATTCGTGCATGGTCAGGAATGGCAATATCTGCGCACACCCATGGGCTACTGGTACCTTACGGAGATAATTGGATTCGTTCTGATTCCATGCCTGCTATTTATGCACAGCGTAAGAACCGGGAGTATTGGCCTCATCCGTTTCGCCGCGATTTTAACTCTGGTGGGAATCGTATTGAACAGGCTCAATGTATCCATCATTGCCTTCAAATGGTACGAAATCGTTCGTTACTACCCCACTTGGATGGAGATCGAAATCACATTGGCCGTCATCGCCAGCGAGATTTGGGTGTTTCGATGGATCGTCAACCGAATGCCCGTTTTGCGAAAATCACCGTCTTGGGTCACTGATGAGCGCAAGTCGCCGACGCCGGCGACTACAAAGGAGGAAATCAAATGGAAGGCTTCAACTATGTAGATATTTTCGCGACAAAAGGCATCGAGTACGTCGAGGTGCTCGGTTTCCTCCTGGCGTTCGTGCTTATCTGGAAGCTCATGCAATGGCCTGTGAAAACCGG